>JAYQBP010000077.1:5841-8044 GCA_038137385.1 Opitutales bacterium | reverse complement strand
AGAAAGGCCCTAGCCACTCACAAGTTTTATCTACAGAGAAAAAAGATATTAGATGGGAGGTCGTAAATGAGCTCTATTTAGGGTAAAAGAGAAAACTCGATAGAGGTAAATTTATTCATACTGCTCACTCGAACCTTAAGTTCACCGTCATCTCCGACTTCACTTTTGTAGGTATTGGTAGATAAATCTTCATCGCTACCATTCTGTCGATTAATATTTTTGGTGGTAACTTTTGCCAAGTACCTCTCACCAATTTCGATTCCTTCTCCCTTGAAGTCAAAGTATGAAAAATCGTTATTATAGTACACACCCTGTTGAATCGTGGACGGGATTGAGACATCCACCCAACCTCTCCCGTTCGCTCCACTCGAGTAAATTAGCACGATGAATTTTTGTGCTGTCCGATTATAGGAAGATATCCGGTACTGTTCATTGCCTGTCATCCCGACTCCCAATACCTTAATGTCATTACCGCGTTCACCCGCAATCGCATGCCTGATGACTTCGTCTGAACCGGCGGATATTTGGGAGTACCATTTCCAAATATAGTAATGTAAATGATTGGGATCACCGGGATTAATGTAATTTTTTTCAGTAAATGGCAGTCCTGAATCAGGTACTTCAGTAGGAATGATATTTTGATCACTGGATCCCCTGAGGTTTACTTTTCTTGTAATGATATCGGGGCCACCATTGGTCGACGGGACGACCCACTTGGGCTGAAGTTGTTTTACCCTGCCATTATAATCGACCCTCTTCACTAACCCCATCGACCAGCGACTCGAATTATCGCACCAAGGCATATTCAAAGTATTTAAACCCCGTTCAAGAAGTTTACCGAATATAGTTACGGTTTTATCGTATGCATCTTTCTCATCTTTGATTCCATCTGCATTGACATCATGGTTGTTGTTTGAGCCGTCCCATACAATCCAAGATTCCGAGGAGAGGATTTTCTTATGTTTTAATTGAGCGTTATCTAGTTTTGTTCTCACCATGTCATATTGCCCCCAAACATTTGCAATGATCTTACCATCCATCATGCCGTAACCGTTGAAGTGATCAGAAACATTCATATTTAATGCGTCGACCTCATTGATCATTTCGGGTGATGCGATTAATTGATCGTAATAATCTTCAACGGCCTCAGCACCTTTTTCGCCTTTTAGACCTTCACGGGCTCCGCAAGCTTCGCACGGAGATGTGCCCGAAGTAGAAATAATAACCGGCCGTTTAGGCTCTTCATTGTACACCTTACGAATAGCCCTCGCTCCATTTTTAAAAATTTCTTCGATAATGAATGCACTATCCGCATCGTTCATCATACCTTTTAGGTTCACTTCATGATACAGTTGGTAGGCATCCACCCTGTTCTTAAAGTGCTTGGCTATGCGTGCTACAAATTCAGGGTAGAGTCCCTGTTTGGGGCGCCAAGGTCCGCCCTTGCCAGATACCGATGCCCAAGCAGGAGTGTGCCACATGACAAACTCAACCTTGAGTCCTCTTTCTATGCATAGATTGACTGCATGTTCAATTGCCTTAAGTTGGCCAGACTTGTGATTTAGATAATCGGTGTTTTTTCTTGAAGGCTCCACCGCATTCCAACTCACCCAAAACTGAGCATAGCTACTATGCTCCGAAATGAGAGGTCGATTGGCATCATAGATTTCACATTCAGGGAATCCAAAGGGTTGCCATCGAACCCCAACATGCATGTGGTCTGTGGTCCATGCATAAGGCTTGTCAGAATTTAAAGTACCCTTTCCTGCCTCCTCATCGTCTTGACTATGCAAGCATGAAAAATTGATGGTAATCAAAAGAATACCGAGGACTAGGGAAGATAAGTTTTTATGCATATCAAAAGTCAATGGCTTATTATCGGAGCATTCCGGCGGCTAAAGTTTCGTTCGTAAAAGGATCAACTAAAACGAAGCTACCGGTATTACGGTTCCTTCGATAAGAGTCCCAAAAAACAGGCAATGAGGACCTGAGTGAAATTCGACCTATGTCATTCATGCCAAGCTCCTTTTGCTCTTCATTTTTTCTGAGCGTATTAACATCAATCTTGTATTTTACTTCACTAACAATCACTTGAGCCTCTTTAGTCGTATGACGTAAAATTAACTTACTGCCTTGAGTGAGTCGCTTGCTTGCTGAGAACCAGCAAACTCGGGCATCCAAGTCTTGAGAGCTATTGGGTTGA
>JAYQBP010000077.1:0-5831 GCA_038137385.1 Opitutales bacterium | reverse complement strand
GATTGTTTGGTTTGACGATCATATCTCCACGACTCACATCAATTTCATCTTCTAATAGAAGCGTGACTGATTGTGGATGGAATGCTTCATCAATTTCTTTGTCAGCAAGCATGATTTGCTTGATTTTTGAAGTAAATCCTGACGGCAGAATCGATACCTCATCCCCTGTTTTAAAAACCCCACCAGCGACCCGACCAGCAAAACCTCTAAAATCATGATACTCATCTGAATGGGGGCGAATAACCCATTGCACGGGAAAACGAGCATCCACATGATTGGAATCGGAGCCTACATAGACATTTTCTAGATGATAGAGCAAGGGCGGCCCCTTGTACCAAGTCATGTTTTCAGATCGGTCTACCACATTATCTCCCTTTAGGGCAGAAATGGGAATAAATGTTATATCCGTTACATTTTCCAGACGGCTTGCAAAATCAGTAAACTGCTCAAGCACTTTGATGTAAGCTGATTCCTCGTAACCTACTAGGTCCATTTTATTAATGCAGACTGCAACATGCTTGATACCCAAAAGGTCAGCAATAAAAGAATGCCTTCGGGTTTGCTCGACCACTCCATTACGTGCATCAACAAGAATCAAAGCAAGGTGGGCAGTCGATGCACCGGTGACCATGTTTCGAGTGTATTGGATGTGCCCTGGTGTGTCTGCAATGATAAACTTCCTTCTGGGGGTGGCGAAATATCGGTAAGCCACATCAATGGTGATGCCTTGCTCTCTTTCGGCACGTAATCCATCGGTTAATAGGGCAAGGTTCACATTTTCATCGCCTCTTTTTTTACTGCTTTGCTCGATCGCTTCAAGTTGATCCTCAAAAATTGCCTTGGTGTCGTGAAACAACCTTCCAATAAGGGTGCTTTTGCCATCATCTACGCTACCTGCGGTGGTAAAACGTAAAAGGTCCATGTTTAGATAGTTCTTATCCTCGCTCATTCCATTCAATTACTAAATTAAAAATACCCCTGTTTTTTTCGGTCTTCCATGGCAGATTCTGACCTGCGGTCATCTGCCCGTGTTCCTCTCTCGGTAACTCTGGATGCAGCCACTTCGGCAATGACTGCATCAAGCGTATTGGCCGTGGAAAGAACCGCTCCTGTGCAAGTGGCATCTCCAATGGTTCGAAACCGCACTGTTTCTAATTTGGGAGTTTCTTGAGCTCCAGGTTGCACAAATTCACTCACGGCCAGAAGAGATCCATTCCTTTCGATAACCTCACGCTGGTGGGAAAAATAGAGAGAAGGCAATTCGATCTCTTCTTTTTTCAGATACTGCCATACATCCATCTCGGTCCAATTACTTAAAGGAAAAACTCGAAAATGCTCTCCATGGGATTTTCTTCCATTAAATAAATTCCATAATTCGGGCCTTTGATTTTTGGGGTCCCATTGACCAAAGGCATCCCGATGAGAAAAAAACCTTTCCTTTGCCCGTGCCTTTTCTTCATCCCGTCTTCCCCCACCCACTGCCGCATCTAAGCGCTCCGCTTCAATGGTCTCAAGTAAGGTGACTGACTGCAGGGCGTTTCTGCTGGCATTCGGGCCGGTTTCCTCAGCGACTGTGCCGCGGTCTATAGAATCCTGGACCAAACCAACGATTAACTGTGCTCCAAGTTTCTCGACAAATTGATCACGATACTGAATGGTTTCGGGGAAATTATGCCCAGTATCTACATGAACCAATGGAAATGGTGATTTAGATGGGTAAAATGCTTTGTAGGCCAAGTGGGCCATGACAATGGAGTCTTTACCTCCTGAAAAGAGCAAGCCAGGGCGTTCAAACTGTGCGGCTGTTTCCCGGAGTACAAAAATGGCCTCCGCCTCAAGTTGCTCTAAGTGGGTTAGATTATAATTTTTCATGAATTAACCGAAATTGATTTAAACACATATTGGAACAACTTCTCAGTTGAATTTTCGAGGCTTTCCTTTTCCGTATCAATAATCAGACAATTATTCTCAGGTTCCTCAAACTTGGAATTTTGGCCCGTAAAAGATTGTACCTTTCCTTGACTGGCTTTGGCATAGAGTCCTTTGACATCACGGTTCTGGCAGGTAGTAAAGGAAGCTTTAACATAAACTTCATGGAAATTTTCTGCCCCGATGATCGTTTGGGCAGCATCCCTGGATTCGCGAAATGGGGTGATCAAGGATACAATCACAATTACGCCGTTCTGGGAAAGCAACTTTGCCACCTCACTCACTCTGCGAATATTTTCTACACGATCGGAGTCTGAAAAACCCAGGTCTGAGTTCAAGCCAGATCGAAGGTTGTCGCCATCCAGAACAATACAATACTTTTTTCTTTGGTGAAGAAGGTTCTCCATCCTGATCGCCAATGTACTCTTGCCCGAACCGGAAAGCCCATAAAGCCAGAACACCCCACCTTGCTGGCCCAGAAAGCACTCTTTTTGATGCTTAGAGATAAGGTGCTTGGTTATTGGATATATGTCCGGATTTTTCACAAAGTACTAACCATAACAAAAGGAAAAAAAAAAGCGAGAACACAAAGGTATGTTTTCGCTTATTGGGGTGAGAGTAGCGAGCTCTCTTTGGGTAATAATTGCCTTATTTTGAGGGAAACACTCCAGCAAGATTAATCGAAATTTCGATATTGTTGGCGACTTTATCAAGGTATTCTCCTGCTCGAATACCAAAATCATCTCGTTTAACTGAAAACTTCGACCGTACGATTAATAAATCTCCCGGGATGCGGTTCCTCTTTTCAAGCATGCCTTCTAGGTAAGTAAGTTCGACAGGAATACTCATTTTTATGGTTACATTCCGAATAGTCATTTTGCCTTCAGCAGAAGCATGAATGGAGCGACCTTGTACTTTGAGGCGGGTCAGATTCGAGAGGGAGAATTCAATTTTAGGGAACTTAGTAACATCCAACCAATCGTCCCCATGCATATGCTCTTGAAGCACGGGATTGTCCACTCGTAAACTGGAGGACTCCAAAATAATGACCCCCTTGGTTACTGCTGGATCATCGGGGTCAAAATCAATCTTTCCGGAAACCCCTGAAGCTGAACCATTGATAGATTCAAGCAAAGCATCGAGTTGGAAAATTACTGTATTCAAGCCTTTAGAGTCCTTGAAGTCAAAAGACTTGGTTTCAGCAAAAATAAAACAAGGAAGCAGCAAGCAGGTAAATCTAAATAAGTTCATCTATTTATTCCCGTCTATTTGGATGGATTTTTCAAACTTCTTTTTCTGGAGATACCTTACTAATAGGAGCGCAAACATGATGAGTACACCGAGAATAGGGGTTTCGATTCCATGAATAAATTGATCCTCCCAGGTAATCTTCGTTTGAGTCCCCAATTCAGGCATACCTGCGACAATAGGAATTTCCTCTTTAATCGCCTTACTGGTTGCCCAAAAAGATAACCTAGCCCCATCCATAACCCAAAGGAATGACGCAATTATAACGGGAACAGGAATAAGTAATTGGTTAAACATGGAGAGTTAGGCTCGAGGGTGGGCTTGCTGGTGGGCTTTTTTGAGCCTACTGACTGAAACATGCGTGTATACTTGAGTGGTTGACAAACTGGCGTGCCCCAATAACTCCTGTACCGAACGAAGGTCAGCTCCGTTATCAAGAAGATGAGTCGCAAAAGAATGTCGCAATTTATGCGGAGTGAAATCCTGGGGAAGACCAGCATGTTTGAGGCATTTTTTGAGAAACAGTTGCACCCACCTCGTAGAAAGCCTCCTTCCCAAAAGGTTCGTAAAAAGGGGACAGGTAAGGGATGCATCCACGGCATGATTTTTTCGAAATTCGAAAATTCTTTGTGCGGTCCTCCTAACGATAGGACAATTCCTTTCCTTCCTTCCTTTGCCAACAACACGAACCAGGTGATTGGATAAATCTAGATGTTCGTGATTAAGGCTGACCACTTCGGATACCCGCAAGCCCGATCCATACATTAATTCCAGAATAATGGTGTCTCGAGGAATCAAAAATTCTGCATGTTTGGCGTTTTCATGGACCAACTGGGGAGAGTTCATTAAATCTGTGGCCTGCTGTTCGGTTAGAAACTTGGGCAATGATTTATCAGGCTTGGGTAAAGATATGTTTTTGAAAGGATTTAATTCCACCCAGTTCCTCCTTTGAGCATACTGAAAAAAACCGCGAAGTGCAGATGTTTGATTGGCTAGGGTTGTGCGGGAGAGTTCTTTTTGGCATTCAATCAGATAAGATCGAGCAATTATCTTGTTGGTTCTTAAAATGGAGATGTTTGGATTTTGAACAGCGAGCCATTTTGTAAAACGGGAGAGAGATAATTTATAATTCCGGAAGGTGTATACGGATAGGCGACGCTCCAATGTGAGGTGAGTTAAAAATTGACTCACCCGCTCGTCTAAATGCAGTTCATCGGATAGTTTTATAGAATCTGCCCCCATAAATCAAAAATTAACTCATAGATCCAGATGAAAAAAATCACGAGGAAGACTAGGACTGCAATCGTCAGGTATGCACTGAAGTTGATTTGGGGTCGCGGATTTCTTTGGTTCGAGGAGGCTCGAGATGTTTGGTCGTAAGCTTCAATAGAAACTAGGTTACCTGGTCTCTCCGATCGGTTTTTCAGGGGCGTTTTTTGGCTCATTATTGAAATATCCTAGTTCATATTCAATCAAGGGTAAAAGGGGAGAACGAGGTTAACTTAAACTTCAAAAAGAAAAGGCTCAACTTTAGATACGACTTCCTCAAAATTGTCCTCTAAAAGGTAATGCCCTGCGTCAGGGAAGAAGTGGGCTTTCATATTTGGCCAAAAAGTCTGCCATTTATGAAGGAAACCCGGGTGGAAACAAAAGTCCTTCATTCCCCAACAAGCAATGGAGGGTATATGAGCAAGGTCTTTCAATTTATTTTCGGTTTCTTGCAAGACGGAGTGACTTCGATGATTATTTTCATAGGGAATGTCTTGGACAAAATTCCATATAGCTACACGATTTTTCCAACTATTGTATGGAAAGAGAAACCCTTCTTTTGCCTTGGAGTCGAGCTCTTTAGCTGTTGCCATCCAAGTTGCGGGCCAAGCAAACCCGTTGAGGGCTCGGACAAAGAATTCGCCAACTAAAGGAAGCCTACAAAACAGAATTCGTTTGGCTACATCTTTTGAAAGAAAAGCGGCGGTATTAAGCAAAACAATCTTATTGATTCTTTCAGGAGTGGAAGCTAGAGCCGTCATTCCAATGGCCCCACCCCAATCATGAACGACTAAATTCAATTTATTGATCTCCAAGTGATCCAGTAATTCAGAAATGTTTTGAGCATGTTGCTTTAATAGATAACTGAAGTCTTTGTCATCAGGCTTGTCAGACAGACCACAACCGATGTGATCCGGAGCAACACACCGACCCTTCTCTCTAAAACTTAAAATCAAATTTCGGTAAAAAAAAGACCAAGTAGGATTGCCGTGGAGAAAAAGAGTCGGGATTCCCTCCCCCGCTCCTTCATCTAGGTAACTCATGGAGTGACCGCAGGAAAGAGTAAAAGATCGAGGATTGAACGGGTAATCCTCTTTTAATTTTTGAGGAATATTCAAGAATTAATCGATAACATGATACTGGAAAGACCACTACCGATTCCAAGCAAGGCAGTTTTGGATAACAAATTCCTCGGATCGCTTTCGCAAGCTAGGGTGTAGGTAATCGGCAAGGAAACTGAGCCACAATTCCCTAGTTTCTCATAGCTCGAAAAGTTTAACGGATGTTTAATCGATAGCGAGTCAAGAACTGCGTTGGTATGGGCTTTACCCACTTGGTGGGTAATCACTAGTTCGGGCTCAGATGAGTCCCATTTATGAAGGTCC
>JAYQBP010000076.1:0-8140 GCA_038137385.1 Opitutales bacterium | reverse complement strand
GTGAACATGAGCTCGAGGGAATTGCGGCTCGGGGAAATTTTGATCTCACTCAACATCAGGAGCATTCGGGCAAGAGCTTGGAGTATTTTGACGAGGGGAGTAAGCAACGCTACTTACCCCATGTGATTGAACCCAGCCTTGGAGTGGATCGAACTTTTCTTGCGGTTCTCTGTGGGGCTTACCAGATCGATGAGGTTGATGGGGAGAAACGGACGGTGATGAAATTTCACCCTCGGGTTGCCCCTCTTAAAGCGGCTGTTTTTCCACTGGTCAAAAACAAGCCTGAATTGGTGGAAAAAGCTCAGGGTCTCTACCGACGCCTTCAACGCAAATGGAATGTGACTTACGATCAATCGGGTGCGATTGGCCGCCGGTATCGTCGGGCAGATGAAGCGGGGGTTCCTTTTGCATTAACTGTGGATTTCGATACCCTTGAAGGCGATGGTTCCATTACTTTGCGTGATCGGGATACCACCAAGCAGCAAAGAATGACGATGGACGAAGCGGTTGCTCATTTGGAAGAGCGAATCAATCCTTAATCAATCCAGATTATTGGTTTGGGAAAGCACACTGAGCTTCCAATCCTCAAGCACAAGTTGAAGAGAACTTCTTCCATTCCAGAAGTTTTTTCTTAGCTTAAAGAGAAGATCTATTTTTTGGCCAACTGGTGGTCTCTGGTCTCCCATCCGCCAGGCTACACCACGGATGTAACCATATGCATTTCGAATGGAGAACTGGAAATGTTCTCCATTGCCAATCGGTCTGACTGGAGAATCGAGCACGATTTCTTTCATTCCTAAAAAAGGTTCTTCATTCCCCTGGCCAAAGGGACCTAGCGAATTGATTTCATCCAATAATTCATATCTTAACTCATCGGGGCCGATAAATGCATCCACACTCAGCGCGGATTCTTCTGTCGTGGATATTGAGCAATTTTGCACTGCCTCAATAAATTCAGCGATAAATGGATCGCGTTCACTTTCCTTAAGTCCAAGTCCAACCGCCACTGGATGACCTCCCCAATGGGTTAACCTGTTCTGGCATCGTGAGAGGATTTCCACCAGATTTACTCCTGGTACGCTGCGTCCAGATCCACAGTACTCATCTCCCTCTCCATGGGCTAACACCAAACATGGTTTATTTAGGGAATTCGCTAGTTTGCCGGCAACAATCCCAACGACCCCCGGGTGCCAAGCATCTCCCTCCCCGGTGACGATAACGGCGGGAGAATCCCTGAATTTTTCTTCTGCTTGTGCAAGGGCATCGATGGTGAGTTGTGCTTCAATTCCCTTTCTCTCCTCATTAAATTGGGTCAGTTTTTGAGCCAAGGATCGGCACCTGCCTGAGTGTTTTTCAAGGAGTAGGGAAACGGCAGTTTCGGGCTCATTTAAACGGCCGCATGCATTAACTCTAGGGGCTAACTTAAAAGTGATATCTTCCGTTTCAGGTGCGTTCGATTCCTCTATTCCACACTCATTCAGAAGTGCGAGCAATCCAGGCGAGGCATCTACAAAAAGACGCATCATTCCAAAACGAGACAAGATTCGACTCTCTCCCTGCAAGGGAACCAGGTCGGCGAGTGTTCCAATTGCACAAAGGGGTAAAAAGTCTCTTGGGGTTAAGACTTCCGAGCCAGGTGTATCCATTTCTCTCAACCGCTTGTACAAAGCATGAATCAATTTGAAACATAGACCAGCGGTACATAAATTTCGCCAAGGCTCTCCTTGGTCGGGGGAAAGATGGGGGTTTATAAGGATCGCATTGGGTAAGGAGTCACCTTTCTGCTGATGGTGGTCGACCACGATGAGGTCAATTCCCAGGCTATGGAGATAATCAGCTTCCTCAATAGAGTTGGTCCCACAATCAAGAGCGATCACCAAGCCAAATTTTCCTTTACTTAGACCACGTTCCAATGCTTCTTGAGTCAGCCCATAGCCCTCGCTCAATCTTTTGGGGATTATGGTTTCCACAACCAATCCAATTGCTTCGAGTGCTTGTTTGGTCATCACGGTTGAGCTGATCCCATCCACATCGTAGTCTCCCAGTAACAAAACAGATTGTTGACTGTCCTGGACATGGAGTATTTTTGAAATAGCCAGGTCCATATTTTGGATCGCAAATGGATCATTCAAATCCCTTAACTTCGGCTGGAGAAAAGACAGAGCTTTTTGGGGGTCAGTAAATCCTTTTTGTACAAGGAGTCTTGCTAAGAGAGCCGAAATTCCAATATCTTTTTGAAGTCGGGCAATAAGGTCTTGCTCCGCTCTTTGCTCGATCCACTGCATCGCCCCCGAGCTGGTTTTAGAAAATGGTTTTCGGTAACCAGGCTATTTAGAGGTTTGCCAGTCGTATTTGGGCAGAATTTCACCCTCTTCCACATGCTTGCGGTCGCCACGATGCCAAAAGTAAAAAATCGGACTCGCGATAAAGATGGAGGAGAAAGTACCAGTCAAAATACCAATGACAAAAACGAAAGCGAAGTCATTGATAATCCCTGCACCAAAGATCCATAAAGAGGTTGCGGCAAGAAGGGTCGTGAAACTGGTAAGAATAGAGCGCGAGAGTACTCGGTTGATTGCGAGAGTAACGATTTTACGCAGGTTGGTTACCGGATTAAGTTCCAGTTCCTCCCGAATCCGGTCAAAAACAACAATAGTGTCATTAATGGAATAGCCCACGATCATTAATATAGAGGCTAGCATTGGGGCAGAAAACTGGCCCGAACAGATTGCTCCATCGGTAAGGTGTCCGATTAGGACAAATAAACCAACCGTCATTAAAATATCATGGATCGTCGCCACCACTGCACCGATCGCATATCCCATTTCAAACCGCAGAGCCACATAGAGTAAAATGCCTAAGAGGGCTACAGATACGGAAAGTATGGCGTCGCTTTTGATCTGTTCACTTACGGATCCGCCAATGTTACTCAACCCTTCCTCGACTAAAGAAGCGTCCGGAAAGTTCCTCTGTAGATGTGAAAGAGCTTCGCGAGATTTTCCTTCCTCGGTTTGTAAAACCAACCGACTCGCACCCTCTCCTGATCCAACTTCAGATCGGTAGACATATTGTACTTCTCCAAGAGAGGAATTCTTTTGAAGCGATTCCTCCAGACTTTCTGCATTAATCGTTTGGGAAAACCCGGCAACCAATTCTTCGCCGCCTCGAAAATCAATCCCAAGAATGGTATCTTTCTTGGAGTAAACAGAGAAGATTCCGACTGCGACCACGATCCAAGACACAAGAAATGCAAGTTTTCGATACTTGAGAAAATCAATCGAGTTATTGGGTGCGGATTTTTCGATTTTTTGCAGGCTAATCAAGTTGCGCACCCCAGAGTTTAACAGAAGGGTTAGGAATAAACGACTTATGAAAAGAGCACAAAATACAGAAGTTACAATACCTATCGCTAGGGTGATTCCGAATCCTTTTACTGGACCTGTTCCAAGCCATATTAGAATAGAGGCAGTAATAAGGGTGGTGAGGTTTGCATCAATAATGGTGGAGAAAGCTTTTGCATATCCACCTTCCAATGCATTTTCCGTACTCTTTCCAGCTCTCAATTCTTCCCTAATCCTTTCAAAAATTAGTATGTTCGCATCGACTGCCATACCAATTGTAAGAACCAATGCTGCCATGCCAGGTAATGTAAATGTTGCCTGAAAAATACCCGATAATGTGGCCACGACCAAAAGAATGTTCAATCCAACAGAAAGAACCGCAATGAATCCCCCTCCTTTGTACCAAACAAGCATGAATGCTATGACTAAGGCGGCACCCAATAAGCAAGCATTCAGGCTAGTAGAGAGTGCACCTGCTGCCAAGGTTGGAGAGACTTCATACTGCTCACCAATGGAAAGAGATACTTTGAGGGGATTATTTAGAATATCGGAGAGCATCTTCGCTTCGCGGAAACTGAAATTCCCAGTAATTACAGCACTTCCACCTCCAATACGCTCCTTAACCGTGGGTGCACTTTCGAGTTGCCCATCCAAAACAATCGCCAACCTACCGGGCATTCCAGTGCTAAGGTCGGTCATTTCGGCAATTCTTCCCGTTAGGTCTGCAAATGTGTTTCCACCTTCAGGTGTAAAATCTAGCCCCACTTCCCATCCTCCCATTTGGTCCTGTCTCGGGTAAGCCTCAGCAATGATTTCACCATCCGCAGACCAAAGACGCCTGACCCAGATCGGGCGTTCATTGGGTTGGGCATCGCTCCTCAAAAGTGCAATGTAGGGAATCCCTTCCTCATCAGTCCACTCCTCGCCTTCCTGGACAGGAATGGGGGCTTCGCTATTTGTGCTCACAATACGAAATTCAAGCTTTGCTGGCTTTTGAAGTTCGTGAATAATACCTGGGTCCTGTTTCGTTGTTAGGTCAGGAATTTGGACCTCTATGGCACGATCTCCTTTTTTGCGTACGATGGTTTCCGCGACTCCAAAGGCATTGAGTCGTTCGCTCATAATCTCCACCACTTTATCCATAGGTGACGCCCCGGATGCTTGGTCCAAATCTGCGGAAACATTTAGGTCAGTCGCCTCCATAGTGAAGGCGATTCCACCGCGTAAGTCTAGACCACGCTTGATTGCGGCCTGAGATTTTTTAAGAAGGGTCCTTAGGACTAAGTCGTTTCTCTTATCACGGTCTTTGATGTGATTGGATCGGATGCCTGGTTTAACCAGGAAGGGTATAAGTCGAGATCCCACGGTACCAAGAATGCCCTGGGGGGGCTTAAAATATGCAGAGTAATCCAGTCGATTACGTTTTCCATAATCTCTCAGAGCCGAATAATCGATAGGCTGGTCGCTGGGTAATTGTAAGCGGATGTTATCGATTACTTCAGAGAAGTTTTCATGACCTGCATGGTTGGAGGCATTGGCATCGGATGTGACCTGAGAGGTGGCGTATTCACCGAGTTCTCTGTCCTCAAAAGGTAAGATGAAGGATATACTTATCGCAGATAGGAAAAGAACGAAAATTAGCTTCCAGGTATTAGAACGGTTCATCGAATTTTGGGCTGAAAGAAAAAACAGTCAGAAAGGCAATCCAGCTGAACTGAGACGATTAATCGAGCTTCGCAGAGATTGCTTCACGAGCTACCTCGACTTTTACATTCTCTGCAATTCTAACGACAAAACGATCATCTTTGACTCCAGTAATAGTTCCAAATACTCCTCCCACAGTCTTTACATTTGCACCTTTCTCGAGGGCTTGAATCATTTTATCGTGCTCTTTCTGTTTTTTCCTTTGGGGTGCAATCAAAAGAAACCAAAAGGCGACAAAAATCAAAATCATTGGTAAAAAACTCATCAATCCACCTCCAGGGCCAGATGGGTCTCCTGTCGGGGCCATAGCCAAGGCATGAATAAAAGATACCGAATCAAAGCTTAAGTTTGTCATGACAAACGCATCAATAAACAGATTGGAGTGGATATTGGCAAGCTTGGAAGGCAAGAGTTTGCCTCAGTATTTCTAATCTTTGAAAAAATCGAATACTCTATTTATTCAGAGTGTCTTGGATGTTATCAGGCCAAGTTCGTAAATGAAGGTCTCTTTGAGGGAAGGGTATGGATATTCCTGACTCATTAAACCTGTCCCAAATACTTAACAAGACTTCACTTCTAGCATTGCCTACGCCGTTGGATGGATCATTGATCCAAAACCTTAATTCTAAATTTACAGAATTGTCCCCAAAACCTGTAACCAAACAGCGAGGTTCGGGAGTACTAAGAACTCTTCCTGATGAACGGGCCGCTTCAACGCAAAGATCCATTGCCATGCGGGGGTCCGAGTCGTAGGAAATTCCGACAGGAACGCGAACTCGGATATTTTTATCACTAAATGACCAGTTGATCACCCGATTGGTGATAAGATCTTCATTGGGAATTAGATGTTCCTTGCCGTCTCGAGTGATAATGGATGCGTATCGGGCGCGAAGCGAATTGATCCATCCGTAGGTGTTATCAATTTCAATCACATCTCCTGGTTTGATGGAGCGATCAAGGAGCAAAATAAGTCCACTCACCAGATTGGAAACTACCTTTTGTAAGCCAAATCCAATACCGACACCAATGGCACCACCGAGAAGCGCAAAGGAGGAAAGATCCAAGCCTACTGTGGACATCGCCACCAAAAAGCTAAGAAAGATCAATAAGACCCTGACAACCTTTGCAAGTAAAACTTGTAAAGATGGTGGTAGATTAGGGAGTTGTCTAATTTTACTTTCCCCAGCACTGCCCACAAGCGAACTCATCCAAAGCAAAAAAAGGAGAATGAAAATACCGTTGACTAGATCTAACACGGACAAAGAACTTTTGCCTACTGCGAACGATAGAGATTCGAGAAAGTCGAAGGTCGGACCAAGAAGACCAAAGCTCTGTAGGGCGGCGATTCCAAAGGCTAAAACTGCCGCCAGTTTAAGCCAGAATTGGTTGTGTGTAAGACCAGCAACTAGTCGGTAGATCAGCCAAGCCGTGGTTGCGTGAACAAAAGGATTGAGCAGATCGACGGAAGCAAATTCAAAACGGGTCAATAACCCACGACCCAAGAGAGAGCAAAGAAGAAGAAATAAAGGAAGAAGAAGATGTGCCAGGATACGGACTGATATTTCGACCCAAGGAGGTCTCGTGGGATCTTGGATTAACTTCAATACTTTTGGTTTGAATCTCCTAGCCATGAGGATTGAAATAAAGAACGAGAATACCAAGACGCATGCCTGAATCTGAGCAGAAGGGGTGGTCCAAAATAAATAGGCATTTTCCGCTAGTTGAGAAATAGCATTACTTACCTTATTCATTCCTCCAACCATTCTGAATCAGGACTTACCTTTGGCAACTCGCAATTGTCTTAACAATAGCTAAAAAGCAGTAATGAGGATAACCTGAATAACTCCGATCAGAAATCCAAGAACCGCCCCTATTTTTTCGATAAATCGGAATTCTTGTTTCATAAAATCTACCAGTAATTCTTCGATTTTGTTAGAAGAGAAAGTCTGTACTTTATCCCTAACCAAAGCTTGAACATTTACTGATTCTTCAATTTTAAAAGCTAGTCCCCTAGCAGATTCCCGCAAGAAATCTTCCAATTCTCCCTTGAATAAGTTGGTCACTTTTTCGATCATTTCATCGCTCAGGAACATGGAAAGCATGGGAAAGGAAGAAATGAGTTTCCCCCGAATCGTTTTTTCAATTCTTTTACCGACTTCGTCTAAAGCTTCTGGCTGCGTGGATAACTCTTCAATTTTATTAGAAATATCACGGATAGAAAACAATTCATTAGCAACGAGATCCCCTAGTTTCTCGGCAATTTGAGCCTGCCTTTTGGGGAATACTCCGTGAAAAGTGAGACCCAAAATCTTTTTTGGATTATGTGGATAGAACAACATCTTGATGGCCAAATAATTGGTGATCCATCCGATCCATGCGGCAATAATTGGAAGAATGTAAAGGAGGGGAGAAGCTTCAGGCATTTGATTAGAAGGAACTTGGTTAACCTAAAAAATCGAAAGGGAGGAAAAAGATTGCGAATCGTTGCTAGTTACTACTTGTCATATTGATGAGCAAGTTTCTTTTGTTTCAAGGTTGCCTTACAATTAGCTTATTTTTCATGTTCGGTTGCGGAAGTATGATTACTAAGCCACTTAATCTGGCTACCCAAGCAGTAGTCACACCTGTTAAAACTGTGACTGGGGTTGCTACCGATTTGGTATCTCAGCCATTAAAACAAGCTGCAAAAGTAGTCAGACCAGTCACCCCGGTCATTCGGGTGCGTTAACGCCGCCGTCTTCCTCCAAAACTTAATTGACTGCCAAAACCCCGGTTTCGTTTGCGGGACACTGCCGGTGCCGTTGGAGCCAAGCTTTCAGGTTCATTGCGATAGGCAAATCCTTCGACCACTTTTCGGGGCAATGGGTTGCCGAGCAGTTTTTCGATCGAGTCCACCAAGGAAAGTTCCTCTGGTTTGCATAGGGTAAAAGCTTCGCCCTCGGTGCGTGCCCGCCCTGTACGACCGATCCGGTGAACATAGTCTTCTGAGTGCTGGGGCACATCGTAGTTAATCACATGGGTAACATTGGAGATATCCAATCCTCTGGATGCAACATCCGTGGCACAAAGAATTTTTACTTTTCCTTGCTTAAAGT
>JAYQBP010000075.1:6859-8528 GCA_038137385.1 Opitutales bacterium | reverse complement strand
CTCGTTGTTCAGAGACCACGAGAACGCAGGCTCGATGGTTCAATCCAAGTCTCAAGAACTCATGAACTGAACTGCATTGAAAAGAAGGTACAGATAGTTTACTGGCGATTTCTTCTCGATCGGGACAATCAGAAATAAAAACAACCAAGGGTTGGTGGTCAGATATTTTCATTTCTGACTCGAGCAATTGATTGATGCGTGATTCAGATATTTGGTGAGCGACTTTGGGCGACTCCGGGGTAGAAGTACTCATAATTTTAAGGGTAGGGTTATAACAAGAGTACTAGGTAGGAGATTCTCGGTCAACCCTAGCTTTTGCAGTTGATTTCCTCAAATATGATTTTTTAACCACTCGAGTAAATCCACGAAAGTTGAATGGATGCGATCGCTTTGTAGAACGCTTAACTCGTCGAAGGAATGCGTTCCGGTGCACAATAAATTGCAACTTAGCTCAGCATTTTTGGCGGTTTGAAAGTCGTAAGGTGAATCTCCGATATAAATGGTTTCCAGGTTACTGAAACCCAGTCGATCCAGGGCAATTGCGGTAAGCTTTGGGTTTGGTTTTTTCCATTCGGTGTCATTGGCTCCGATGGTAAACTTAAGGTACTTGCTCATTCCTAAGTGAGCACAGGCAGTTCGGGCATGGGGGCCATATTTGTTTGTGAGAACGGCACATTGGATTCCTTCGTTATTGAGTTGCTTCAGTCCCTCCATCACTCCTGGTAAAGGTTTGAGTCCATTGAGCATTTCCTCTTCAAAAATGGGCCGTAAGATATCAACGGCCTCGGCGGCTCTTTCTGGTCCAATCAACTTTGCCATAGTTGCTTCGGATGCTCCACCAACGGATCTTTTAACTTTCTCAAAAGACGGACGGGGAAAGCCCATTTCACAAAGAGTTCTCGAAAAAGCACGATAAATCGGTTCAAATTGGTCAATCAAAGTACCATCTAAATCAAACAGGATTGCTCGAATCTTCATTTTAGCTAATGTGGGAAGGGAATGGTTTGTTGTATGAGTCTCGAATCAAAAGTTGGGAATAAAATGGAAGCAATTTTCTATGCTTAATCCGAAAGTCATACGCTGTACTAATCATGGAGAGTATGTCGAATGCATTCTCGAAGGAGATTGGGTATTATCCGTTGATTCCTCGGAAGCGCTTTCACAATGGCAAGAGTTTTGTCAGGTGGAGCAAACCTTACCTAAGTTGGTAGTTTTAAAAATGAATCCTGAGTCCAAGTGGGATTCCTCATTATTTATTTTCATTTTTAGTTTGGAAGATCAGTTTAAGACTCAAGGGGTGAGGATTGATCTCAGTAATCTTCCTCAAAAGGTTCTTAACTTGTTGGAATTTGCGGAACGAAGAAAAGCCAAGAGCGGAGATGATTTGAATTTGGGACAAACGGATCTACCAAGCTGGTGGGATGGGTCGGTACAGTGGATCACTCAGGTCTCTACCTTCTGGGGGAAATGGTTGGTTGCTCTTTACCAATTCTTGACGGGTCGATCCTTCATGAGGCTGCGAGATTTTATGGTCGCGTGCAAAAGTTGCGGTGCTTCCGCACTCCCTATTATTACACTGATTGCATTTCTGACCGGCTTAACCTTGGCTTTTGTTGGGAGTGTGCAGTTAGAAAAATTCAATGCTACGATCTATGTTGCAGACCTAGTT
>JAYQBP010000075.1:0-6849 GCA_038137385.1 Opitutales bacterium | reverse complement strand
ATGGGTCCCCTAATGGTTGCCATTGTTATGGCTGGCCGAACCGGGGCTTCATTCGCCGCAGAATTAGGCTCGATGAAACTGAGGGAAGAAGTCGACTCACTGAGGACTTTCGGGATTCCTGCAATTGACTTTTTGGTTTTACCCAGAACTTTGGCCCTTTTTTTAATGACTCCTTTACTCACCATGTATGCAGATCTTGTAGGGATTCTCGGAGGGTTAACGGTCGGCACCCAAGTGATGGACTTTTCTTCCTTGCATTATTATGAGCAGACAGAAACTGCGTTGACCCATATGTGGGAGATCTACTCGGGGTTAATCAAAAGCTTGGCCTTCGGCTTAATTATTGGATTGGTTGGTTGTTACAAAGGGTTGCATACGGGTAATGATTCCGCCGCTCTTGGGCGATCAGTCACCTCCTCGGTTGTGGTATCCATCACTTTCATTGTGGTCTGCGATGCACTTTTTGAGATTACATTTAGTTTTCTTGGTTATCGATGATGGACTCTGAAGAAAGAAAGATTATCTTAGAAGCTAAAGATCTGCATCTATGTTATGGAAAAAAAACGATCCTTACAGACCTGTCTTTTGAATTATTCGAAGAAAGCTGTCTTGTGATAATGGGCTCGAGTGGATGCGGTAAAAGTACCTTATTGAAGACCCTGACCGGCTTGCTCAAGCCTGCATCCGGCATGGTTCGCTTTGAGAATGGGGATTTGTGGGGTCGGGGAGCCCTTCCCAATGAATCGGTTTTATCTAATTTTGGTGTGCTTTTTCAAGCGGGAGCCTTATGGAGTTCGATGAATCTATTGGAAAATGTTTCTCTACCCCTGGAAGTCTTCTCTGAACTTAACAAAAAAGAGATTGAAGCAATGGCCAGCTATAAGCTGGGCCTTGTCGGATTGTCGGGTTGTGAGTATCTTTATCCTTCTGAATTGAGTGGAGGCATGCAGAAGCGGGCAGGGCTAGCCCGTGCTCTTGCCATGGATCCGAGTATTCTGTTTCTTGACGAACCATCTGCAGGTCTTGATCCGATTAATTCCAGGCAATTAGATGACTTGATTTTAGAACTCAAGCATTCATTGGGAATTACCTTCGTTGTAGTAACCCATGAACTGGACAGCATTTTTACGATCGCCGATGATGCCTTGTTTCTCAGTGGAGTGGAGAAAAAGCTATTGGAACGCGGTAACCCTAATGAACTTAAAGTATCGAGTGCATTTCAAGAGGTGAAGAACTTTTTAAACCGTAAGTAAGATGCTTATTTCTTTTTCCCCAAGTCTTTGATTGCGATCCGTTGAGATTTTAAGATAAAATTTTATTCCAGATGAAGAATGCTGCAAATACTACATTGGTGGGTGCTTTTACCCTCGGAGGAGTTTTGATTTTCGCGGGCTTTCTCTTCTTTACTGGTGGATTATCGAGTTGGCGGGTGGATAATGAGAGATTTGTTATTGTTTTTAATGAAAATGTCTTTGGTTTAAATGAGGGTGGAAAAGTTACCCTAAATGGAGTGAAAATTGGCCGAGTTGAGAGGTTTTTTATTGGGGATGCCCTCGAGGAAGGTCCGGTGCCGGTCATGATCGAAATCAACCGACAACTCGTCAATAGGCACAGGGTGGAAGTGGGGAATGAAATCTTTGAAGAGGATGGTTCTTTTAAGCCCGAAATTTTACCCATGCTGGTTGGTCAACTTGTACAAGAAAGCTTTGTTACCGGAATCCTTTATATTAACTTGAGCACCGAATTTGAGCAGTCTGATCGCAACTCCTCGATGCATAGTCTCTATGGGTATCCGATGATTCGCAGTAAGGGTTCGATTTTTGCTGAACTTTCGGAAAGTATCAATCTAGAGCAGTTGAGTAAGCAGGTGAGTGATTTTCTGGTTTCTGGTACGCAGGAGCTAAAAAATTTAAAAACGGCCGAATTGAGGAGTGCATTTTTAAATTTAGTTGATAACACCAACCAATTTCTTGCCCGTTTTTCGGATCGCATAATTCCCCTAAGTAGCAACTTGGGCCAGACTTCCGATCAAATTAGAACAAGTTTTCAAAAGATAGATACAGTGAATCAGAGGATACAGGATGCTCTCGCCCCTGATTCGGATCTTAGGTTTGGTGCCGTCAATGCTCTGCATGATCTTTCTGAAATGTCCAAATCACTTAAGAGTTTATCCGATTTAATTGAGCGAAACCCCCAAGCCCTTTTGCGCGGTAAAGTGAACAATGAAAATTAAACTAAGATCACTAGCATCATTTTTTTCCCTTGTTTTTTGTACTGTGGTTGCCGGGTGTCTACTACCAGAGTCCAACCATGTAGAGCCTGATTATTACCTGCTTTCTGAATCCGAGATTGAGCAAAATGTCACCAGTCCAAAAACAAATGTATCGTTTTACCTTAGAGAGATCGAACTTCCACGATATTTAAAGGATTCCCGGATGATTTATCGTCCATCCGTTCACACTTTGTCTTTCCGTGAAAGCAAACGCTGGGGAGAACCGTTGGAGGATGGCATTGCCCGTGTGGTTTCATTAAACCTGCAATCGGCCTTGGATGGAGCCAAGTTTTCCATCTTTCCAAACCGCAGGAAAGATGGTTTGCAATGGGATTTATCCATTTCCTTTTCAGCCTTCGAGATGGTTGGTAAAGATGTGATCATCGAGGCCAAGTGGTTCGCTAAAGACTCTCAAAAAATAACCAGAGGGGACTCCTTTTCAGCGAAGTTCCCGTTGTCTGAAATGGCTGATGAAGTCGAAGAAATTGAAGTTTTTAATATGGCATTAGCCCAACTAGCAGGAAAGATCTCAACTAGTTTTCGAGCTCAATGATTAGACTCTACCTATGTGGACGGTTTTAATTACCGGTTTTTTGGTTATTTTCGCTATTGGGGTCATGGCTTACTTGAAGATTTTTTTTCGCCAGTCTTACGCAAAACGGTTGGAGTCTGAGATTGAGAATGATTTGGCCGAAGAATTTTCTCCTTATAATCAAGATGATCCTTCGGATAGCGAAGGATTTATCGAGTGGCTGGAAGATTTGCAGTTAGAGCAAGAAATTATCCGCTCGAAAGACAAAAAATAACCCGGCCAATCTCTTCTATCTTTCTTTTACAATCCTATAGCCCATGAAATTCCTTAAACTTTTTTTCTTCCTCCTTTTCGGTTCCTTATCAACGAATTTATTTGCAGACTGGCCAAATTGGAGAGGACCCCATTTTAATGGCTCGGCTGTTGAAGATGGGTCATACCCCGCCAAGTTTTCCAAAACTGAGAACATTAAATGGATGGTTGATCTGGAGGGACCCTCCGCATCCACCCCAATCGTTTTGGGAGACCGAGTGTTTTTATCAGGCACTCAGTTAGCTTCCGGAAAGAATCCAAATCCTTCCTTGATCGCCATGTGTCTTGACCGAAACAACGGCAAGGTTTTGTGGTCAAAAAAAGCCGGAAGCGGGTATCAACCAGGTTCGGGAGACGGCAGTACCTTGCAACTTGATTCCCGTTCAAACTATTCAAGCCCATCTCCTGTGGTTTCAGAGAAGCATGCAGTTTTTTTCTATGGAAACGGCGATCTTGTTTGCTTCGATCTTCATGGCAAGATTCTCTGGCAAAGAAACATCCAGCGGGATTACGGAGACTTTTGCTTTCAATGGACTTTCTCTGCGAGCCCCCTCCTGTATAATGGACAGCTTTATTTGCCTATTTTACAGCGTGACGAAAAAGTACACAATCGTGGCTTGGAGGGTGCGGAATCCTTTCTTCTGTGCATGGATCTATCCACCGGAAATACAATTTGGAAGCATACAAGAAACACCCCTGCTAGAAAAGAATCGCGCGAAGCCTTTAGCACAATCATTCCGCACCAAGGTAACTTGATTGTGGTCGGAGGAGACTTTTTAACCGCTCACCGACCAAATGATGGTCAAGAAATTTGGCGATGGGGAACATGGAATACTGGGCACAAGCAAGAATGGTGGAGGCTTGTTCCTTCGCCAGTTTTTGGATTAGGAAAGATCTTGGTTTGTGCCCCGAAAAACGCTCCTGTTTATGCGGTTTCCCCACCTCAGTCCGGACAGGGAGTGAGCCTTTCCTGGAGCACTTCTAACAATAAAGACTTAACCTCAGATGTTCCTACACCTCTTTTTTATAACGACCATTTTTTTGTGCTGAGTGATTTGAGAAAAAACTTAACCCAAGTGAACCCCGCAGACGGAAGTGTTAATTGGAAGATTGATTTGCCAGGCAAATACAAATGGAGGTCATCGCCTACGGCGGTCGATGGGAAAATTTACCTGATGAACCATAATGCGGAAGTTTTAGTGGTTTCCGCATCGGACGGAAAGGTTCTAAACTCGGCTAAAATGGGCGATGCATATGACGATCAGACACGATCCTCGATTGCATTGTCCGACGGCGAGCTCTTCATTCGTACGAATAAAAAATTGTATTGCATCCAATGATTTTAGGCTACAATGTTAATAACTTTATTTCCCATCCACCACACCCGCGCCGGGCGGTTCCCGCCAATCTACCGCCCGGCGCTTTTTTTTGTCATGTTGGGTAAAGCCAAATTTTGCTTCTTAGCGGTTAATTTACTTTTTTGTAGCCCAAGTTTTGCCCAAGTTGATGGGCAAGATTCTCTCAGTAAAAGAATTTCCGAACTTCGTCTAAAGTCGAATGCTCACGGAAAGTTTGTCTCTGAATTGTTGGCGGATCCGTTCGAGCTTAGGGAGATTCAAGTTCCTGAAAAAATCGATCAACCTGAGCTTCCATCCAACCGAGTGGACGAAACCCTCAAGGATCAAGAATTAAAAACAGAAACATATGTTCCCGAAAGGGGACTTTTGACTGATAGCCCGCAACTTGAAAATGAGCCCTCATTAGAGAACGAAGATCAGGATCTAAATCCATTACCTATGGCAGGCACTGATGGGTTGGGAGATCCTATTGAATTGGCAAAAGAACCGGTGGAGCAGGAAATATCCTCTGAAACGATTATTCATGAAAGCAAACCACCTACTCGACGTGTGGGGTATTACTTTGGTCCATTTGTGGGGTTTGCTTTCCCGGATCATAGTGCTGTCCGATACCCCAAAGTTGCCTATTCCTCTGATGGTGGTGTGGTTGCCGGACTTCGATTTGGCCATGATTTCGGTCGTACACGATTGGAAGGAGATTACTCTTTCTTAACCCACAAAATAAAAAACTCTTCCGGAAGCGGTCGTTCTAACCTTCACAACTTTCAAAGCCGCTTTATTTTTGAACATGAAGTTGGAAGCCGTGCCGATCTAAGAGCAGGCATCGGGCTTGGATTAGGGATTGTTGATCAGGAACTAGCGGGAAAAGATTACAATGGAGTCGGGTTTAGTTATTAAATACTAAACGGGTGGTATTTTAGGGCGATGGAAAATTGGTCAATAAAACTGTATTATATTCACTATCTAACAGCGGCTCATAAAAACTATGATCGTTTACAGGGCCACATTATTGAACTATCGGCAGGGTTTGATTTCTGATTTCATCCATGTTACTTGAGGAATTGATCAAAAAGATTGGGAAGTTTTGATTCGATCTCCCAGTAAACAGAACTTCCTGTTTTATCTTTTAAATCTATTTTAATTCTGGAAGCGTGCAGGAAAAGCCTTTGGTTTCGGCTTGTTTTGTTTATTTTTCGGTTCAGATGAAAATTTCCGTAGGTTTGATCGCCCAAAATGGGAAGTTTTCTTTTGGCTGCTTGAACTCTGAGTTGGTGAGTTCTGCCTGTTTTCGGTCTTAACTTTAATAACGCAACAAGGCCAAAAGGGTTTTTCTTTGTCTTTTCTAGGGTTACATTCGTCACTGCAGAAACTCCATGCTTACTGGTTGTTACCCGAATCTTTCCAGCGGAGATTTGTTTGTTCATGCAGTCCTGCCAAACTTTTCGGATTGGTTGTCCATTGTAGTGAACTAATGCGTGATAGGTTTTTTCTACCACCTGCTTGGAAAATGCATCCTTTAGAAGATCAGCCATATCTCGTTTGTTTGTGGTTAGCATCACACCAGAAGTAGCGGAATCTAATCGATGCACCAAAAAGAGATTTTTCTTTTGTCCTTTTCGGTCCATCCAACAATAACTTTCTTCTTCAAAATTAAAAGGACAGGAAAGCAAAGTACGGTTGGATGCTTTTTTTGAATTGGGGTGGCTGAGAACGCCGGTTCCTTTTTCGATCGCTAAAATTCCACAAGGATGGATGTCCAAGATTTTACAACCTCTACCCAAGGGCAAATCATTCATTTCAAATGATTCATTTGGATTCATTTATAATTAAAAGTGATGGTGATAACATCTGAGTTTCCAAACTCCTCAATCATTTTATCGTTCCATTCGCCAAAGGGGGCCAGGGAAGCAATGGCCTGTCTGCATAACTCTGAAAAGTGGGAGTGTTTGTTCGCTGCCCGAATTTCATGTAGTTCATCGATATGGCCGGAATTCTTGAGTGTAAAACGATAAGTTATGGAGTGGGGCATTTTGTGTAATTGCAGATAACTGGATGAATTGCTAATCAATTGCCCCCACTGGATTTCAATCGCTTTAAGCATTTCTTGCATGTAAATACCAAAGGGACTTAATCTTGTCTCAATGGCCACCTTGCCAACTCTCGGGGCTATTATTCTGGTTTAAATAAATCCGCTTATCCGTCTTTTCCTGAGAAGATGCTGAGATTTTTATACCTTGTCCCGATACAGTGGATATTTTCTTATTCTCTTGGGTCTTTGGAAGTAGGGGAACAATTGGTGGAGTGGTTAGTTCGATTGGATTCGGTTTCAGGATTCTCTTGTGAACGGCTTTCTGAGATTGAACCACTTTGAGATT
>JAYQBP010000074.1:0-8572 GCA_038137385.1 Opitutales bacterium | reverse complement strand
ACCAATGTGGTGGAGGACAACGACCAAGACGGCACAGAAGACCACTCCGATCCCGACGATGATAATGACGGATTTTCGGATGCTGAGGAACGGGCATATGGTTCCGACCCGTTGGACGCAAACTCAGTGGCGAATGCGGCACCTGACCTGCTGGAAATCAATGGTACTACCATCCTTGAAAATCAACCTAAAGGTACGATTATTGGTAGACTGATCGGGCGAGACCCAGACAGCAATAGCACCTTATTATACTCACAAGTCTTCTCGGATGATCAGTTCGCATCGCCAGTGTATGTTGGGCCTAAAGGTGTGGTTCGTTCCACTGGTGTGTTTGATTACGAAACTAACGAGCATAACTTCACCCTGCGTGCAAGATTGGTAGATGAGCATAATTTCTCCCTAGAAAAAAACTTTGTTATTAAACTCTCGGATGAGAACGAACCACCATACGATCTAAATTCGACAAAACTGTTGAGGATCCGAGAGAACCAGCCAGCAGGGACGAGACTTGGATTACTTCGTGCACTAGATCAGGACCATGGGGATTCTCTGACCTACAAGTTGGTGAGAGACCGAGATAAATTAGGGAATGATTATTTTACGATCGATGAAAATGGTACGCTCTTTTCAGCGGTATCTTTTGATTATGAGCGTAATCAAAGCCTGGAAATTCGAATAAAAGTCACTGACCGAGCCGGTCTCTTTACCAAGGAAACCTTTACGGTGAGCATCCTTAATATTGTCGAGGATAACGACGGTGACGGCGAGGAAGATCACTACGATCCAGATGATGATAATGACGGATTCTCCGATTCGGAGGAGATTGCCTACGGTTCGGACCCAATGGATGCAGCATCCTTAGTCAATCAACCCCCTAGTGGCTTAGCAATGCGGGGAGGAAATTTTCTAGAGAATGAGCCAAACGGGACTTTGGTGGCTCGTTTTGTGGGAGTGGATGAGGATGGGAATGACACATTGTCCTATTCTTTGGTTTATCCAAATCAAGTGTCTTTTGAAGAAAAGTTTTCGGATAATAACCAAACTGAGATTAAAGAGGCCAATGAGTTGCCCTTTAGGTTGTCCAAGTTGGGGAGGTTGAGGACTCTTCGAACCTTTGACTATGAAAAAGATGAGAGTAATTACTCCGTCACGGTGCGGGTAACTGATGAACATAATACTTCATTTGTAGAAACCTTTATCGTCCACTTAATCAATGTAGTTGAAGATCTCGACGGGGATGGTACCGAGGATGCCTACGATGAGGACCGCGATGGAGATGGGTTTACTAATGAACAGGAAATTACGCAGGGGACGGACCCCAATGATTTTTACTCGCTGGTACAGAAACCAATCGTTGCCACCATGGACGGTATCTGGGAGGAAAATGGGAGTGTCTTGCTTAGTGGGCAGGTGCTCTCTGATGGTGAGGGTGAGGTTCTCGATTTTGGGATCGTTCTGACGGCTGGTATCTCGCTGACGGATCAAGCATCTTCTGCCCATTGGGTGAGGGGAGATGGAAATGCCACCCGCTTTGAATTATCCGTACCACAAAGCCCCTTTGGACAAATTCTTTATTTCCGAGCCTGGGCAAAGAATATTGCAGGTTATGGAATCGGCCCGGTCAAAAAAGTTGTTTTTAAAAGAAAAGTGAGCTCATGGTTGGGGGAAATTGTTGAGCTCAAAGCTGGATGGGTTTCCTCGCCTTGGTTGGGTACATTACGACCTTATGAAAATGGTTGGTTGTATCATGCACGCTTGGGTTGGATCTTTGCCCACGAGGCAGAGAAGAAGAATGTTTGGTTTTGGAAAAAGGGTCATGGTTGGTGGTGGACGGGCGAGGGAATTTGGCCTTATCTGTGGGCGAACCGTACCGCGGATTGGTTGTATCTAGTACCGGGGAGTGCCAGAGAGCCAATCAAATTGTACGATTATTCGAACCAATCATACAGGCAGTTGAAGTAAAGCCAGTGCATTTGCGGTGCAAAGCGGTCGTTGACTTTGATCGTAAAATAAGAAGGATATACCCCTTTTCTTTAATTTCTATTCCAGATGGCAAGTAACGATAAAAACGAAGATTCCAATCAGAATGAGCTTCCTGAAAGTGAGCAAACCGAGGGCTTGACTGCGGAACAAGCTGCAGAAGCACGCCCTTACGATGAAGTGGAGGCGTGGAAGAAGAGTAAAAACACTCTTTTTTCCGTTCTGGGAGTGATTGCGTTAGGAGTGGCCATATCTTCCTTTTACAATAATTCAAAAAGAGAAGAGGCAGCAGAGAGAAGCTTGCGTTTTCTAAATGCTAGCATAAGCGAAGTTGGATCAGTGGAGAAATTTCTTTCTTTTGCAGAAGATTATGACGACGCTTTAGGAGGGGTTGCCCAATATCGTGCGGCATCTATCCAGTATGGAGATGCCAATTATTCGGAGTCTTCTAAAAACTTTCTTGCTGCATCAAGCCGCCTGGCAGGCGACCCTTTGAGGGGGAGGGCTCGCGTAGGTTATGCAGTATCTTTGATCAAGGATGGGAAAAATGAGGACGGTGTATCTGCTTTAATTGAAATTTCCAAAGATGCAGGCTTATTAAATGTGGACCGATTTGAAGCTCGCTACCTGCTTGGGGTGGACGCTCTCGGAAAAAATGATCAACAAGGTTATGATGATCAGGTCAAGGCACTCGGTGATAAGGAAGCCGCAGCTGATTACTTATCCCGCTTGGTGGAGTACGAAAGATTACTCAAACTTTACAATCAGGCAAAGTCACTTCCTGAAATAAACTTGGCCAGGGGGGCCGAGTACTTAAGCGATATACGAAAGAAAAAGGGCATCACTGAAACCGATAGTGGATTGATCTACGAAGTGATCAAGGATGGAAATGGATCCAAGCCACTAGTGTCCGATGAAGTGGAGGTTCACTACCATGGTACGCTAACCGATGGATTTGTTTTTGATTCATCTACAGATCGTGGAGAGCCCGCAAAGTTTCGTGTAAATCAAGTGATTTCCGGATGGACAGAAGCGTTGCAGCTAATGAAAGTCGGTTCCAAGTGGAAACTTTATATCCCTGCTGGACTCGCTTATGGAAAGCAGGGAAGTAATTCAATTGGGCCGAACGAGGCGTTGACTTTTGAGGTCGATCTCCTGGGCATTACCCCTCCGGTTGTTGAGCCGGAATTGCCAGACTTGAATGATTCTGAACCTTTACCTGCAGTCTTTCCTAAAGAGGCCAATGCTTCTTTGCCCAAGGAAGAGAAAAAAGAAACGAAATCATCCAAGTAACCCATTGATCTTTTAGGCGGGTTATCAAGCTGTCACATCCGAACTAAGCGTGGATCGATTGGCGAATCTCGTTTGCCTTTTGCTTTCCTCGGAGATGTTGTACCAGGACTAAGGAAAATTCTAGTGCTGTCCCCGCTCCACGGGATGTTATGATGTTGCCATCCTGAATGACGGTCCGATCAGATAAAAGTTCGGGGAGTTCTTCAACCATGCTTTCATGGGCGGTATATTGGTGAGATTCTAAGAGACCTGTGTCCTTTAAAAGAATTGGAGCAGCACAGATCGCGGCAATCGTTTGCTGGCGATGGGCAAAACTTCTTATCAGGCTTAAAATAGTCTCGTTCTTTCGAAGTTCAAAGATTCCAGGGCCACCAGGGATAAGCAGAAGGTCAAAGAGTTCAGGGTTGGTCTGAGAAAGTAATTGATCGGCCCGGAAGATGATCCCAGAACGGCCACAAATTTCGAGCTGGGTGTCACAGGATGCAAGAACGACCTCGACTTCTGCCCGCCTAAGAAGATCAATCGGGCAGGTCGCCTCAATTTCCTCAAATCCATGGAATAATGGAACAAGGACTTGAGGGATCATAACAAGGAGAGATCAGGCTGCTTTGACCTTTTCTTTCTTGGGTTTCGTTTCCTTTTTGGGAGGGTCTTTTTTTGGGGTGGGTTCTTTATTTGAACTCCCGGAATCTGAACCAGAGGAGTTCTCCTTTGGTTCACTACCGGCTTTTTTCTTGTAATCGGTCTCGTAAAAACCAGTTCCTTTGAAAATGAGACCTGCCCCGAGACCAAGCAGTCTCTTGGCTTTGCGTTTTTTGCATTTTGGACAGCTTTTAACCGGAGAGTCGTTCATCGATTGAAAGAGTTCCCATTCGTGTTTACAAGCACCGCATTGATAATCGTAAGTTGGCATGGTCAGGTATTTTAAACTGGGATTTTTAACAAGTCAGGAAAAATTCTTCATTTTTGAAATACAAGAATATGCAATCAACATCCATGTACCGATAAAAAAAGACAGTCCATAAATCGGCAGGGCGAGCAGGAAGATACCCCAGAAAGCGACCACCGGCAATGCAAGTGGCTTCCAACCGTTAAGCACCTGTCCAACAAGGAGACGAATTTGAAAGGCATCGGTAAATTCTTCACGATTTAAATATCCCATGAAAGCATGGAGAAAAAACATCGGAGAAAAGAAACCGGTAATGGCAAGGGGCAGATAAGCCACAACCCCAAGTAAGCCAAAGGTTAAAAAGTACAATAATAAGCTAATTACCCAGCCCAAAATCATTGGGATCCCAACGAATACAACTAGGAGAGCAAATACCCGTAATCCACCAATGAATAATTCCGGCCAGTTCATTTCGGACCACTCTGGGAGGTCAAGGGATTGCGAGCGTCTTAATCTTCGACCATAAATCAATAAATAACCAAGGGCGAAAAGGTTTAATCCTGGAATAAAGGACAAACCTCCACCGAGAAGGACTTTGGGAATCCATCCTGGACGACTAAGCAATCGGGTGCATACCGCTTCGAAACTTGGCATAAGTAAGTAATGGTGACATGGTTTAAGTTTCTCGCAAGTCATGAATTTTTCCGAAAAATTAAAATTTTACCAAGATCATGTGGAAAAACATCTAGTTTCTGATCTACCCAAATCGTCCGAGCGACCGGAGCGTTTGCATGAAGCGATGAATTATAGTTTACGGGTTGGGGGTAAAAGGTTGCGACCGGTTCTTGTTCTGGCAAGTTACGATCTCTTTCCTGGTACACTCAACCCGACTCATGCGGCATTGGCTGTGGAAATAATTCATACTTACAGTTTAATCCACGATGATTTGCCGGCGATGGATGACTCGGACCTGCGTCGTGGTTCGGCCACATGTCACCGAGCTTACGATGAAGCGACCGCAATTTTGGCTGGTGATGCCCTGATTCCATTGGCTTTCGAAGTGATTGCCCATGGATATAGAGACTCCCCCGAGTTGGGACTTAAATTAGTCTCAATTTTAGCCAATGCATCCGGAAGTAAAAAATTGGTCGGTGGTCAGATGGAAGATTTATTGGCGGAGGGAAAGTCTCCAGAAGAAGATACTTTGAGTTTTGTGCACGCCAATAAAACAGCAGCGATGATCGAGGCATCATTGGTTATGGGTTTTATGCTCGGCTCGAAGGGACAAGATATTGAATTGATTAATAAGGTCACTAAGGCAGGGAATTCATTGGGCCTCGCTTTTCAGGCAGTTGATGACCTGCTGGATGTAACTTCCACCACGGAGAAACTGGGTAAGGATGCGGCCCATGATAAGGAGGCCAATAAGATGACCTGGGTAAATATGGTGGGTTTAGAAAAGGCGAGGTTATTAGCCGAAGAACATACAGAATGCGCTTTGAGCACTCTTCGGGAGGTGGGTGGAGATTACCCATTTTTGCTTGATCTCTTTTCTTACATGCTACGGCGGGAAAACTAGGGGTTATGCTTCCAAAAAGCGAAGGCTTAGTCTCTCGGGATTGGAGGGAGAGATTGGTTGTTTCAAGGGATTTAGGTACCGGGTTTGCCGCTCCCGGTGGGGAGTTTACCCGGGCACTTTATGAGTGGAGTTTACTACCGGCCGGTAAATTCTTAACCAATTTATTAGCAGGTAGAAGAGTCGTGGAACTGGGAGCGGGGATGATGCCTTTTGGATATGCCCTAGCAGCTCATGCGGGAGCGAAAAACTTTGTGGCTGTTGAGCCATTTTATGGTGACCGGCAGGAAATGGCTCAAGCCGCTTATGTGGAAGATTCCCTAAGTGATGCATCAAGGATTCCCCGAAAAGTCGAACCGGTCGATATGTTGGCATATTTGGAGAAAGAAGCGGACAGTCTTTTAACTATTGTCGCTTGCGGGATTGAGGATTGTATTCTGCCTGGACCAGATTACCGGAAAAAAGTGGAGGGCGAAATTGAAAGAACTCTGGAAGAAGATAGTTTTTTCCTTAGTTCCCATAGTGACTTGCTTCCGCAGGGGCTTGATCATATCGAAATTCTTTTTAACCGCCCCTCCAGTCCCAATATCGAGGACCGATTGAGGCTGCATGGGAGGAAGTCTGCTTTTGAGAGATGGAGGGATATTCTTCCTCCTGTTCATTTGGACTAAGGCTTTTGAGAGGCCGCTACCCTTGCTTTCATTATAAGGTACAGCTCTCTACTGATCCATGCATCGGTAGCTGCATAGGCTTGCTGGGCTGGGGAAAGAGGAACCTTTTGCCAATTCGAGAGTTGGGCTGATTTAGAAAGCCTCTGGGAGAAAAAGATTGCAGTAAGATTTCGTAGTCCAGTCTGCTCGATTTTGAGAGACTGGGCCAGAGGAGCGAGATCTTCAAATCCTGCCGGGGTAAATTCCTCGATTTTTTTGAGGTTATAAACATCATCTTTGATGGCCACTCCAGTTTTGATAATATTAGGATTCTCAAGAATTTCAATAAGTGGACCAAGTTTCATTGCCGGATACAGGCGAAAGAGAAAGGCTTGGTCAGCGGTGGCTAATTGAAGCAGGGCAGGGGGGTTGTTCGGGCCACGTTTAAAGTTTGGTTTGCACTCAATATCAAACCCCAAGACTTTCTGTTTACTTAAACGTGATACGAATTTTTTAAATGATTTATTGTCGTCCGCAAGCTGGATTGATCCGTAAAAACGAATCAAGGGAAGTTCATTAATTTGGCTTTTTTCGAGCCTGGTGGGTAATTCACCTTGGTTGGAACTGAGCGCGGACATGAATTTCAACCATCATAGTTCCATAGTTAATCCGTCGTAGGCAAACAAAACTTCCCTAGGTAATCCCCTAGGAGAAGGGGCACCGGGAATACCCGGGGTGGATTCTCTTACTGCATGCCGGGTGCCGGTCAGAAATTTTCTGGTATGGGCACAAAACTCGGATATGTTTTCATCCGTTGAGTTGGGATCGTGATGAAAGATCGCAAGTTTCTGGACATCTCCTCTGGCCGCAAGTTCTACTCCCATTACATTGCTGGAATGTCCCCAGTGTTCGCGGTTACCAATTGACTGGGAATGGGTGTAGGGGGCATCAAAAATCAAAAGGTCTGCACCGCGTATAAAATCAAGAAAAGGGTAATCTTTGAGATGGGCTGCATTGGTGTGTTCGCAATCGGTGGAATAAACCACTGATTTTTGATTACTATCAATTCGATAACCAAAAGATATCCCTGGGTGGTTTTGTTTGAAGAGTGTAATTTTGGAATCGCAGACTTCGATGACATCCCCAGGGCTGTGTTCTTCAAAGGAGATCTTGGCTCCAAACATATCGAAATTTATCGGAAAGAAGGGTTCGCTCATTTGCCTTCTAAGGAATTTCTCTATGTCCTTGTGTCCTCCGTGAAAAATAACTTGATTGCTTGGTGCATAAGCCGGAGCGAAAAAGGGAATGCCCTGAACATGGTCATAGTGGAAATGGGAAAGAAAAATGTGAAAGGTGGCTCCACTGATTTTCTGGTTCATGATTTCCTTACCGAGGGCACGTAGCCCGGAACCTCCGTCAAGGATAAGAAATTCATCCGAGCCCGTTTCAATATGGATACAGGGTGTGTTTCCTCCCCAATATGCCCGGGTACGGAAATTTAGCTTGGTAGTAACAAACTCACGAATTTGCCTTTCGGATCGTAATTCTTTACCGCGGGCAGCCATAAGTGAAGCCACAATCTTTTCTTCAATTTCTTGGGCTGTCGGAGATGTGGGCAGGGATCCACGGGTTCCTTTAAAGTGAACTTTCATAGGGTTATTTATTTCATTTTACATTCGTACATATAAGGCAACGAAAAATTCCTCGATTGAATCGTCAAAAAACCAAGTTGTTGGCTTGAATATAAGGGTTTAGATAAGCATTGTGTAAGGATGAGTAATGACGAAAAGCTGGCTATTCCTTTCTACCGAGTAGGACTGGAACGGTTGAATTTTACAGAAATTCTGGAAAGGTTTGTGGATCCATCCAAAAGTAGCGGTAGTTTTCACCGAATTTCAGACATGCATGCCAAAATTGGTATGCCCCTAAGTTTTCGAATCGATGATGAACTTGTTCCGATCGAACATGGCACACCTATTACAGCGGAAGCGATGCTGCATATTTTAGGAATTTTGCTCAGCGAAAAACAAATTGCTTTGGTAACCGATTCGGATAAGCCCCAAGATGTAGATACTGCCTTTGAATGGGAGGAGCAGGGGATTAATTTTCGTCTCAATGTGTTTCGAGATCGAGATGGATTGGCTTTCGTGATGAGGGTACTCTCTTCCTCGATTCCAGCGATTG
>JAYQBP010000073.1:1640-8709 GCA_038137385.1 Opitutales bacterium | reverse complement strand
CAAAAAAAGCTGCAGCACAAAAATTTTGTAGAGATAATAAATTGTTGAACTGTCATTTTCAGACTTATGTTGATAGAAAGCATTTAGGTAGTTTACTTTACTCGTTTGACTGCGGATTAGTTGGCTTGAATAAAAACCAGACTGGTTTATCAGTCCCCTCTAAAACAATCGGTCTTATGTCTGCGGGGGTCCCAATAGTAGCATGCGTGAGTGAACAAAGCGAAACTGCCATGATGTTGAAGGAGTATAATTGTGGCGTAGTGGTTCAACCGGATTGCTCGCGGTCTCTTGCTAATGGGATTTTGTCTCTTCAGCAATGCAGAAAAAAATGTGAACAATTTAGCCAAAATGGACTGAGTGCGGTGGCTGAATCTTTCAATATAGAATCGATTTCAAATTCCTACTTTAAGATTTTGATGCAATCATGAAATAATTAATATTACTGATGAATAAGGTAGATCAAACGCTGCATAATCATATTCATTCATCAATGATATCGAAGAAGCCCTTTGGTTTACTCAAAAACCCTCGTCTAAAATTAATAGATTTTTTTGAGAATAAATTTGTTAAAGTGAAGGGAACCGCACTCGATATTGGAGCTGGTAGTGGATATGCCTCGATCAAACTTGCTCTGAAGAGTGATGTGTTAAAAGTTTATGCTTTAGATGCATCGGAAAAAGCATGTCATGAACTCATTCCTCAGAATACAGAGTATTTTAACCTTACAGAAAAGGTTTTGCCGATTTGTGCTTCATTTTCAGATATACCATTAACCGGATGCATTGATTTTGCTGTATCTTTTGGTTCTCTACACCATTCAAACTGTTTATTTTCTAGCTTTCAGGCAGTTTCAAATTCCCTAAAAGAAGGAAGTTACCTTTTAGCACAAGAACCTGCCATGCCTGATTTTACCACCAATCTTGATTATCAAAAAAAGTATAACTGTGTAGAGAAAAAGTTTGGTGTTGAGATCAGAAATGGTGATCGAGATGATCACTTCTTCAGAGTTTCTGAATACATAACTGCGGCTCAATTTTGTGGAATGGACTTACTTCATTCTGGAGAATTTTATTATCTGCAATCTAAAATACAAAAAATAAAAGAAATATTTAAACAGTGGGGAAATAAAGTAGAAGAAGATAAAATTTCATTTCACACGAGAAGGGTGATTCCAAAGGTTTTCGTCTTTAGGAAGCATAAAAAAAGTATACCTATTGCTCACCTATGGAAACCATTGCGTATTGGCTAAAGTACTCATTTAATTAAAACTTACCACCGACCGAAATGTATCTAGATAAATCGATCAATAAGTACCTTGTCCTAGATTCTGAAGGCACGACTACATTTTTAAAAAGATATCGATCTGAAAAATCTAGATTTATGGTCGTGGTGGATCAAGAATTACACTTTATAGGAGTAATCACGAATGGAGATATTATAGATTGGGTCCTGAATGATAAAAAAGGCAGCACCAATACAGTATTAGACATTACGAATAAAAATTGTCGGTATTTGAATGAGAATTCCTCCCATGGTGAAATGATTGATTCGCTCAAGTCCTTTCATTCAATTCCTATGATTGATAACAAAGGTAGACTGGTCGCTGTTGCTCGCCGAAAACCTGAAATTTCGTTTCAAATAGGAAATTTCAAAATAGGCGAAAACCACAAGACTTTCATCATTTCTGAAATTGGGATCAATCATAACGGTTGTCTGAAGACCGCAAAAAACTTGGTTGCTCAGTCCGTTGAGTCGGGGGCAGATGCGGTAAAAGTTCAGGTTCGAGATTTAGGTAATCTCTACACAAAAACTGTGTTGGATGACTCCCTTAAAGCAGAACATGGAACTCAATACCTACTTAATGAATTAAAAAAATCAGAACTAGCAAACGATCACTTGCTCGAGTTAAGTCAATTTTGTAGGGAACTTGGTATTCTCTTTTTTGGAACTCCGTTTGACTTGCCATCCGTTGACCGACTGGAGAGAATTGATCCACCAGCCTACAAAATCGGGAGCCCTGATTTTACAAACCTTCCCCTTTTGGAAAGAGTCTCAAGTCTTGGGAAACCCATGATAATTTCTACAGGGATGTCTAATGAGCATGAGATTCATACCGTTTTAGAGAAGTTGAATGAATGGGGTTCTGATTTTGCCTTACTTCATTGTAATAGTACTTATCCTGCTTCGGTCGTGGATTTGAATCTGAATTACATGAAAAAACTTAAAACTTTGAGTAATCGTGTAGTCGGTTATTCTGGCCACGAGCGCGGATATTTACCCACTTTAGCTTCGGTCGCAATGGGAGCTAAAATCGTTGAAAGGCATCTTACTTTGGATAAGTCCCATGATGGTCCAGATCATAGTTCATCCTTAGAACCAAAAGAATTTGAGAAGATGGTTAAAGATATAAGGCTTATCGAATCATCAATGGGGCAGGAGAAGAGGGTTTTTAATCAGGGAGAACAAGTGAATCGGGTCGCTCTAGGGAAATCGTTAGTTCTGGCCAGAGATATGAGTGTGGGCGAGGTTATTTCAAGGGGTGACTTAATAGCGAAAACTCCTGCTCGGGGAATATCTCCTATTCAAATTGATAAGTTTATTGGCAAAGAAATCACCAAGAGTCTCCAAACTGATCATTACATCCAATTTGAGGATATTTCTAATAATGAAGAGAGCAAAAGTGCTTTTGATATTAATAAGAATTGGGGAGTTGTCGGAAGGTTAAATGATTTTGAAGATTTCTTGGAGTGGAAACCTAAATTGATTGAAATACATCTGACTTGGAGGGATCTCGATCAATATAATTCCCACACAATTGCTTCAAGATATTCTAATTATGATCAAGAATTGGTCGTTCATGCACCTGAATATTTTAACGATCAACTCATTGACTTTGCCACTGATGAATCGAGCGTACTTGAGTATTCGATCGAAATGCTTGAAAGGACAGTTTCTTTAGCTCGTACATTGGGCTCAAAGTTCAAGAAAGTTTGCCCTCAAAATGGACCTAAAGTGGTGGTTCATCCAGGGGGGCATTTTGAGTTTCAAAAAGAAACTAACCGAAGTGACCAGTATAAACTACTCAAGCAAAATCTCGCTTTAGTCGATCATGCCGGAGTTGAATTGTTGGTCGAGAACATGCCTCCTAATCCATGGTACTTTGGCGGACAGTGGTATAATACAATCTTCATGGATGCTCAGGAAATTAAGCAGTTTTCTGAATTTTCAAATTTGGGGATTTGTTATGATACATCTCATGCACTCCTTTACTGCAATTCTGTCGGGATGAATTTAAATCAATTTACCCGCAGCCTTTTAGGTAAGGTGAGGCATTTGCATGTTTCAGATGGTGCAGGTACTACTCAAGAAGGTTTACAGTTAGGTGATGGAGTTATGGATTTTGAACATTTGTTTGAGGTGCTTAATGAAATTGATGTTGGTTTTATTCCGGAGATTTGGCAAGGCCACCTAAATAATGGTAAGGGTTTTCATACAGCTTTAACGAAAATCGAAAAATTATTATTGGATAAGATGTCGACCCGAGGTTGTTCCAGTGTATAAATCTTCTCACCCGAAAAGATTAGCAATTATTCCTGCTAGGGGTGGGTCTAAGCGTTTACCTGGTAAAAACCTTCTTGAAGTTGGCGGTAAACCGCTAATCCAACATACCATTGAAGCGGTTATCAATTCGAAGTCATTTTCGAAAGTGCTTTTTTCGTCAGACAGCGACGAGATGCTTCAATTTGCCAGTAAATTTAAAGAAGTTTCAGCTGAAAAGAGAGAGGAGGTTCTGGCTGGAGACGAAGTCAAAGTAATTGATTTAGTCAAAACTTTAGCCGATATGGATTGTTACGACGATTTTGATCAAATTGGTTTATTTCTTCCGACTTGTCCTTTTCGAAATCAAGATCATATCAATCACGGATTGAAATTATTAGATAAAGATCATTATTCAGTGGTTAGTATTTGTGAAATGTCAGACCCACTTCAACTATCAGTCACAATGGATGCAGAAACTAATGTGATCGACCCTTGTGGAGTTCTCGATCCCTCTCCACTTGTATCTGGGCAAACAAGGTCTCAGGAATTTAAGAAGTATTTCCGAGTTAATGGAGGCTTTTACATTGCTTGGTTAGACAAGTTTCGCTTAAGAAATAACTTTTTCCAAGGTGAAGTGAAGGGCTTTGTGATGGATAAATTGCATTCGATTGATATCGACCATCAATTTGACTTAGACATGGCCAATTTACTCTTTGAGAAAAATTACCTAAATTTATAAATAAAACTTTCTTATGGATAGCCATCTAGATAAATTAAAAGAAAGGATCTCAGGTCCTGTTTTTTCTATTTTGACCCCTTTTGATCCCGTAACAGAAGAAGTAGATTTTGAAGCATTGGAGAGATACATACAGGCAATTTATGATGCTGGTGGGTTTATCTTTTATGTGATGGCCTACAACAGTCGGTATTCTCAATTATCTTTCGAAGAAATTAAGATTCTTAATGAGTTTGTTGTCCGGAAAGCAAAAGCATTAAACCCTTCAAACATCGTCATTGTGGCGGATCCTCCTCATTGCTCAACAAAAGTAAGTGTGGAATTTGCTAAACATGCGGAAAGCATTGGAGCAGATTTGATCTCCTTAATCGTTCGAGAAAGATTTTATTTTGAAGAACAAATTTTTCAGCACTACAACTTAGTGAATAATGCCGTATCTATAGGGCTTTTAATTCATGAGATGCCATTTCTAAATGGTCTCGGTGGTCCAATCGTTCAATGGCCTTTATCTTTACTCGATCGAGTTGCTGATCTGGATAGAGTCGTAGCTATAAAAGAAGATGCTAAAGATGATCAATATTCTGCCAATGCAGTCAAACTTTTGAAGGATCGTTTAGCCATAATCATTTCAGGGGGGGGGAAAACTCAATGGCTTAAATTTGTAGATCAGGGATGTCAATCATGGCTAAATGGAATTGGTGTGTTTGAACCGCGATTAGCAACTGCATTTTGGAATGCATGGAAAAGTGGCGATCAAGAAACAGCAGACTTGATTGTAAATGAAATTGAAAAGCCTTTTTTTGAACAAGGTATTTGGAAATATGGATGGCACCTAACGATCAAAGTTGCCCTTGAGCATTTTGGTCATATGTCTAATCACGATCGGATGCCATTGATGCCTTTGCCTCAAGAGCATGCTCGTAAGATAAGATCATTTCTGGATAAACTTCCGGTTACTCAGGCAATTTCAAATCGCTAAAGAAATTTTAAAATGATAGACAATAACTATGATTTTGTATGCGAAAATAGTATAAATCACTGTATTAGCACATTGGACAAATACGGAATATGTTTGGTCAAAGATTTTCTCGATCCGAGTGTTCTTCAAGATTTAAACCAAGCATTTACCAATATAATCGATGATAAAATCAATGGTTCTAAGAGAAAATTTGGTCACCCTACGAATAAAGGAGGTAGGCAGGCAGTTGTTGATATCGCTAAGGCTGCCAAAGAAGGTGCTGAAGTATTTAAGGAAATCTCTTTTAGCGAACTAATATCCAAGGTTTCAGAAGAGTTTTTTGCACCCAATAATTGTACAATTGCTGCGAATGTTTTGCTAACTCATCTTAAACCTTGTCCCACCCCAATCTTGCCCTGGCATTTTGACAGACTCCAAACTCTCAAGTTTTTGATTTATTTGCAGAATACTCCAAAGAGTGCCTGTGATTTTGATTTTTGTCCTGGAACTCATTGGGAGGTCCGGTTTCGTGCTTCCTATCACATGGCTACTGGAAAGTCCGTTCATAACCTACCCAACGATGTTCCTCAAAAACGAATTCTCAATCCCGTGACTGTTGAGGCGAATGCCGGTGATTTAATCATATTTGACCCAGATGGTTTTCACAGAGGTGGAGTGGTCGAAGAGGGATTTGAAAGAAAGGTCTTGAGAATAGATACATACCCTGCGAAAAGAAGAAACAGTTTTGATCGGGTTGGATCTATTGGATGGTTTTTACAGACCCCTTTGAATATTGCTAAATTATTCCAATCTCGAACATTTAGAGTTTTAGGAGAGCGCATTTCTGACAAATCAATTAATCGAGAGAAAAATTCGATTACCTCTTAAGAGAAGGATTCTGATATCCTGTCTTCGAGATAAATTAATTATTTAAAAGATATATCTATCTACTCTTTTTGTGGAGTATTGGAAAAAGGAGTTGCTTTTGGTATACTGTCACTACTCACATTCCATTTAACAAAAGATGAAATGGGTTATGTTGGATTGTTCGTCTTTACTTGTGCATTAATACAAACTTTTATTGGACTTGGAACCGATAACTATGCCCGATTATGTGTCGTAAAGAAACCAAGTAAAATCAAAGAGATATTGACTTCTATTTGGTTTATTTTGGCCTGTTCTTCCATTTTCTTTTTTTTGCTAATGGTATTAAACGATAAAATTGGTGTTTATGATTTTTTTGCAAAAAGCCATTATTACTTTCTTTTTCTATACTCATTTACATCCACTATAATCTCTTTATTCTTGTGTATAAATCAAGGAAAGAAAAAAGTTTTAAGATATTTCTCAATTGTCATATTAAAAATAACATTAGATTTATTTATTCTACTCTTACTTTTAAGTTTTTTAACAATAAATTTTGAAACAAGATTATTTTCACTTGTTGTTACTAATGTAATTGTTTGTTCAATAAGTTTGATTTATTTAAGGAGAGAATATTTCACAGGTTTTCAATTTAAAAAAGAACTAAAAGAAACATCTTCATTCATAGGAAAAGCATTACCCAATACCATTTTAGTAGCATCTATTCTTGTAGTAGATAAAATCATTATTGGAAATAAATCAACAAGTCTTTTGGGCGAACTTACTTTCTTAACGGGTGTTGCAAGTCCAATTGTATACTTTTGTGAGGCATTGAATAAAGCTACTTTACCTTACTCATTTGAATATTTAAAAAGTTCACAATATATTTCTTACGAAAAAATGAATATTAAGAATATAATATTATTCATTTTTATTACGGTTTTATATTTATTCTTTATAAACTTATTATC
>JAYQBP010000073.1:0-1630 GCA_038137385.1 Opitutales bacterium | reverse complement strand
AAATTATTTGCATGTTATAAACTATTTACCTGTTTTCTTATGTATTCCACTTTTAAAATTATTTTATTATAGTTTTGCTCGTATATTTACATATCACGAGGTTTTGCAGAAGCTGTTATACATTAATTTACCAATTGGTGTAATTTATATTTATTTACTACAAATAAATTCAAAATTAAGTTTAATTACTGTGATTAAATATATACTATTATATCAATTTACATTGTCGATTATTGTGTTTTTCTACTCCTCCCAATACTTTAAATCAAATCTTTTCAAGTTGGGTATATACAAAGATGTTCTCAATGATTTAATAAATTCTTTTATAAAAACAACAAGGGTGCTTACTAGATGAGTCACAAAAATTTATGTGAAGTTTTAAATGAATTCGAATTACAAACTTCTAAAAGAAGTATGAATTTATCTGATAATGAATCAGATTATGCCGTTCTCTTAAGATTACTGGTATGGAAATATCATAATGATTGCGTTCCTTCATCTAGTTTCTTTTTAATTTTTACAAGTATTCTTAAATTTTTATTTTTTATCTCTAATTATCTTTTCCTAAATAAATTTTTGAATCTTTTTATCTTTCTTGAAAAACAGGATCAAGACATATTTATTTATTCACCCAAGACTTACTACACTGAGAGTATCGATGGGAAAATGTTTTCTCGTATTGTCGATCCTTTGATCACAATAATCAATAATCATTACACATATATTAAATATTCACTTTCCAATCGTACTGATTATTATTATAAAAATAAAAATATATCCATTAGACCATTCTTAAACCTAACCGACTTTAAGTATTTTAGGAAAACGTTTTATTATGTCCAAAAATACGCTACCAAATTTCATATAAAAAAGTCATTACTTTTGATAGAATTGTGTCTCTTTTATATTAAAGTAATCTCCTTCAAAAACTTATTTACTAAGTTGCTTTTAAATTCGCGACACAAATTTGGGATTACTGCTTGTTATTATGGCTCTGAGCAAATGGGAATGGTTTGGGCATGTAAAAACCTGTCAATACCTACAATCGATCTTCAACACGGCAAACAGGGTCCTTTTCAGCCCCTTTACTCATATATGTCTTGTATACCGAAGGGAGGGTATAGCTTAGTTCCAGATTACTTTTGGAATTGGGGTAAACGTTCGGTTGTGGACATCTTGTCTCATCGGAATGAGAATAATAATCATAAACCCGTCGATGTTGGCAATCTTTGGATAGACTTTGCTTTTAATCATTACAGCAATGAAAAACCTTCATTTATTTTAGGATTTGAAAAAGTAATTTTAGTAACATTACAAGACCACATTACATGTGTAAATAATGTCCTGCCTAATTACTTAGTAGATCAACTTAGATAAGAACTACCTATGGGTTTTAATTCCTCATCCAAATTATCCTCAATCAAAGTTACCCATTCATAAGTTCATAGATGATCATGAAAATTGTTTGAATTTTCGTAAGTATGAATCTTCAAGTTTATATGAGGTATTGCATTGGGTTGACTTTCATATCACGGGATATTCTTCCGTTGTACACGAATCTCTATATTATGGTGTACCGAGTGGTGTATGGCGAAAAGAGGGGCTTCAGATATATGAAAAGGATATCATG
>JAYQBP010000072.1:3029-9047 GCA_038137385.1 Opitutales bacterium | reverse complement strand
CTCCCCAGTAGCGCTGGCGCGAAAAAATCCAGTCACGTAACTTGTAGTTGACCGCACCCTTGCCCGCACCCTTTGCTTCGAGGTCGGCAATGATTTTGGATTTGCAGGTATTGGCCTCCATTCCGTCGTATTCGCCGGAATTGACCATGTGCCCGGGGCCGGAGTAGGGCAGTTTGCCCTTGTCCTCATCGCCATCCGGGTGAGCAATGACCCGCCGGATCTCGATTTGGTACTTTTCAGCAAATTCGTGGTCCCGTTCATCATGTGCGGGAACCGCCATGATTGCCCCGGTTCCATAGCTGATCAAAACATAGTCGGCCACCCATACAGGAACTTTTTCCCCGTTGACCGGATTAAGACAGAAACTGCCGGTAAATACCCCAGACTTATCTTTGGCCAGATCGGTGCGGTCGAGATCGCTCTTTTTGGCGGCGGCTTCCACATAAGCTTTTACCTCGTCCTTCTTCTCCGCCACCACCAGTTGGTCGAGCAGGGGGTGTTCCGGTGCCACCACCATGTAAGTGGCCCCAAAGAGAGTGTCAGGACGGGTGGTGTAGACGGTGAGATTTTCTTCACTCCCCTCAATTTGAAACTGAACCTCGGCCCCTTCCGACCTTCCAATCCAAGCTTTTTGCTGTCGTTTGGTTGAGTCGGGCCATTCGAGATCATCCAAACCCTCCAAGAGTTTTTCCGCATAGGCAGTGATGCGCAGCACGACCTGTCTTAAATTTCTTCGTTCAACGGGGTGGTTTCCCACCTCGGATTTCCCATCGATCACTTCTTCATTGGCAAGGACTGCCCGAAGGTTGGGGCACCACCAGACTGGTTTCTCATCCACATAGGCCAGACCACGCTGAAAAAGTTTGAGAAAGATCCATTGAGTCCATTGGTAGTAGATAGGATCGGTCGTGTTGATCTCCCGTTCCCAATCGATGGCAAACCCAATGCTTTTAATTTGGCGTCGAAAATTGTCGACATTGGTTTGGGTCGTCATGGAAGGGTGAGTGCCTGTCTTGATGGCGTATTGCTCGGCGGGGAGTCCGAAAGCATCCCAACCCATTGGGTGGAGCACATTATATCCACATGCTTTTTTATAGCGGGCTAAAATGTCGGACGCTACATATCCCTCCGGGTGCCCAATATGGAGACCTGCCCCAGAAGGATAGGGAAACATATCCAAGGCATAGTACTTGGGCTTATCCGATTCGTCTTCTGCACGGAAGGTGTGTTCGCGTTCCCAATATTCCTGCCATTTTTTTTCAATGGAGGAAAAGTCGTATTTTTGTTCGTCTTCAGCCATGTTTCTTCTGGAAAACGATTTAAAATGTAGGAATCCAATGGGTTTGGCAAAAGCAAACCCAAGGATTTGAAATTAATCGAAATTCAATTACTTTGCCGATCGTGACTGATTTTCAATCAACTTTTTAATCATTTTCATCTCAGAGGACAACTCCTCCATGCGATTTTGCAAGTCATGGAGTCCATCTCTGACGGGTTCTGGGTTTTTCTTTCGTTTCTCTATCTCTTGCTTGATCGACATTTCCTCATTCGACTCGTCCATGCTGTTCATGATTACCCCAATGACCAGATTGAGCACAATCATGGTGCCAATCAGTACGAAACTTACAAAAAAGATCGCCGCCCCAAGTGGAGATTGAGAACTCGACGGGTTCCATTTGGCCAGGTCATCAGTCGAATACCCATAGACATCTGAGCCATACATGTTGATGTACATTACATCGGTCCAATCCTCTAGGGTGACGACCCGGAAGAGCGAGAGAATGGAAGTTTGCAGATTACGAAAATGAATGGGGTCGTTCTCTCCAAACAGAAAAACCGCCATTGCACCATAGACATAGAAGAGCAGAAAGAGCAGGATGCTCACATAGAACATCGATGGCAGGCTTTTCAATAGGCAAGTAACCAGGATTTGCAGTTTAGGGATCGCGGTAATTAAGCGAAGCACACGCAAAATTCGCAGGAGTCGCAGAACAGGCAAAAAGGCCCCGCCGAGTTGAAGTAAAGGTTCAAGCAGGCAGGCGGCGACTATGGCGAAATCAAAAACATTCCAGGGGTTCTTGAAATAATTGAGCGGTCGGTTGCCCTCGGCAAGAATCTTGATTACGGCTTCAATCGTAAAAATTGCCAAGATGGTTTGATCAAGGAAATGGAGAACCGTCGCGTTTTCCAGGGCGAAACCTTTGTAGGTCTGGGCACCGACTACAATTCCAGCGAGGAGGATCGTTCCGATAATGAAACGGTTAAAAAATAAACTGTTTGATAGGGAGGAACAAACGGAAGAAATCATAATGAAGAAAACCATGAGGATATAGCCTCAACCACCTTAATCGAGCAAGAGCAACTTTTGATCTTTTGTTTAGACTCTCAACTTACACTAAAATTATTGATTACGAGTTTCGATCGTTGAATATCCAAATTATAAAATGGAAGGGATCAATTTTAACAGATTACTACAAGCAAGCTCGAGGTCTCGAATAATTTCGTCATAATTGTCATTGGCATCATTTTCGCCTCTTTCGAAGGGGTCAGAAATGAAGGGCGAGTGACCGGATGGGAGTAGTTCTTCAACAGGTTTAATTTCTCCGTGTATGTAATATTTTCGAGACAATAAATATTGATTACTTGGATGATCAAGTGGGATAAGAAGATTCGCCGAGGAGAGTTCTGACATGTTTACTCTTCTGGATGAACCTGAAATTTCGTACCCAAATTTTTTGGCAGATAACACCATGCGCTTGTCAAAGGGGCAAAATTCATAAGCATCTGAAATTCCCCGTGCCGATGGCCGAACTCCACCAAAAAGATCAGAAAGGTGGAGGAGAGACCTCATTATTTCCCGAGCCACAGGTGCCCGAGAGAGTCCGCGTTTACTCAAAAATAAGACGTTGGTTATTTCTGGTGAATAGTAAGGGGTTTGATGTTGGGGATTGTGGTGCTCTGAACCGATAAGAAAATGCCTGTCCGAAGAGGTCCGCTTATCCGACTTAATATCTCCAAATCTTTTTCTGATTCTTCTGAAAATATTTGAGGTGTTGGATGAATGATTGGTTTGAGTCATTGAGTTTTGGCCAGTTTTAAAGTTTGAATTAAAGATAATATCTTAATGTATCGATTTTAGGAAGATCGTTCGCATTTTTTGTAAAAAATTTAACATAACTCTATAAATACATAATCCATGCCAAGGGAACTGGATGAGTTAAAATAGAAGAAAATTACCCACTTATCTCTGAAGATTTCGGGTCGAACCGGAATAATACCCTAAATATTATCAGCTAAGTATAGATACAGCCCGTTTCAGGGCTGTGGTAAATTGAATCACATCTTCCTCGGTATTGTAGATAGAAAAAGAGGCTCGGGCAGTGGCTTCGTGCCCCAGTCTTTTCATTAGGGGCTGGCAACAATGATGCCCAGTTCGGGTTGCAATGCCCTCCGCATCAAGCAGTGTGGCCAGATCATGAGGGTGCACCCCCTTAATACTAAAGCAGAAAACCCCGGCTTTATCGGGAGTCATTCCATGCTCAATCAGCCCAGGAATTTCACGAGTGTGCTCCCTTGTCAATGAGAGTAGATTTTTTTCATGAGTATGAGCCATGGAAAAATCAATTTTTCTGAGGTAATTGATCGCCTCTGCCAGTCCAATGGCTCCACTTACATTGGGCGTACCTGCTTCGAGCCTCTGCACGCCTGTGGTAAAAGTGGTTCCATCAAAACTTACCTGATCGATCATATCACCCCCACCTTGGTAGGGAGACATCTTTTCGAGGTTTGAACTTTGGGCATAAACCACCCCTATTCCCATGGGGGCGAATAACTTGTGTCCGGAAAAAACGAAAAAATCGCACCCAAGGGATCGAAGATCCACTTCTAGGTGAGGAACAGATTGGGCTCCGTCAACGACAACTTTTACGCCGTTTTGATGGGCTTCATCAACAATCTGATTAATTGGATTAACCGTACCTAGAACATTCGAAACATGGCATAAGGAAAGGAGAACGGAATTGGGGGAGGTTAAGTAGTCACTCAGTTTGTTTAAATCAAGGGAACCATCCTCAAGCAGGGTGACAACTTTTATGACTGCACCCGTTTCTTTGGCGACCATTTGCCAAGGAACAATATTAGCATGGTGTTCCATCTCAGTAAGGATGATTTCGTCTCCTTCCTTAAGCATGGGTTGAGCAAAAGATCTCGAAATAAGGTTGATTCCTTCAGTGGCTCCACGAGTAAAGATGATTTCTTCAGGGCTCACCTGGAGCCAGTTAGATATTGTTTTTCTGGCCAATCGGTAGAGATTCTCTGCATCTTCTGCCAGTTCATACACCCCTCTATGTACATTGGAATTATTCCTAGAGTAATAGTTGGACAACGCATCAATTACGGGCTGTGGCTTTTGAGTAGTCGCAGCATTATCCAAATAAACCAGGGGTTTGCCCCGGTTTTTACGGGACAGGACGGGGAAATCCCTTTTTATTATGTATGGATCAAATGGAGCTGGAATAGACATTTTGTACAAGGTAGTACGGTAGATGGTTTCTAACACCAACCCAAAAACGGGTGATGTAGTTTCAAGTTATAATTGCAAAGGTCAAATTTGCAAAGAGAGGTTCCAAGATTTAATTAAAAGATTATTTTTGCATCGGGTAGGGCTTTTCTAAGAGCCGCCACTCCACTATCCGTCATTTTTGAATTCCAAAGATAGATTTCCTCAAGGTCTTTCAATTTAGATAATTCTTTGACGGACTTATCGGAAATCTCGGTGCTGGAAAGGTTAAGATATCTAAGAAACTTGAGACCACTAAGGTTTCGGATGCCATTATCAGTTACTGAAGTACTTCTTAAACCCAACCAAATAAGATGTTTCATCTTTTTTACAGAACCCAAGGCTTGATCATTTACTTGGGTTCTGGAGAGGTTGAGGTGTGAGATATTATTTTGAATGGCAGAAAAAGCATTGAGTGCACTATTGTCGATCAAACTTGGACCCGATGTAAATTCTGCTCTGATTAATGAATGCTTTACAGAAAGTGGGGTAACCAATGCACCAGATTTTTGAGCGGCTTCAAGCTGAACTTTGCTTGGTTTAGTTACTTGCTTATTGAGCAAATCAATTAGGGAGATTTCCGATTTCGCTTGGGTTGAAAGGGCCGCAAGGAGCGGTTCTTCCTTAGGTTTTTCGAAATGATCGGAAGGATATTCTTTGGCACCCTCATTGATCCAATTTTTGAATAACTCTATTTCTTCCGCAGAAAGGGGATCCCCTTTGGGAGGCATGATTTCGGAATCATCTGGATCCAAAGTAATCACCACATGCAAGGTGCTTTCTTCGTGGTTCCCGCGAGTTATAATCGCACCATCTAAGTTTCCTTTCAGAACGGCTTCGTATGTATCCAGGGCGAGTCCAGCCTTTGGGTGAATGGTACGACCATTCTTAACATAAGGCTCACCGTGGCAGTCTAAGCATCGTTCTTCTAGGATGGGGAAGATGTGATCGTGAAAACTGACCCCGCCTTCCGTGGATGCGGTATCTCCACCGCCAGCCTTAGGCTTGGCACCTTCTTCGATCCATCGCTTAATTACATCAATCTGCTCCGGAGTGAGGGGGCCACCCTTTGGGGGCATAAACATATCATCATCTTCATCAAGTGTGAGCACCTCGTGAAGATAACTATCACTCACATCCCCTGCAGTTACCACAGTATTGTCCAAATTGCCTTTCATCACCAGTTCGTAGGTGTTGAGGGCAAGACCGGCTTTGGGTTGGATGGTACGACCGTTTTTGTCGTAGGGTTCTTGATGGCAACTAAAACAACGGTCTTCAAGAATGGGGAGAACATGATTGGTGAAATCGACAGGTTCTCCCTCCTTGGGTAAACCGCCGCCTTTTTTTTCAGACACAAGGTTTGGGTCTTGTCCCAGTTTAACTGGAATGTATGCGAAAAAAGATCCCTTTCGAAGAATGGGCTTTTTTTTCGGAGGTGCCTTCAATCTGGGTCCATCCTC
>JAYQBP010000072.1:0-2929 GCA_038137385.1 Opitutales bacterium | reverse complement strand
CCTTTCGAAGAATGGGCTTTTTTTTCGGAGGTGCCTTCAATCTGGGTCCATCCTCTTCGATCGGGTCAACCTCAGTAGAGGCGGCCATTTCTTCTTCGCTCTCTTCGTTTGATTTTGAGGGTAAAGCTCGTGGGTCGCCTTTGGGTATTTTTCCGTTTTGTGCAGCATCGATCAAGTATTTTTGATCTTCTGCAGAAAATTGTTTGTAGTTAACTTTATATTGTTTTTTGGACTGATCTTCGAAGTAAAAATCTTGCCCCTCATAACTAAGCACGCGAAAAGGAAACGACTGCCCTGCGGAAGTGGTAAAGGTACGAAAAGACTCCTCGGCCGATAAGAAACTTAGTGAAAGTAGGCACAAAAATGCCCATCTAGACAAAGGCACAGCCATATATGAATTAGGAATGTGCTTTAGGCCAAGACGTCCATGAGGGGTTCACCATCGTGAGCCACTTTGAAGGGACGACCTGAAGGAGAGTACTGAACATCATTGAGTGGCAGTCCCATGGCGTACCCGATGGTTGCATTGAGAGAGGCTGGATCAATGAATTTGCCGTCAACTGGGTTGCGGCCCACTTTATCCATTTTACCGTAAACGGTGCCACCCTTAACCCCGCCTCCAGCAAGAAATGCTGAGAAACCATAGGGCCAGTGGTCACGACCATTACCTCCGTTAATTCTAGGAGTACGGCCAAATTCGGAAACAACCACAATCATAGTCTCTTGTAGCAATCCACGCATTTCCAAATCTAAAAGTAAGGCACTTAACCCCTTGTCAAGATCCGCACAATTATTAGCGACAGATTCAAAATTATTGGAGTGTGTGTCCCAGCCTCCACGATTGACTTCGATGTAACGGACATTGTTTTCGACCAATCTTCTTGCGAGTAAGCATCCCTGACCAAAAGCAGACCTACCGTAGAGATCCTTCATCGCATCTGGCTCAGAAGCCACATCAAATGCTTTTAAATCCTCACTGCGCATCAACTTTACGGCGTCATTGTAAAGATCGGTGTAAGCTCGAACTTGTTTTTGATCGTAGGTACCCAGGAAACTGGAATTCATCTTTTGGGCCATGGCCAATCGACCGTCAAAACGAGTCTGGTCGAGGTAATCGGCTGCTTTACTGTTTGCCAAGCCTGCATTGGGGTTTCCGATAGGAAGTGGTCCATATTTGGATTCTAAAAATCCCGAACTACCTGAACGACCGTTAATCGAAATGTTCATTGGTATGGTGGAATTAATTGGACCTGACATTTTGGCAATCCAGCTGCCAAATGTCGGGTGGGAAATGGTTCCACGCATTTGATAACTTGTGTGCATCAAATAGGTACCCTGTGCGTGCGCACCCTGACTGGTCATCATCGTGCGGATAACGGCTGCGTTGTGCATATGCTTGGCCGTTTCGGGTAAGTTTTCAGATAAAAATACTCCATCTGCCGAGGTTGATATCGGACTAATAGGCCCTTGGTAGCTGTCTTTATCCGCATCCGTATTCGGTGCAAAGGTGTCCATATGGGACATTCCTGCAGACATGTATAGATAAATCAGGTGACGAGCTTTGGCTGGGCGTGTGCCCGGTTGAAAAGCTTGAGCAGGGGTATGAACATAGGACCCAGCCATTGGTAAAAGACCAACTCCTAAGCAGGCTTTGGCAGCACTAGCCACAAACTCTCGGCGACTTAATTCATCTAATTTTTTGAGGTCTGATTTCATGATATGTGTTGGGTTTTAGTTCGGTCTCTACTTTAAGAAAAGGAATTCATGGCTGTTTAGCAACACCCATGCAATATCTTTGTGTGCATTCTCAGGCTTTAGCCTTTTCAAAGTTTCTGTAAAATCCATCATTTCCCGGGTGGTTGGCTTTCTTTGAAGAATGGCTTGAAAGGCATAATCGATTTGGTTCTTGATGTTGGATTCTTGGGCAAGTCTTTTCATAAAAGTTGAGTTTTGATTACTGATAATATTTTTTTCTACATATCCATTCATAATTGCCAGAACTTGGTCAACTGCTGCCTGCTTATGGGAAACTTGAATCTGGTCTCTTGGTGAACCTCCAAACTGACGAATAAAATGGCCTGCGGGGGCAGGGTGGCCCACTTCGGATGCCCGCAAAGAATTGATGTCTTGTGTAGGTGTGCCGATTCGAGCGTAATTCTGGCTGGATTCGGTGGCTCCATCCATGCCAGCCATCATTTCATTCATAGGCGGAGGAGGCAGGTTCTCCACAAATTGATCTTTGCAATTATCACAGCAGAACGCCACGGTTTCACCTTTTTCATTTTTGGCAATTATGCTTGGGTCGGCTTTTCTGCCAGGTCTTATGGGACAGTTTTCGTTGGTCGGCTCGGGTTGGTCTTCCATAGACTTTACGATTTCAGCGCTCGCACCAGGAGGGGCAATCCCGAGTTTTTCCATGAAAATTTCCTCCGCCGTCATGTTGATATACTTTTCGTACTGAGCATACCCCCCATCCCCAAATCTTGAATTGATTCGTTTGTCCAGATCAGGATAATTCAGTGCAACCAAAGAGTCCCATAATTGCTCACCAGACATTCTTTCGACAACGGGCCCTTGATAAAAATAAGGTACGGCTCCTCTTTTGGGGTTTTCAGGATAAGGTCCAGAAATAACATGCTGTACCTCGATAGGCATCGTTTCATCTTTTGTGTCTCGCGCGGTAATTTCTCTCTTGGGCGCTTCTCTTTGAAAGGATTTTGTGTTGTACAGGATCCGAAGGAATTCTTTTAGATCGTAGTCAAGGGCGACCATGATCTTCTCTAAATGAAGCATAAGATCGGGGTGAGTAGCTAAAGTGTCATCAAACATATTGTCCACCGGTTCGATCAAACCAATCCCGAACACCGACTTCCATAACCGGTTGGCGATGACGATGGTAAACCGGGGGTTGTCGGGCGATGCTAACCAA
>JAYQBP010000071.1:2928-9540 GCA_038137385.1 Opitutales bacterium | reverse complement strand
GTTTGGGGATAAACCGAACTGCTGCTGGTAAATACCAGCGAGCGAACTGGATCCCCCCTTTGTTTAATCCATTGAATAATCGATTGCGTACCCTGAAGGTAAGACTCTTGATAACCCTCCACTGTGGGCGAGGATGCACCCACACAATTAACCACATGATCCACCCCCGTAGGAATTTTGGTCCACCAGTGGTCATCCTGCAAGTTTCCCACAACCGCATGAGCTCCAATCTCTTCGGCTCTCTTGGCACTGTTGGGGTTGCGGGTCAGGGCAGTAACCGACCACCCTAATCCCACGCATTCTTTAGCCAAAGCTAAACCAATATAGCCGCATCCAAAAATTACCACTGATTCTTTCAATCTACCTGTATCCAATGGCTAGACAGAGGAATGTCAAGCCATGGACCATTGTGAACAATGGGGGTTACTCCTTGTCAAAAGGATCGATCCTTGGCACATCTTATCAGCATGCATGTTCTGTTTGTATGTTGGGGAAACATTTGCCGCTCACCGGCGGCTGAATGTACATTTCGTAAAGTCATTGAACAGCGGGGACTCACACAAAAATACACCTGCGATTCTGCCGGTACGATTGGATCGCACCAAGGGAACCCACCCGATTCTAGGATGAGGCAGGCAGCTCAGGCCCGGGGATTGACCATTTCCGGGGCAGCCCGCATGATCAGGGATCAGGACTATTCCGAAGCCGACTTGATTGTGACGATGGATGATTTTAATTTTTCGGAAGTCCATAAACTGATGCCCGATGCCTCTTTTGCGAACAAGGTACGGCCCTTTTGCGACTTTGTTAGTTCAACCGATCGCGAAGTGCCAGACCCTTATTATGGTGGACCGTCTGGATTTGAGAAAGTTCTCGATTTACTCGATGATGGGTGCGACCGGTTAATCGACCACCTCGAAAAAGGTTCCACTTAATTTCTTCATTCGGTTCAATGATCGAGATTGAACATGCCATTACCGAATCGACGGGCTTGACCTTTTGCACCCGTACTCAAGAAGGAATCGGTGGGGGTTGTATCAATCAAGCATACAAGCTCATTGGCGTGGATGGGCGTGAATTTTTTGTTAAAAAAAACCAGCTCTCTTTTCTGTCCTTCTTTCGAGCAGAGGGACAGGCACTTCAGGATATGCAAGATACCAAGACCATCCGAGTACCCAAGGTAATTGCCCACGGAACGGACCAGACTCATGCCTACCTTGTTCTCGAATTCATCGAGGAGGGGTCATCCGGGCCGAACGGACAGACCACTCTGGGTACCCTGCTTGCCAAAATGCACCGGATTGTACAACCGCATTTTGGATGGAGTATGGATAACTGCATCGGGGCGACTCCCCAACCCAATCCACCTTCCCAAAACTGGGTTACTTTCTATCGGGATCATCGATTGGCTCATCAGTTTAAGCTGGCGGAAAACAAGGGCCGCACTTTCAAGGGAGCCCCGAATCTGCTCGATCAAATTGACCGTTTTTTTACCAACTACTCCACACACCCCAGCCTACTCCATGGAGATCTATGGGGAGGGAATGCTGGGTATGACCTCAATGGCAACCCCTTTCTTTTTGACCCGGCATCCTATTATGGAGACCGAGAAGCAGACATCGCTTTTACCTACATGTTTGGCGGGTTTTCTTCAGCATTTTATGATGCCTATGAAAAGGAATACCCACTCGATCGTGGGTTTCGCATCCGAAAAACGCTTTATAACTTATATCACGAATTGAACCATTTTAATTTATTTGGTGGTGGCTATGCCAGCTCTGCCCAGTCGAGTATTGATCAACTTTTACATAGCCTGTGAACCCATCCATCCAACCTGTTGAAATTCTTTCGGCTGAAAGAATTTCCGAACGATTAACCACCCTGGCTCTCGAAATCAATAAGTTTTACCGAGGCAGGGAAATTCTGCTGGTCTCCATTTTGGACGGTGCCATAATTTTCACCGCTGACCTTTTACGCTTACTGACCATCCCCACTCAGTTGGACTGCTTGAGGATATCGAGCTATGGATCTTCCACATCTCCCGAAAGTGCCCCGCAGATCACCGGTAGTTTAAAATCGGACCTTCGTGGAAAGCATGTTTTGCTGGTGGACGATATTCTGGACACGGGGAATACCCTTCAACGGGCATCCGATGAAATTAAATCCCACAACCCCGATTCTCTTAAAACCTGTGTGTTCCTCGACAAAGCGGAAAGAAGAATCAATCACTTTGAGGCGGACTGGGTTGGTTTTTCCATCCCCAATGAATTTGTGGTTGGCTATGGACTTGATTATGACGGCCGCTTTCGTGAACTTCCGTACCTCGGTAAACTTCCAGCTAAAGATCTCACTTTCAACCCAACCGATCCAAATGACAGTAAAAAGTAAAAATCCGCTACGCCGTATTTACGACTGGACCCTCTCCCTGGCGGAGCGAAAACTATCGGGACTCTGGCTTGCCCTGCTCTCTTTTGCGGAAGCCAGTTTTTTTCCAATCCCACCCGATGTTTTATTGATCCCGCTTTGCCTGGGCAGCCTGAGAAAAGCATTCACCTTTGCCTTTATCTGCTCCATAGCGTCGGTACTCGGAGGACTCGCCGGTTATGCAATCGGAGCGTTTGCTTGGGATGGTTTATCTCCGTGGTTTTTTCAATATGTGCCCGGTTTTACTGAAGAAAAATTTGCTCGGATTCAGGAATGGTACGCGGAATGGGGATGGCCCCTAGTCTTCCTCGCCGGATTTTCCCCGATCCCCTACAAAATCTTTACCATTGCCAGCGGGGTAATGGGCATGGCACTGCTTCCATTTATTTTAGCTTCAGCGGTCAGCCGGTCAGCCCGCTTCTTTTTGGTGGCCGCATTGGTGGCCAAATTTGGGGAACCGATGAAGGAAAAAATCGACAAGCACTTTAACCTGCTCGCTATGGTTTTTGGATTGCTTGTAGTGGGTGGATTTTTGGCTTTGAAATTTTTAAGGTAGTTCAAGAAATTCCTAGAATTCATCCACCTCTAATCTTTCCATATATTCTGAAACATTGCAGGTAAGCATGAGAGCCTTGCGGGTGGAAATTTCAAGCACTTTGTTGACTACTCCATCAAGAAAGAAACGATCATGACTGACAATTAGGGCGGTTCCTTCAAACAAATTCAATGCTTCCTGTAAAACCTCCTTGCTTCGGATATCCAGATGGTTGGTCGGTTCGTCCATGATTAAAAAATTGCATGGCTTCATCAATAACTTGGCCAGGGCCACCCGATTGCGCTCACCCCCCGAAAGAACGGAAGTTTTTTTAAAGACATCGTTCCCACTGAAAAGCAGGGCTCCTAAAGCAGCCCGTGGGTTCGCATCCGGGTTGTTTTCACACACCTGTTCCACTTCAGCGAGCACCTCGTTACCAGGATTAAGTTCCTCCGCTTGATGCTGGGCAAAATAACCGATCACTGTATTGACCCCGATATCACGCTGGCCCTGTTGAAAGGGTTCCACCCCAGCAAGTACCCGGGCAAGCGTTGACTTACCCGCTCCATTGACTCCAACCACCGCAATTCGGTCGCCTTTTTCAATCCGTAAATCCAGGCCATCAAAGACCACATTATCTCCATAGGCTTTGGTCATCCCTGCCAATTCCACTACTTTTTGACTGGCGGCCGGCGAAGGAGGAAAGCGGAAATAAATCTTTTTTTCTTCCGCCTCGGGTTTAACCATTTCCATTTTTTCAAGTGCTTTGATGCGACTTTGCACCATGGCGGCTTTTTTCACATTGGATCGGAAACGATTGATAAATTCCTTCTCTTTCTGAATCTCTTTTTTCTGGTTATTATATGCCTTTCTCTGACGTTCTAAACGAGCCGCACTTTCCTTGAGGTAAAAGGTATAATTCCCTTTGTAATTATTTAAATTACCCAGTTTGAGTTCGATGGTACGATCTGTAACAGTTTCTAGAAATGCACGGTCATGGGAAATCACTAAAATCGACCCTTGATAGCCCTTTAGATAATGTTCCAACCAGTTTTGTGAAACCACATCCAAGTGATTGGTTGGTTCGTCCAGAATTAAAAGAGAGGGGCTTTGCAAAAGCAATTTTCCTAAAGCGATTCGCATTTGCCAGCCTCCGGAAAATTCATCTACAGGCCGGTCTAAATCCTCATTGGAAAATCCCATTCCCATCAAAACTTTTTCGATCCTAGAATTCATTTTTTCTGGCTCAAAGCTGGCAAGTTGAGTTTCCCAGCTCCCCATTAAGTCAATTAGATCGTAGAATTCCTCATCCTCGGGGTCGAGTTCTGCAAGTTTGAGTTCAGCTTCATCTAATTTCGACTGAAGTTCAGAAGCCCCGGAAAAGGCTTTACCCGCTTCATCTCTTACGGTACCGCCCGATGCGTGCACACCATCCTGAGGCAGATACCCAACAGTTGCGTAGTCAGGTTTCTCAATCACGCCATCATCCGGTTGCACCTCTCCCATGAGCATGCGCAACAGGGTGGTCTTCCCAGACCCATTGGAGCCAACCAATGCGATTCGGTCTCTTGGAGCAATTGTTTCAGAAATTTCGTTAAACAATTTTTTGTGTCCATAGGATAGGCTAACCTCGCGAATAAAAATCATCCGAGCCTTTTACCTAATTGACCAGATTCTATCAACGACATTACCCCATCCACCCTTAAATTTTATTGTATAATTCTTAAATTCATTATCTATCAGTAGGGATGTTGCTTGTCTGGAAGCTCTGGCCATTGATTTTAATCACCTCCTGTTCTTTACCCGACCTTACAGATCCTGAAGTATGGGAGGAGGCAAAGGAAAGTGCTACTGAACTTACCAATCTAAAAAGAAAATTTATGTATGGCATGTTTCATCTTTATGTAGAAAAAGATGATCAACCCTACACTGGTTGGGTGAAGTCAACCATTGAATCTGGGGAACTTGTTCAGCTTGGTTATTTGAAGCAGGGAAGAAAGGAGGGAATGTGGATGGATTGGTATAGATCGGGGAGAAAAAAATCACAGATTCATTGGACCGAAGATCGGATGGATGGACCTTTCCTCGTTTGGCACGAGAAAGGCCCAATCAAAGTAGTTGGACAAACTAAAGACGGTGAAATCGATGGACAATGGAATGAATTCTACTCAAATGGTCAACTCGCCAGTCGATCCTTAAATCGGACCGGGCACTTGGTCGATATCTCCGTATGGAAGCCAGACGGGACGGCGTGTAAACAATCAAAGGTAAACCATGGCAACGGATCTTTTTTACGATACTTTGAAAATGGCTCAGTCGAATATAAAAGAGTCTTTTCGGCAGGAGTTGAAATATCCCGCGAAGAATTCAATCAGCGATAAACTACCTGACACTTGGGCAAAGATCTTTGCAACTGTACAATCTGAGTATCTTCATATGGATTGCCCAAAACTACTAGAGTTTGTAAAGATCTCATGTTCATCAAGGGAGTAAGATCTTCTACTTGGTTATTCGCGAGGCTTAGTACTTGTAACCTCTTGAGGTTAGCTAAAGGAGAAAGGTCATCGATGTTATTATTATCAATAAAGAGCTGCTTTAAATTGGTAAAATTAGATAATGAACCAAGATTCTTAATCTGATTATTTGCCACTCTAAGTTCCTTCAGTTGAGTAAGTCGAGCTATAGGTGCAAGGTTGATGATTTTATTGTTGTCAATAAAGAGTTGCTCGAGTTTGGAATGATTGGCCAGTGGCCAAAGACTTGTTATTAAATTAGACGACAACCTCAGCCATTCTAATTCTTTTAAATTGGAAAGAGGAGAAATATCACTAATTCGGTTGTTGGATAAAAATAAACTCTTTAGTGAGGATAACCGTGCCAGTTTATCGACATTCGAGATTTCATTATTGGTTAGATAGAGATCTTTTAAATTGGTAAGGTTGGCCAGGGGTGAAAGATCACTGATTTGATGTTCGTCGAGGGCCAAACTCCATAAGTTTTGCAATTCTGCGAGCGGGCCAAGATCCTTAATCTTTTCTAATTTATCTCGTTTATAAGGAACCCCATAAAGGCTAAGTACTTGAAGCTTTGTTAGGTTTGATAGGGGCTTAAGATCACTAATTGGATTATGGGATAACCGTAACCATTCTAAATCAACCAACATTTCAAACACCTTGAGATCTTTGATCCCTTCGTCCTCAAACTCTAACTTCGTTTGGTTTTTAGCTAAAGCACGATGCACTTTAACGACTACATTCAAACCTCCAAAAGGAGCTGATTCCGATTCCGTAGGCTTGATCCCAAGCAACCTAAAGAATTTTGCCTGAGTAATCGGTGTGGTGTTTGCTGATAATGAAGTAAGCAGGATAAGAGGAAAAACCAATGCAAACTTCATAAAATAATAAAAATCTTCGCCCACCGATTAGTCAAGCAGATGAAAACAAAATCTGGAAAATCAAAATTCGATTCTGGTAAAACTTAATCGATCTTTTAACAAGGCTATGTTTTCCGCAGATAAATTATTTTCGAATAGATAAAGCTCAATCAGTTGAGTCATTTCTGATAAAGTTGATATGTCAGCACTGTCATTCTCATTGAGAATGACGGCCGGCAGAGGTTCTAACTGTTCTATCGCCTCCACCTTGTGGAGTGTG
>JAYQBP010000071.1:0-2918 GCA_038137385.1 Opitutales bacterium | reverse complement strand
TGTAAATCTAATCTCTGCTTGTCTTCGTCATACTCTTTTAAATTAATCAAATCACTTAATGAGTTTATATTCTCAATCTGGTTATCTTCAGCATACAAAACGCCAAGTTGTTTCATCGGAGAGATAGGTGAGATATCCGAGATTTGATTACCAGCTAAGTCAAGCTCACGAACCTTAGATAAATTTGATAAGCTCTCAAGATTAGTTATTTTATTCCCTCTTAGGCTTAAAAATTTAATCTGATCTAAATTTTCTAACCCATTGATAAAGGGCAGATCATTTTCTCCTAAGTTTAAATTTTCGAGCAACGACAATTCCCCAATAGCAGAGAGATTGCCCGAAGCATTCATTGAAAGAAGGTTGCCCTCCAGATTCAGGACCTTCAAGTTGGATAAACCGCTTATCGCGGTAATGTTAGTAATTTGATTTGAGCTTAAATTTAGATTCTCCAGTCCAGTTAACTCAGCAAGCATCTCCACATCCGAGATGCTGTTTGCCTCCAAGTTGAGTTCCTTGAGAAAACTCGCACCAACTAGTGGAGAAAGGTCTGAAATATTACGGTAACTTAAATCTAAATAAGTCTCCGCATTCTTTATCGAATCTTTAATTTTCGATAAGGTCGCCCCCCCCCCGTAAGCTAAGGGATTGGACTCCCATATTTCCCATTGAGATTCATTTAAGTCCACCGGTTCGATTACCTTCCACTCTTTAGAACCTTGGTCAAAGAATTTCCATCGTCCGGAATTTTGATTCCAAGAGTAAAACCTCGAATCTGAACCCATCATCCAATAGCTCCACTCTTTCTCCGGGTGGGAATAAACCCACGGGAACGCCCCGTGCCACATCCATTCGCTCGCAGACAAAAAAGTACCAATGAACAAAGCCGACAGTGCCATCATTATTCGCCAGGATGAGATCAATGAATTCATTCTTCTCTAGAGAATCAAACTAGTTCGGACTCAATTTTCAAGCAAGGTAAAGATTACAACCAAGGCAACCTGTAGGTTAAGCATAAGAGGGCAAGATTAAATCCTGACCCACCCTTATTTAACGCTAGGCCAAGTCTTTGGATACATATTTGATCCCTTGGCCTGGATGACAAGTTGCTGACATCGTTTGCGCAATCGTACCAAATCCATTTGGTAATTCTTTTCTCCCACAAGATTTTTCTTTTCATAAGGATCTTTGGACAAATCGTAAAGTTCTTCAAAGATGGGGGATTCTCCTTCAATCGAAGCAAGCAATAATTTTCGGTAAGGAATTCGATGGGATTTGGAAAAATAGCGAATGTATTTTAATTCCTTTTCACGCACGGCTTCGATCCGTGGATAATTTTGTCCGATAAACAAATTTTCCGCAAAAAAATCAATCCGCCAATCAATAGTTTTATGATGCATCAAGGGAATCAGACTCATGCCTTGCATTTCTTCATCCACCGGGAGTTCCGCAAGTTCGAGGATGGTGGGGGCTAAATCCATAGAGACCACCAGTTCTTCAGATTCCCCGACTCGATTTTCATCAGGGATCCTTGGATCATGTACGATCATGGGAACACGCAGAGATTCCTCATAAAGTAAAACTTTACCGCCCAGTCCATGCTCGCCGTGCTGAATTCCATGATCTGAAGTAAAAAAGGTCACCGTATTATCTGCTACTCCATCTTGTTTAAGTTTTGCCAGTAGAGCACCCACCATTCGATCCACGCCTTCCACAGTCTGGCAAACCCGCACCATCCGCTCCAGTAGATCAGCTCGGTTTTTTACATAGTTATAAGAATCAATATATTGCCCGTTATATACATATTTGGGGAGTTTGGGCCGTTTGATTTCATGGTCCTCCAAATAAGTGGCAGGTATAGGTAATTTCTCGATCTGGTTACGGTAAGCAGATTTATAAAGCTCAGGATCCTTTGGTAACATACGCATCGTGCTTGTACCCTTGTTGTGGGGTACATTCAAGTTGACGAGTAAGCAGAATGGTTGGTCCAAAGGACGGGATTTTAAAAACTCGTTCGCACCAGCAAATCCATCCTGTTTAGAGAGGAAATTCAGGGCTCCCTCAGTAAATATTTCGACTTGTGAATTTGCCCGGGCATTTCGATAAATCAGGAAATTATTTTTCGGGTAGAAAGTCGAGTGGTTATGGTTACCGTACCAATAATTAAAACCACTTTCCATCACTCCACTTTGATAACCTACACCCGAATCGCTTTTACCAATCGGTGTATGATTTTTACCGACATACCCCACATAATACCCCGCTTTTTTGAGCAACATTGGATAGGTTCTTTCCCAAGCCTCCTCCTTCAGAGAACTTCCGGAGTTAAAGTTCACCCCATGTTTACGCTCGTACTGCCCAGTTAAAATACATGTTCGGTTTGGAGTGCAAGCTGTAGAGGAGGCAAAGGCATTGCGGAAATTCATCCCCTTATCAGCCAGGTTATCTAGGTTTGGAGTCCGTATGACCGGATGTCCATTTACTCCTAAGTGATCCGCCCGTTGATCATCGGATAAAATAACTAGAATGTTCGGTCTGCCAACGGGTTTCGCACAAAGGGGTAACCCAATAAGAAAAAGAGAGACTGCATGAACCCACCGAATCACAAATTTATGCCGTTTGTACCATCCATATCATTGGAAATTATAATCGTTCGATCTCAGTGAAATAAGCCCCCCCCACTTCATTTTTTTCGGTATACAAAAAAGTTTCCAAAGTGGTTTTCCCTTTGGGGAGATCCAATTCAAAGTCCACGGAGTGTACCCCTTTGGCGATCTTTTGCTCGGCCTCCTTTCCTGCAATTTTCACCTTCGCACGAACCGCCCGCAGGGATTTGCCCGCCTCTTTAGGAAACTGGCGTAACGTAAAACGATACCTCCCCGACTGAGTGACAGAAACATGCCACGGTCCAGTGATTTTTT
>JAYQBP010000070.1:0-9770 GCA_038137385.1 Opitutales bacterium | reverse complement strand
CCTGATTGGTTCTTTCGGAGCCTCTGCGGTACTTGCCTATGGGGCTCCCCAGGCTGCCTTCTCCCAGCCACGCAACCTGATCGGTGGGCACTGCATCTCTGCCCTGGTTGGCGTCTCCGTTTATTTGTTGTTGGGGAATCAAGGTATCTTTGCTTGCCCCCTGGCAGTCTCCTTGGCCATCGTGGCAATGCAGTTGACCGGTACCGTTCATCCGCCCGGTGGGGCCACTGCTTTGATTGCGGTAATTGGCGGAAGTACTGTTCACACCCTGGGTTATTGGTATGTTCTTTGCCCCGTGGGCCTGGGAGCAATCATCATGGTAGGCGTGGCTTTTCTTGCCAACAACCTCAGCGGAGACAAGGGCAGAAAGTACCCTAGTCCACCGAGCTGAAGGTTTGCATTTGCCAATTTGGCGACCATTGCCATTTTGAATTGTACTTAATTAAGCCGGGATAGCTCAGTTGGTAGAGCAACGCATTCGTAATGCGTGGGTCGTCGGTTCGAATCCGATTCTCGGCTCCATTTATTTAAGGGGCACTCAAGAGTTTTAGAAACTTTTCAAGGGTTTCATATTTCTGTTTTTATACAGGATTTTATACACCAATTGGTCGCAAAAACGAGAGGTTAAAAAGTAGGGGGACTCCTTAACCCTGAATGATGTTAGTCGGGAAGTGGGGACTTAACACAGCCAAAAAATCGAAAGGATAACTATGGGGAAATCCGCATCACCATCATGACAAAAGGATGAGGGAGTAATACGAATCCCCAGTGTTGGTTTTTAAAAGATGTTTGCAATTATAGACATTTCGATCGATTGACATATCCGAGCCAAGCCGAAGGGCTATTTTATATGACACCCTTAGCATCGGGATAAGCTTTAGATGATCAACATGACTCGATGTTCATATCAGTCATGAAAGCTATTCATTCTATTGAAGTAACCGAACCAAACACATACTCGCTTGCGGAAGAGAAGGTTTGAAGTTATCAAAATAAGAAATGACTAAAACTTCGAAATGCTCGGTGATTTTGGCCTTGTTGATTTGTGGTTGCGAAGAGCCAAAGAATGAAAGCACGGAAATTCATTCGAATGAATCTGCCTTATCTCGCATCGGAAAAATTCGCGAATTGGAAGCCGATCTAGAAGTGGCGAAATGGGAAACTGTCCGACTAAATTTAAAGCTTAGAACCGTGGACGGTGCAAGCTTGGTCAGGGACCGAACAACCAATCTCTGGCACTTTGATGTTGAGCGGATTCCCTTTACTGGCAGAGCCGTTGAGAATTATGAGAATGGCTCCCCTCGAGCGGAAGCACATTTTTTGAAAGGCCAAAAAGATGGTATTGAACGATTTTGGTACCCTAATGGTCAGCTAAAGGAAGAGGGGCAATGGTTCAATAACTTGGCAAACGGTTTGATGCGCACTTGGAATGAAGATGGCAAGCTGACCAAAGCTCTTAGATACAAAAGCGGAGAACTCATTGAAGTTCTTCGCCGCTGATGTGCACAAGTATCTCGACTCCTAGTGCGAAAAACTTAATCCCCTAGGAAGAGGGACCTCACCTAGCCATTCGGGCTTTTCGCAAAAGATTTCCCCATTCCGCGTCGATAAAACTTCCTTGATCAAAATCTGATACGCTTTTTCAGGTTGGCCGTAGGAAAAAGTGAGCAAGATATCAGTTCTTTGGTTGGGTTTGTCAACGGAGTCAGAATTCTTAATAAGGATGGGGCCACCAGCATTTTTTACATCTGGGCAGAAGTAAAATAGCCGGTCGGGGAATGGCGTATCAATACGAAGTAGAATATCGGCCTGCCCAGAACCATTCCCTACAATATTATTTTTGTAAATTTTATCTGAATCTTCGGGAGCATATCCGATCATAAATGCATTTCCATGAGTGGATTTGTCTAGCTGGAAACGGTAAGTCAATCTTCGGTCGAGGAACAAAGTTTGGGGGTCGGTGGAATTTTGCTCGATCATGGAATCGCCTTTAATGATGAACTTATTTTCCTCCCAATGAACAGGGAGCAAGACTTCAATGGCTAACAATCGAGTTGTTTCCCATTGAATACCAAAGGATTTTGCTTCTCTTAAAATAGGCACAAATGAACCGGACTGGATCATGCTTGGTGAGTGGTGGGTGATGTGACGCCATTGGTCGCGCCAGGTGTAGGCAAAGGCCACCCTCCAACGGGCTTCTGCAGTTTGGGCATTTGCGGGATAATCTAAGGTATAAAACTGCGATAAATTTTTACGTAATTCATCATTCTCAATATCAAATAAAAACTCTTGGAAGTCCTTTTCTTCCAGAGAAAAAATGGAGCGGGAATAAAAATCCCCAAATTTTTGATTGCGAAAAGAATCAAATAATTTTCTCCCCAGTGCTTCCTTGGGGTGAATTTGAGCATTTGCCAGGTAAAAGGACGAGGTGGATAAACCGAGAATCAGGAGATATTTGACAAACCGATACATTGCATTTGAAAAGTAGTTATTTTGACTAAGGCTACAAGCAATTTACAGATTTAGGTATAAGACTACATTCAGAGTTAGCCATTCACTTCGGGTGAAATCAAAGGAGTATTTCTATCCAAGGAAGCCGTTTTTACCTGCGAAAACTTGATTTAATTAGCGATTGAAATGGTATAACGCTTGCATGCAATGAGCAGACTTTAGAAAAGAAATAAATGTTAAAAAACTCAGCTTATACCTGCCTTTGTATATTAACTTGGATGTTCCCCATGAGTGGACACGGTCAAAGTTCTCCGATGCCGGATCCAACCAGGTCATTAAGGATTGCCAAAGTAGAAGGAATATCGGCAGATATAAAACCAACCGTGGATTCATCTCGGTTTGGCTTAGACCGTTTACTGGATGGGAAATTACCCAAGGATGGAATGCGCTCTACTTGGACTGTATGGTACCAAAAAGATCCATCGATCACTTTTGATCTTGGGGAAGCGAAGCGGATTGGTGCCATTCGGATCTATTTTCAGGCGTGGTCCCGGGAGGATGAATTGAGAAGTGTCGGAGTTGAAGTAAGCCTCGATGGTAATCATTTCCAACCCTTCAATGAATATGGAGAGATCTTGACCGTTCGGGAAAAGGGCACTTGGGCGGAGCTGGATTTACTTGCTGTAAAAGCGAGGTATTTTCGCCTTAGCCCGCACTTTCAAGGCTGGGGTCATCAATGGGGAGAGGTCGAATTTTGGGAGCTTACAAATAAGTAGTTACTTGGATTTAAAAAAGTATTCTTTATATATAACCGCTGGCTTCCCCGTGTGGTCGGTAGGGGTAGCTTTACTGGCTTTATCCCAACCGAATGTCTTTATTTGGCTCGGAGGCGATTCAATCCCTTGGGGACTTGGGTTTATTATGTTGGGAATGGGAATTACTCTTGGCCGAAATGATTATATTAAAGTTCTGAAATCTCCCAAAACCATAATACTTGGGGTAAGTATGCAATTTTTAATCATGCCCGCATGGAGTGCATTTTTAGCGTGGTCATTTCAACTCCCCCCTGACTTGGCCGTAGGCTTAATTTTGGTGGCTTGTTGTCCAGGTGGTACGGCTTCCAATGTGGTCGTTTTCTTAGCCAGGGCACGGGTCGCTCTTTCGATTGCCCTAACAATGTGCTCGACAATCATTGCGGTGCTGCTCACCCCCTGGCTTACTTACTTTTACGCAGGTCATTATCTACCGATTGAGCCATGGTCCCTTTTAAAATCCATCTTGTTGATTGTTTTAATCCCTCTATTTATCGGCACTTGTTTAAATCATTTTTTCCCTGAGACTTCCCGTAAAGTTGCCTCGGTATCACCGATCTTTTCGGTATTGTTTATTCTGTTGATTGTTGGTTTTATCTTAGCCACCAAGAGAGATGCGATTATGGACCATGGAGGGACGCTTTTATTTGCTACGGGATTATTGCACATCGGTGGGTTTACTCTGGGTTACTTTATTGCCCGCTTTTTGAAGCGGGATCCCCAAGAGTGTCAGACTATATCAGTCGAGGTGGGTATGCAAAATTCTGGATTGGGGGCGGCTCTAGCCACGAAGCACTTTCCTGGGCTTGTTTTGGCACCCGCATCATGTGCAATGAGTGCCATTCTCCATTGCATAATTGGCAGTTTGCTTGCTGCCCGTTGGGCATATACAAATCGTCGGGCGCTCCACAAAGAGAAAAAACCTCAATTTAGCTAGATGGAGGAGAAGCCTCATAATCGGCAACCGATTCTCAATCCCAAAGTCCACTGGTCTAGAGCAATTGGGTACTTTCAATTAGCGATGTACGATCAATCGATTGGCGAGTTAGAAGCATTGCCCGATCAATTGGATTGGTCCCAAAAAAAGCGCTCCCTATTGATCGATATTTTCCAGCAACAAAAAAAGTGGACGGAAATGAGAGATGTCGCTCATGAATTGTGCCTAGAGTTTCCTCAAGATGCCCAGTGGTGGGTTCTTGATGCGTATGCAACCCGGAGGTCAAAATCGATTGAGGTAGCGAGGGAAATCTTACTGGAAGCCTTGCTTCACCATTACGAGGATGCCTTGATTCGTTTCAACCTCGCCTGTTATGCCTGCCAACTTGGAAGTTTTGGGGAGTGCCTTGATTTCCTCAAAGAAGCGGTTCGCAGAGATTCGAGGTACAAAACCATGGCTATGGAAGATGAGGACTTGGAGGAAGTCCGGGAAACCCTTCGGGAAATGGGGTGGGGAGATGTGGTGGTTTAAGGGGTCGAAATTCTCAAGCTTCTAGTGTGGGTCTCTTAATCTGCGTTGAATTTCTAAAAGAGGTGCGTTGGCAGGATCACCGGGGGATTGCTCGATCAAAAAAGTAATATCCGATAAGGCTTCTTCAAACATCCCTAAGCCATATCTTGTCATGGCACGGAATGTCCGGTGGTACCTGTCTTGCTGGTTAATGGCAACCAATGCATCGAGATAACGTAAGGATGCGGGGCTATCTCTGTCCCACTCTGCAGAACGGAGCAGGTTCTGTAAAATTCGGGAGATCATTTCCAACCCGGTCGCCGGATCGAACTGTTCATCGCTTAAATCATAATGAGTGAGTTCACTGGCTTGTTTACGTGAGATAATGCGACCTGCAAAGGCATCAATTAAAATGGTCTCCTCGATCTTTTGACCCGGTTCTCGGTAAAATGCAAGGAAGTGACCAGGTGTAGCTAAGCCAGAAATCGGAAGACCCGTTCTCCTGCCCAATTCAACCAGCAACAAGGATAGGGTAATGGGTAACCCTTCGCGGTCATCAATAACTTCGTTTAAGTAACTGTTTGAGCGATGATGAAAGTCGAGCGTGCTGCCATGATAACCGTGCTGTAGAAACATCTGCTCTAAAAGGATTTCAAGTTTTTCTTTTTGTGTGGCATGGGGAGGGAAGTTTTGAGAAATTCGTTCGGCCAATCGATCCACTCGTTTGAGGTAATGTTCAATATGAAAATTTGGATTATCTAGCCGTGCGACAAGTAAAGCAGACCGCAAGAGATCATGATTATTTTCGTTTTCTTGTTCCGAGAGCAACATAACCAGTTCATTAACAATCTGAGTCACCCGTACCTTCTCGGCCGATTTTCTTAGCAATGCACTTGTTTTTTCCAGTTCCATCGCCCGATCGATCATGGCTTGTCTTACCCCAGGAGACATATCCGCTAATTCTTGAACATCAGTGGGCATGATGGTTTGTTCAAGAGTTAAGGTTTCAGAAAGTTCGTAGACCCGTTGTCGAACTTCGGCAGGAATGAGACCTGGGGGCAAGCGGGGGGAGATTTGGAAATTGCGAAATTCTGCGGCAGGTTCTCGAAATTTACAGAGCCCAATCCAGCCATCCTTGAGCGTAAAATCAATGGCATGAATCACTTCATGGCCGTTTACTTTACAATGGATTTGCCCCCCCTGTTCGTAGCGAATTTGGAGCAAATTCCAGTTGCCAGGACTGTAGTGAGGAGACGGCTTGGTCTCAATGATGTTCCAATCAAAAACTTTAGGTCCATTAAAGCAAGTGAGCCTCAAAGAGCCATTGGTAGGATAAAATCCATAATGACGGTCTTTTCCATCGGAGCCAAAGGCAAGTCCGGCGGCACCACTTTCATCTTCTAATCGAACCTCAACCATCAAATCAAACGAAGAAGTGGGATTAAGATTCTTGGACAGACAAACCATGCGCCCACCAAACCCTTGCCCCATTCCCGATGCTTTGATGATTCCCCCTCGTTGCCTCCAGTTACCTCCTAGTGGAGAGAGCCATTCCTCTTGGTCAAGCATGCCAATGGTCAGCCATTGATCAATTGGAGTCGGTTGGGTTTCTTCCAATAACTGGACAACGGCTTCAGCCGGGACACCAAACCCGATGGCTCCACCAGATTTAATGGTGAGTACGGCAATGACCTCCCCTTCAAGATTAAGCACCGGGCTGCCACTGCTTCCAGCCTCAATAGGAATGGCAAATTGAACCATAGGGCGACCATCACCAAGTTCTAACTCACGAATGGCAGAAACCACTCCTTGGCTAACACTGAGACCATATCCCAAAGGGTTGCCGATGGAAAAAACACTTTGTCCTGGTTCGATTAAACTAGAATCACCAAGGGGAAGGGTGGGTAGGCCCGACTTATTAATGCGAACCAGGGCAAGATCGCGACTCCGATTAATCGCCACGATTTCAGTGGGTTCGCATATAGTTCCATCAGCCAGTTCGATGGTAAATTCTCGATGTTCTCCAATTACATGAAAATTAGTCGCAATTATACCACCCTGATCCACAATGAAACCCGTGCCTACGCCCCAAGGCCCCCCCCCTCGGTCAACGCTCGATATAGTCACCACTGCGGGTTTTGTGGTTGCGGCTAATTGGGTGTATGGACCGGTGGATAGACTATCCTTGCACAGCCCTGGACTGTGGTAACCTAATAGAATGATGAAGATAAGAAAAAATCTCATTGCTCTCGAGGTTGATCCCCCATGATTATTCAGGCTGATCTGCGAGGCACTTCATCTCTGGAGACCTCCTCAAAGGAAAGTTTAGACTGCTCAGGATTTGTAACATTCGGGGAGCCCTCTTCGCTTCTAAAGGAGGAAGGAATTTCTTTTTTGGTCCGAATTCCCATTTTTTTGAGCTTTTCGGCTTGTCCGATGAGATTGCCTGGGCCCGAAGACAATTGAGCTACGGCACGCTCTTGAGCCCCGACTGCTTTGCTGAGTGAACGGCCCACTTCTTCCAGATTAACGAGAAATCCTGTAAATTTGTCAAAGAGTAGACCTGCTCGTTTGGCAATGTCCTGAGCATGCTTGTTCTGTTTCTCAAGTTTCCATAAGTTGGCTACAGTTTTGATGGTAGCCATCAATGTAGATGCAGTGATCAAGGCGATCTTTCGATCAAAGGCGTACTGATAGAGTTCGGGATCTTCGGCCAATGCAGCTCCGAATGCCGGCTCAATGGGTATAAAGAGAAGAGTGAAGTCTGGGCATGTAAGCTCTTCGATCGAGGAATAATCTTTTTCGGACAATTCATCGATATGCTTTCGAACCGATTGCAAGTGTTCTTTTAGAGCTTTTTTGCATGCTTCATCACTTTCGCAAGAAAGGCTTCTCTCATAAGCAGTTAGGGAAACCTTGGCATCGATAATTAGTTGCCTGTTGCCGGGTAGATGAATAATCGCGTCGGGCCTTTTTCCTTCGAAACTTGATTGCATGGAGAATTCTTGGTCCTTCGTCAGACCAGATGCTTCAAGGGCTCGTTGGAGGATAAATTCTCCCCAGTCCCCTTGTTTTTTGGCATCACCCTTGAGGGCCCGAGTCAAGTTTTGAGCGTCTTCGCTTAATTGAATCTGTGACTTTTGTAAGCCAGAAATAAATTCTTTTAAGGCGATATGTTGATGAGAGTCCTTCTCGTGGAGTTCTTCGACTTTTTTCCTAAACTCTCGAATATCTTTATCGAGAGGTTGCAGCACCGTTTTGAGCTTTTCCTGATTAAGTTCTGAAAACTTTTTTGTCTTTTGTTCGAAAATACGGTTGGCCAGGTTTTCAAATTTTTCGTGCATTTGTTGAGTTGCCTTGGCCTGTTCATCTGTTTGTTCTTCTAACCTACGGTTGAGCTCATCGATATGGGCAGTATGTTTGGCACCTTCGGTTTTCGATTGGATCAGTTTCTCCTGGGTGTCTGCCGAGTGTTGTTCCAATTGAGCGTTATTTTTTCTCAAAAGCTCAATTTCTTTGGAGGCCGCCAGAGCTTCACCTGTTTTTTGTGTCAATTGATTTTCGAGATCATCTATATTCCTGGCAAGCGCTCTCTTTTGGAGGAATAAATAAGAGCTCAAAAAAACGAGCCCTATCCCCAATCCAAAAAAACCATATACGACAATTTCCACCTGATTAAGTTGAAAAGAGCTACCTCGCTTGTCAAGTCTCCCTCCCTTAAGTTTGTTCCCTTGAGATGTGAAAAGAGCAAAAAGTGCTTGGGTTTTACTTCAAGTCTTGATCATCTCTAAAAGATGGAGGAAAAGAAATGAATGAAATGGAAAATAGCTTTTTTTGCCTACTGTTTTTTAATCTTTTATGTTTCAAGCCTAACACCTGAAGAATTACCAGACCAGTCTTATGCGGTATCGGATAAAGTTCTTCACCTGCTGGAATATGCTTTGTTAGGGATTTTGTCATGGGCGGCATGGAGCCGGGGTATGACCGGTTTCCCATGGGCTTTATTCGCGTTTTGCCTATGTTTAGGGATTGCAGATGAATGCTGGCAAGATTGGCTTGGCCGCTTTCGAACGGCCGATGTCTGGGATGTGGCAGTTGACGCTGGCGGGGCTTTTTGTGGCTTACTCATTTCCATGGTCTTCTGGAAGAAATAACCAACGAATGATCACGCAATACATGTAAATTTAGCATAACTAATGAATCATTTATCCAAAAAAAATCAGTCTGCTCTTTCAAGGCGGGGCCTTTTAAAAGGTTCTTTTTTGGGGTGGGCCGGTGCTACTGGGCTCATCGGAGCTGGCCTCGGTGGATGTGCTCAAGTGAATTCGGGAAGCAGGGGTGTCCGAAAAGGTAATATTAAGCAATCCGTGGTGGCTTGGTGTTTTGCAAACCATTGGGGAGTCGAAGAAACCTGTAGACATGCACGTGACCTTGGTTGCCAAAGTGTGGAGCTGATCGCTTCTAATCATTGGAAAACTCTAAAAAAGTTTGGGTTAACCTGTGCCATCTCACCAATAGCAGTGGAGGGTAAGCCATTTATCAAAGGGTTTAACAATCCGGAATATCATTCTTGGTTACTTCAAATTACCCAGAAAGCCATTGATGAGTCGGCTGATTTTGGTTGCCCTAATGTGATCGCTTTTACGGGGTACTCGGAAAGTTTTTCTCGGGAGGATGGTGCGGCCCATTGTGTAGAAGGCTTCAAGAAAATCGCGGCTCATGCGGAGCGAAAAGGCGTGAATGTGTGCTTGGAAATGCTCAATAGTCGGGTGAATAATCATCCAGACAAAGGCCACCCCGGCTACCAGGGGGATCACATTGACTATTGCATGGAGATTTTAAATGCGGTGGGCTCCAATCGGGTCAAACTACTTTTTGATGTTTATCATGTGCAAATCATGGATGGTGATGTGATTCGAAGAATAGAGGATTGCGGTGAAATGATTGGTCATGTGCACACTGCAGGAAATCCTGGCAGGGGCGAGCTGGACATGTCACAGGAGCTGAATTATCGGCCCATTATGGAAGCTCTGCTACGGATCAACTACGATGGATATGTG
>JAYQBP010000069.1:0-9807 GCA_038137385.1 Opitutales bacterium | reverse complement strand
AAAATTTCGAAGCTTACTTATCCCTAATGCCTGATCTTTTCAGGCTAACATTGAACCGGGTAGATGGAATCGATCTTACAGACAATGAATCGCTGCTAGAAACGATGAAAAACTTAGGTATTGAGGAGGATTTAATTATTACAGCAGAGAAGTTATTACAAAAACCTTTGCGGGCAGAAAAAGAAGTTCCATCTTACAATCAATGCAGGGCGGTTATTGAAGGCATCAATTACTACATCATTCCCCCCAGTTTACAGTCAGCCTTTAATCCGATGTGCGGAATGAATAAGGTCTTAGAATACGGGAATAATATGGAAGAAGTTGAAAGTAATATTCTTGGAATTAAAGAATTTATTTCCAACATTTCCAAGGTCCTTGGTGACGAAAAATATGAAAATTTGCAGAGAGAAGATCCAGACCTTTTGCTTGAAGATAGTAAATATCAAACCTATTCCAGGGCACTCCGAGAAAATCAACAAAACTTGGCTCTCAAAGAGAAAGAATTATCTGTTATCAAATCCTTCTTTGCCACTTTTAAGGATTCTATTGTTCTGATCGGGCCTGAGGAAGCGACTTTTCAGGACTTGGCACCCACTCCCTTTGATAAGTCGCCGGTGCCCAAAGTAAGTGTTCATGGCAACTTAATCAAAACTCTTACTCATCAGGAGTTCTTACACAGGCTCCCTGTAAAAGTTGATCATCTTGCAACCCTTGTAGTTTGTATACTCATGGCTTTACTCGCCGTTTATCAAGGAAAGCGGGCAAGTCTTGTGCAAGCTGGAGGAATATTACTTTTGGTTTTATATGTCTATTTTGGCTTCGAGACATTTGCACAATCGCATGTTATTTGGCCAGTAACTGCTCCATTTTGTGCAGGGCTGAGTACTTCTTTTATCGGATTGGCTGCCATGGTCGTTATTGAGCAGAAAGCCAAAGGTCGGCTCAAGGGAATGTTTGGAAGTTATGTATCCTCGGACTTGGTCGAACAGATGGTCGCGTCCGGAGAAGAACCGTCTTTGGGTGGCGAGGAAACTGAAATCACTGCCTTTTTTAGTGATGTTCAAGCTTTTTCCAGTTTTTCTGAACTTTTAACCCCAACGGGTCTTGTTGATTTAATGAATGAATATTTGACTGCAATGACTAATATACTTCAGGAGGAGCGGGGAACTCTTGATAAATATATTGGGGATGCAATTGTTGCGATGTATGGTGCACCCATTCCTATGAAAGACCATGCATATCAGGCCGTACGAACTTCTATTTTAATGCAGCAAAAACAAATTGAACTTCGCCAAAAATGGGTTCCAGAAATTGAAAAATGGGGAAAATGTCACGGTCTTGTAACCCAAATGCAAACGCGTATAGGATGCAATACAGGTACAGCAACTGTCGGAAATATGGGTGCTCTCGACCGTTTTAATTACACCATGATGGGAGACATGGTGAATTTAGCAGCACGATGCGAAAGTGGTGCAAAAGCCTATGGTGCTTACATCATGGTTACAGAGGAAACCAAACTAGCGTCTGTAAAAACTAAGGACGATATTGCTTTTCGTTACCTAGATAAGATTGTGGTTAAGGGAAGATCCCAACCGGTTGCTATGTTTGAACCGACTGGTTTTATGTCGGAATTAACCCAAGAGACGCAGGACTGCTTGGATTGCTTTCAGCAAGGTATCGACAAATATTTGGCTCAAGATTGGGATGGTGCTCTCAATCTATTTGAAAAAGCCAAGGAGCTTGAGCCAAACAAGCCTGATGTTACCCCAGGGGTAAAAGATAACCCATCCATGATTCTAATTGATCGTTGTAAGGTGATGAAGGAAAATCCCCCAGGGAACGATTGGGATGGAGTTTATGTCATGACCACCAAGTAATTCAAAATAGCATGAATTCACCCATTCCCATGCTCACTACTCTGAAGGAGCCTTAGGCTTAAAATAACTCGGTTCGTTTCCCCTCTTCCATTTAAGGTTACACCCAAGGCTTGGCTTTTGATTTCTGGGAGGAGACGACTTTTTGAATAAACTTTTTACCGCACCATTCAAGTCATCACCATTTACCTCAATATCATTGCCGGGTCTAGAGCCGTCAAATTGCCCCCGGTAAAAAAGAGAGAAGGAAGCATCGAAAAGAAAAAAATCTGGAGTGCATGCTGCAGTGTATGCATGGGCGACTGATTGGGATTCATCATAAAGGTAGGGGAATCTAAAATCATAATGAAGTGCTAATTGCTTCATTAATTTAGGAGAATCAGCAGGGTAGTTTTCAATGTCATTTGAAGAAATGAAATAAACCTCAATACCTTGTTCCTGCCATTGATTGCTCAATTTTGATAGGCAAGGCAATAAGTGGATGACATAAGGACAATGGTTACAAATAAATGCAATTAGGTAACCCTTCTTTCTGAGACTGTAATTAAAAGAAATTTCACTTTCGGTTTTGGGGTCGGACAGGCAAAAAGTCGGGGCTTTTGTACCTAAACGAAGCATAGTGGAAGGTGTAGCTACCATAGATTGAGGGGCTGAAGAATCATCTTTTGTCGAGAGAGGAGATTGAGATCGGATACTTGATGAAATAAGCCGAAAGAAGGTCTTTGGCAATCGGTGTGGCCGTTAGGCCTCCTTGCACTTGATCTTGAGGAATCACCCCTTCAATAAGCACGGAAATTGCAACTTTGGGAGAGTCTGCAGGAGCAAATCCTACAAACCATGCGAGGTTTAACTTCATGTTATGGTTCCGCCATTGACCGGTTCCCGTTTTTCCTGCGACGAGTATTCCATCAATTTGGCAACGCCTCGCCGTGCCTTCTTCGGTAGCCAGGATCATACCATCGACTATAGCTTGCCGATTCTGAGGTTCTGTAAGTTGATTCAGGTCTTTCGTGAATGTTGGTTCAGCCAAGGTTAGGTGAGGAGTAAAAGATTTCAAGTTTGTCGCCAGCTTGGAAATGAAGCATGCCATTTGTAATGGACTTTGCCTTAATCCGCCTTGGCCGATGGAAATGTTGAATGTGTCTTCCATCGTCCAGTTAACGCCAAGGTTATTCTTTTTCCATACTGGGTCAGGGAGAATCGGAAGATCCCTCAGGGCGGGTAGCGATAACCTTGGCTTAAGGTCCATTTCAAGTTTTCTAGCCTCAGAAATCAAATGTTCATGTCCCATTTGTTCGGCCCATCGAAAAAAGTAAACATTACAACTTTGAGCAATCGCACTTCTTAAGTCGAGTGGTCCATGTTGACCTGGATGAACATGACACTTCATTCCTCGATAAATTCCTTCACACATCAATTCTTCTCTTGGATCTAATTTTTGGGTGTGTAAGCCAGCCAAGGCAGTGACCAGTTTGAAGGGAGACGCGGGTGCATACCCTGGGTGCCATGCACGGGGCAGCCAAGCTTCTCGTCTTTGGATCTCATCATATGCAGACTGTGAAATAAAGGGCGTAAGGCTACTAAGGTCATAGTTTGGTTTACTTGCTAAAACTAAGATATCTGAGGTTTCCAAATCAATCAGCACAGCCGCACCAGGAGGAGGAGGAGGGGGGGCAAGGGAAAAAGCTCCCGGATTTTGACTTCCACGTTTTAATACTCCTTGAGCATATAAGTGTTTGAGTAAGCGGTTTGCATCCTTTTCTGTTCCCTTGAATCCAGCAACAGTAGATGCCTGTTTGCCGGTTAATGGGAACGGAGCATCCTTGAAAGCAGTCAATAGTAATTCTGCACGCACTTCCGTCTCGTTCGTTCCAAGAAGTGCACGGTTCGTTCTACGCTCAAGAGTTTTAGCCCAGTCTCGGTCGGGCAGGATTCTTTGGTTTGCCACTTCATCAACCATTCTAGTTATGGAATCCTCAGCAATTTTCTGGAGATCGATATCTAAAGTAAGTTGTACAGGGTTTCCTTTTTCTGATGGTTGCCGTTCAATTCTTTCGAATCTGGAGCCCAAGGGGTTTACAATCCAGATATCCATGCCATCTTTTCCCCTTAACTGATCATCAAAAGTCTTTTCAATCCCAGCCTTACCTGTTCTTCCCTGAAGTTCAAAAGTGGCTAAATCTGCTCCCTTAAGCGATTCGGGGTTGGACTCATATCCACTACCGACATAACCAAGAACATGTGAGGCCAAATATCTGTGTGGGTAATGTCGGACTGCTTTCGCCTGTACCTGAACGGGAGAATCTGGCGGAAGTCTTTCAACCAATAAAGCATATTCTTGGTTCGTTAAATCACCGCATATCTCCAAAGGGAGAACCAACTTTCTTCTCCAGTGTCTTTGAATATCGTTCATGCTTAGCTGGTTATTTCTACCAGTAATTTGATTAACTGTTTTTACATATTGGCTAACCGCAGCGTATCTTGCTTCCCATGCAAGAGAATAGCCGTTGGTATTAAAATCTAGGAATTCAGTTTCTTCTGCACGGTTGAAGCCCAACCAACTCTCCTCGTCAGGTCGATCTTTAACTTTTACCACAGGATGACCCTTGCTATTGAGATCGAATTTTATCGAAAAAAGTCCAGCAATCGATGCGGTTACTTGACCCGAGGTTCCAAGAATCTGGATTACCGGTTTATTCAAAAAACTTTGTCTTTCAATTTGTGCACTCCATAAATTCTTATCTTGATCGACATTCAGTCTTCTTTTGCCGGTCCAAAAAACTACCCTTTGCGAATCCGTGTTACTTGTCCCAGTGATGGTGATGTTCCTTTTTTGGATATGTTCATGGTCGAGGCAAATATCGATAAGTTCTTCTAAGCTAAGAGAATTGAGTTGTAGTAAGTATTGTCTCAAGCTGGAGGAAATCTTCCTCAATCTGATTTTATTTTCCAAAATTTCTTTTTGAATGAGCTCAAGGTGAAGGTTTGCCGAGTAATGAGCTCGATTTCCAATAAGCAACTGATGATTTCGGTCAATCACATCTCCCCTGGCACCTGGTTTTAAAATCCTTCTCTGACCCTGTTTCCTCTCTTTATCAAGGTAGTGATCATTTTCTACAACCTGTCTCAAAAAAAGAAACCCGAAGAGAAGGATAAAAAGAAATACATAAGTTCCAGCAAAGATTCGTAATCTTCTGGTTTCGGGAAAGTATTTCTCAAAAAATTTCATTTGGAATCTGAGACATTGGGTAAAGACAGATGGGCCAAAAGATCAATGAGTTTAGAGCAAAACTGGGTATGCCATAGCGAGAGGGGAATAAGGATCAAAGAGGAGACCAATAAATCGGCGATAAATTTTGAAACGATCCAAGGATTAGGATAATTGCTAAGGTATGAACTGGTTATAGTCCAAGCCATTGTCATTCCAAAATTAATCATTAGTTGAAAAATGATAATTTGTTGGGATGTTTGTTTTCCAAGATGGAAAAACTCTTTAAAAATAAGATACAAGAAGGGAAGGCAGAAGCCGTGAAAACCAAATATATGACCAAAAAAATGGTCCTGGAAAAAACCGCAAATCAATAGGCAAAATATCCCTCTGTAGGAATCAATGAGTTGAAGGTGTGGAATAAAAAAAAGGCCAGGGAGGTATAAAAAAAAGCCCCACGGGTTGATTACTGAATTGAGCAGAGCAATACACCAAAGTAATAAAAGATTTGCGGCAGTCAGTAGGAATAAGATACGGGTAGTGGCCTCCATTATAGCTTAAATATCCCTTATAAGACTGGGTTTAAGAATCGTAACCTCCGACACTCGGTTCAGCTTTTGGGGTAAGTAGACAGACCCATTTTTAAAAAGACCATCTCCGCTTTCTTGCAAGGAGTTTACTACGCCAATGGGAAGTCCACTGGGGAAAGTCCCCCCGAGTGAGGAAGTCTCAAGCAGGCGACCTTTTGCTGTATGGATAGATATGTCATGGGGAACGTCGAGAACGGTTCCCATGGGTTGACCTCCAAGTAAAATGCCACTTCCTTGAAAAGTTACCGGTCTGTCATCACCCTGGAAGTGAGCAACAATTCTGAAATTTGGGTTGGTCGCAAGTTGAACTTTTGAAGAGTTCATACCTACATTATAGATTCTACCAATAATTCCCTTTGAAAAAATAACGCCCATCCCATTTTGCACTTCGTGGTTTCGGCCTTTTCTTAAGGTAATTTGTTGCCACCAAGAACTGAGGTTTCTGTGGGTGACTCGAGCAAGAATGGGGCTGTAAGGTTGTTCCAGGTCTAAGCCAATTCTTTCGGTCAAAGTCTCCACTTGGGTGCGAAGTTGGTTTAGTTTAACAATTTCATTTTCCCACTTATCGCGATAGGTTTCCTGTAAAGCCCAATCCGATTGGATTCTAGAAAGGTCTCGGTTTTTTGCGATGAGAGTTGTCTTGGAATCTGCTTGATGACCCCAATAATCACTAAGATCTGAAATCCTGGATGTTATTTCCCAAAGAGGAGCCTCAAACTCGTTAAAAGCTGAGCGGGTAGCCAGTTTCCAGGAAGAAGGAAGGGCGATAAAAACAAATAGAAAGGCACCTAGAGTGAAAAAGGGACCGAACTTGGGCCTGTCCTGAGGAGCGGCCAAAAGAAAAAATTATTGGGTTACCAGGCGATCGATCTGTTCGCGACTCAATGAGTCAAGCAGGTTGAGGAATTCGCCTGTACCGTTGGCCACGCAACTCAAAGGGTCTTCTGCCTGAATAACAGTCAATCCAGTCGCATCACTTATCACCTGGTCTAATCCTCGGATTAAGGCTCCTCCCCCGGCAAGCACCACCCCGCGGTCAATCAAGTCTGCAGAGTGCTCCGGTTGACAACGATCGAGTGCATTTTTAACAAGATCAACAATTTGTTGAACAACTTCTTTGAGGGCTTCTTCTCTAATTTCTTGGGAGGTGATATGAATTGTTTTGGGTAATCCAGCGGTCGAGTCACGACCCCTGACATCCATACTTAACTCACCTGAGTCCAAGGGCGAAGCAGAACCTATGGAAAATTTAATTTCCTCGGCAGTTCTTTCGCCAATGAGCAAACCATAGGCTCGTTTCATGTAAGCCACAATGGCCTCATCAAGCTCATCTCCCCCCACTCTTATGCTTCTTTGAAAGGAGACTCCAGAGATGGAGATAATTGCGACCTCTGTTGTGCCTCCACCAATATCAACAATCATATTTGCGTATTCGTCGTGGATAGGAAGGCCCGCACCAATAGAAGCTGCCATCGGTTCTCCAAGTAAGAGAACCTCTCTTGCCCCGGCTCGAATAGCCGAGTCTTTAACCGCTCTTTTTTCGACTGCAGTGATTCCGGATGGTACCGCAATTACGACCCGTGGAGGAACTAATTTTCTCTTATCTACTTTTTCAATGAAGTATCGAAGCATTGCCTCAGAGATTTCAAAATCAGCAATCACCCCATCTTTCATCGGGCGCAGGGCTTCTATGGTTCCTGGGGTCCGGCCGAGCATCCTTTTGGCCTCGGAACCTACAGCACAAACCTTTTTGCTAGTCTTATACCGAGCTACCACGCTAGGTTCTCTTAAAACAATCCCGCGATCCTTGACAAATACAAGGGTGTTAGCAGTGCCAAGATCTATCCCAATATCATTGGATAGAAAGCCAAATAGATTACTGATCATCTTTTAATTAAAATCTACTAATGATTTCTTTCGGATTTCGGATTTCTGTCAAAGAGAAAGCATTCACATTGCAAATAACCTGTAAAAAAAATGTTATTTCGAGGAAAATTTAGATGAGTCTGTACTTCTTTTCTCTGCCAGGTATATGACCCATCCTCCACCAATTAAAAGAATCAATGAATAAAATTGCCCCCGAGAAATTCCTAAGATTAAGGATGCGTCGGGTTCCCGAAAGAATTCTCCAAATATTCGAGCAAGAGAATAAGAAATTAAAAATTCTCCACCAAGTCTTCCAGGTTTTTTCTCCCATAGATTCGTTTTCCAAAACCTAAATTGTATGAATACAAAGACAAGCAACCCTTCCAGAAAAGCTGCATAGATTTGGGATGGATGCCGGCCAATCCCCATAGCGAAGTCGGGGGCTTTGGGAAATAAAACCGCCCAAGGTACATTCGTAGTTTTTCCCCATAATTCTCCGTTCACAAAGTTTGCTAATCGCCCAAAAAATAAACCAGGTGCAACGACCGAAGCGATTAGGTCAGCTACTGGCCAAAAGGATTGATAAGATTTTTTAGTATACCAAAGAGTGGCAAGGATAACTCCAATAAAGCCACCATGGCTAGCCATGCCACCTTGCCATACATAAAAAATTATCAATGGATCACTGATGAATTCTTCGGTTCTGTAAAGCATTACAAATCCAATTCTTCCACCAATCAAAACCCCAAGAATTTGAAAGGTCATAAGGTTAAGAACATCTTCTTTGCCGTAGGGACTACGGTTCTTTTCATGGGCAAATAATAATAGATAGTAGGCCACGATAAAGCCGGCGAGATAAGATAATCCATACCACCTTAGACCTCCCGGACCCCAATTCCCCCATGCTTCAGGAAATTTCCAAAGAAATGGGCTTAAGTCATGAATCCAAGGGGACGATAGTAAATCAATGATCTGATTCATCATAATCCATTAGCTAATTTTTCGGAGTGGATTGAACATTATGCCGATGTTTTGCTAACTCTCTCATATCAACTGCCAAATCATCATATTCAAAAATTTCTTGACCTAAGATGCTTTCAATTATGTCCTCCAACGCAAGCACTCCTGCAACGGAGCCAAACTCATCCACGGCCACGGAGAGTTGAGCGTGCTCGGATAGTAAAAGGCGAAGTGCTTTATCGGCACTTGCATTTTCAGGTACGAACAAAGGATCAAGGGCCAAATCCTTAAGCAATGTCTCGGGTTTATCTTCAACCATGGCGTTATGTAAATCTCTTCTTCTTACTAGAGCCGTAATGTGATCTATATTGTCCGCATAGATAGGAATCCGGGCAAAGGGTACATTGGGGAATTTCTCAAAAACTTCTTTGACCGTCTGGTTCTGGTCTAAGGCCAGCATGACGGTTCTGGGAGTCATAATCTCGCTAACTTTAACCCCATCAAGTTTAAGCGCATTTCTAACCCAATCACTTTCGTGGGATGAGAGGGTTCCCTCTTCAGCACCCTTGCGAGCCAAGAGAATAATTTCTTCCTCGTCCTTCTCTGAAGATTTTTCTTTAGGAGGAACCATTACCCGCATGGTAAACTTGCAAATTTTGGAGAACGGAGTCATAAAGACCCTTACCAATATAAGGGGAGGAATGAGAAAACCTAGCATTTCTGTGCGGTAGATAACAGTTAGGTTTTTGGGGAGAATTTCTGAAAAGAATAATATACCCAAAGTCATGCCTCCGGCAAAGATGACAAGCGAGTTCCCCCCATCGCCCAATGCTTTTTCTGCGAGCCCTCCAGCTAAGGTGGCTCCAAGCGTGTTAGCGATGGTATTAAGGCTTAAAATGGCGGAGCTCGTTTCTTCAATTTCCGAGCGAAAGCTTTCTAATATTTTTCCTCTTTTAGGGCATTTATTTTTAAAACTCTCTATCTCTGCCGTAGTTATACTTAGGATCATTGCTTCAAGCACTGAGCAAAGAGCAGAAATGCCAATAGTTAGGACAACAGCAATAACTAGCTGGCTGATCATTGAAAAATGAAGTAATTAAAAGTGACAGCACTTCTTCTCATCGTTTATTACAAACAACCTGTAACAACATATTGGCAAGCTTTGAAAATGTCCGAATTAAAAAAATTGTCCTTAAATGATCACCATCTTGCTCAAGGTGCCAAACTAACCTCATTTGCTGGTTGGAATATGCCAGTTTCCTATGGCAGTTCTCTTAAGGAACATAAAGCAGTGAGGGAGTCAGTTGGC
>JAYQBP010000068.1:0-9851 GCA_038137385.1 Opitutales bacterium | reverse complement strand
TCAAACAACCGGGTGGACTAAAGTGCATCCTGTGATTACACGGACGCAGCTTGTCTTAGTTTTCACCCAGTAAAGCATATTTGCAGTGGCGAGGGCGGAGCGATCTTGACCAATGATAATTCGATTGCGAAAAAAGCAGAAAAGTTAAGGTCACACGGAATTGAGCGCCCCTATGACGAGGGCCATGAGACACCGTGGTTTTACAAGCAAACTGCACTTGGATGGAACTATAGAATGACTGATTTTCAGGCAAGTTTAGGAAAATCACAACTTGGGAGACTCGACGAGCAACTGGCCACAAGGAGAGAAATTGCTCAAAAATATGACCAAGCCTTTACATCTGCACCCTTTAATCATTACTTGGACTGCCCTACCCCAACTTCTGGGCATTCCTGGCACCTCTATGTCTTAAGATTCAAGCAAAAAGGCTGGAGAGACAAAGCTCACAAGTTTCTCAAAGAAAAGGGTATCTTAACTCAAATTCATTACATCCCGCTATACAAGCACCCCTATTACCAACCTCTTGTTGAGAAAGTTGCTTTTCCTGGTTCTGAGGAATATTTTGATTCTTGCTTAAGCATCCCAATGTTCCCCGGTCTAACCTCCGAAGAACAAAATACGGTAATTGAGGAAATTGGACATTTTATCGCCCTCTTAGGATGACGCCTCAACCCTACTATTTGATTCTGGGAAGTGAACCCTTTTGTAACGGTTCATACTCGATCGCCTCGGTTCGTAGTTCAGATACAGAATCCATTCGACTGTGGAGAAATGAACAAATCTCTGCCCTCAGGCAAGCCTCAGAGATTTCTCCGGCCGAACAAGAAAATTATTTCAGAACTTGTGTATTTCAAGAATTCCCCGAAACCAACCCCTCCCAAATCTTGGTACGTTTTTGTAACCACTCAACCCTCATTGGATATGGGGGAATTGTTCATTTAGACTGGGATAACCTGCATGGAGAAGTCTCATTTTTACTGGAAACATCTCGAACTAAGGACCACGGAAATTACTCCAAAGAATTAGACATATTCTTTCAACTGATCAAAGAGGTGGCATTTAGCAAAATAGGATTAAATAAACTTACAACCGAAGCCTACTCCCACAGAAAATTCCATGTGGACGCCATTGAAAATGCTGGTTTCAACAGGGAGGGTGTATTGCGTGAACAAATCCGAATGAACGGAAACTGGGTGGATGCGGTTATCGCTTCATGCCTATCTTCTGAATATACTCCAGCGAGGGATGGATGAGTAACTTTCCTTCGCCAGTCTGCATCTTACTGACTTCTTTATCTTCTAAACTGGCCCTTTACCAAGAAGTTTTAAGAAATGCCAAGCTCCATTACCCGAACGCCCGGGTGCTGGGATGTGATTGCGATCCTAATTGCCAAGCTGCAGACATGGTGAATGAGTTTATCCAGATACCCAGATTAATAAACCTGAGCGATCAAAAGCTTCTCGAAATATGCAATAAAAACGGCATTACGCATGTGTTACCCACAAGCGATTCAGAATTATCCTTTTGGGCTGAAAAAAAAGAATTTCTGAAAAATAATAAGATCCAGACATGGGTATCCGATCTATCTTTTGTGCAAAATTGCTCAGACAAATTAAACTTTTTTGATTCTTGGAGTGATTCCCCAGTCAAAGCCATTCCAACCTTTAGTGATTTCCCCTCTGCCCATTGCACAAATTGGGTAGTCAAGCCAAGGACAGGATCGGGGGCACGGGAAATATCAATCAACATAGCTACTTCCCTGGCCAAAGCACGCCTTTCGGAAAGCAGAGAAGAAATGATCCTACAACCTTTTATCGATGGCCAGGAGTTCACCGCCGAGGCTTGGGTGAGTCATTCTGGGAAATGTTATGGCCCATTGCTAAGATGGAGAGACCATGTAATCAGGGGGGAATCCCATAAAACCACTGTATTTCGAAACCCGCATTGGGAAACTCTTTTACGCTCGGTTTTTTTACATCATAAGGGGGCTTTAGGCCACTGCATTGCTCAGGTGATTGTGGACTCTCGCGGACAGCTCAATCTTGTAGAAATCAATGCCAGGGTCGGTGGGGCAACCCCCCTCGCGTTGCGGGCAGGACTCCATTCAATTGCCTGGCATTTAATGGAAGAAAGCGGGGAACTTCATAAGATTCCAGAAGTACCCGCAATCATGGAAGGTATGATTTTGCAAAAGACTAATGGTCAAGTAGCTTTCTTTTCTAAAAGGTTTGCTTCCGACTAAGTTCGCTTCAATTAGTAACTACTATGTCCGCAATAACCTTCGCAATTGCTAACCAAAAAGGGGGCGTCGGCAAGACCACAACTAGTGTAAACTTGGGTCATGCACTGGCCTTGATGGGTGTGCCCACCCTTCTGGTTGACATGGATCCACAAGCCAATGCGACAAGCTGCCTGGGACTTGCCAAAAAGAGTGGTGGTGGAATCTACGAACCACTACTATCCGGCTCTGATGTGGCCGAACGTGTTGTATCCAGCAAGAGAAAAAACCTTTGGATTGTACCCTCTGAACTGGATCTTGCTGCAGCAGAGCTTGAACTCAGCGGGCAGGATGAATACCTGCTCAAACTACAGGCATCCCTAAATTCCCTTAAAGCTAATTACGGCTTACAGGTCATACTGATTGATTGCCCCCCCACCCTTGGATTACTCTCCATGAATGCTCTCTGTGCGGCCGATCACCTGATTGTAACTTTGCAATCAGAATACTTAGCAATGGAAGGCCTTGGTCAAATTACCAGTGTGATCCAAAAGCTCAAAGATGCAGCGGTAAACCCGGTTCTTCAATTGGGCGGAATTATTATGACCATGTATGACAGTCGCATGCGACTTTCTTACGAAGTTTGGCAGGAGGTAAATCGTCATTATGAGAACAAAGTTTTCCGCACCGCCATTCCAAGAAATTCTCGCCTGAGTGAAGCACCCAGCTTTGGTCAGACCATATTTGAGTATGCTCCCGAATCTTCAGGAAGTTTAGCATATCGTGCGTTTGCCAGAGAATTCGCCCACCGTTTCCTTACCGATCATTCGATTGGATGAGCTTATTCAAAGTATTCCGCTCCGCTTTGAGCAAACCTTCGCACCTTTCGTTTTCGAAAGACTGCCATGGGCTTGAAACCACGATTGGATATCAATTCTCCGACCCATCTTTGCTTAGAGAAGCTTTGACCCACCCTTCATTTGATTCCCGCAAATCGGGTTGTCGGCACAATCAAAGGCTTGAATTCCTTGGGGACTCGGTCGTTGGGTGTGTTTTGGCGAAATGGTTATACAAAAGATTCCCCGACGCCAAAGAAGGGGAACTCAGTCGAAAAAAATCTTTATTGGTCAGAGGGAATAGCCTGTCCTCAATCGCTCGAGCGATTAATCTTCAAGAGTTTTTAATCCTTGGTAAGTCCGAGCATATATCCCATGGGAACCTTCGCCCATCCGTTCTGGAAGATGCATTCGAAGCTTTGATTGGGGCCATATACTTGGACAGCGACTATCCAACTGTAGAGAGAACCATGCAACAATGGGAAAATTTATTCCTTTCCACATTGAAGGAGAAGAGCACCCAATTTAATCCCAAGGGTAAGTTGCAGGAGGTCTTGCAATCCCGACCAAGCCCTTTCCAGTTAAGCTATCAATTGGTGAAACAAACTGGGCCAGATCACAAAAAAACCTTTCATGTGGATTTACGAATCAATGGAAATGTATTTTCATCGGGCAGCGGAAAAAGCAAAAAAAAGGCAGAAGAACAAGCGGCTCTGGCAGCCCTGCGGAAAATGACCAACAGTGAAGAGAATTGAGCCTCCATTAGGTGCCATAACTTCTGCCTTCATCCCCCATTGCCCAAGCCAGGCTACTGCAGCGATCCTCGCTGATAGATGGGCAAAAAGAAACCACTCCGTACTCATAGTTGTAGGTGAGACTCTTGCAGATGCAGAGAGTAAATGTGAGGATATCGCCGCTTTATACGAGAGCACCAACCCCGGGGTGAACATAAAATTTCACTCCTTTGATAAGTTGCAAGGACCGGACCACCCTGACTCATTTGATAAAGCCTGCGAGCGGCTTACCTTACTCTCTGCGTTGAGAGAAGTATCCGGAAAAAATTCCCCCGACCTTAAAATATTAATTTCAACCACATTAGACGCACTCCTTGGACCATGCCCGTTGGTTACCAGCACAACTAATTCAGAAATTATTCTGAGTGCAGGTACTGAATTCTCCTATGATAGATTGAGTGAACTTCTAATCACCAAACTGGATTACTCTTCCGAAGTTGTTTGTGAAGAACCCGGACAGTTTGCCATACGCGGAGGCATTATTGATATCTACCCTGTCAATGCAGACTCTCCGGTAAGAATTGATTTTTTTGGTGACATGGTCGAGGAAATTAGGACTTTCGACCCAACTACACAAAGAGCGACTGGTCAGATACCAGAAATCAGAATATCGCCGATTGACAATCAGGACTCCCTTGAAAGGGAGGGTGAATTTTTCAGCTACCTTCCACCGTCGGTATTCTGGCATATGGAAGAACCAGAAAACCTTTTACGCTCCTTCCCTTTGGCTTTTCACGAGACAGGAGACCAAAAAACAGAAAAGGCTAATTTTTCTCTGGCCTGGAAGAGAAAAAGCCCGGGGTCTGACTATTTTTTAACCACCAGCGAGATCGATGGAGGAGCGGGAATCTTCGGCAATGGCCCAAGAGAACCAATCCAGTTGGAACCCCTGGTTACTGAACTGGAGTCTTTCACCAAGTTGGATTCCATAGGAATTGAGGATGGCAAACAGAGCCGACTTTCATCCAAAGTAGTTCGATCGATAAAAAAATATTCCAGTTCTGGGTATGCCATTTCCATTTCGCTTGGAGCGGAATCATAAAAAAAGCGTATTGAAAGTATCCTGCAAGAAAATGAGCTCGGTCATGTAAGCGTCCACTTCCTGACCGTTGGCTTACATCAAGGTTTCATTTATACAAAAACCGATCAGCCCCCTCTCTTTGATGGCTTGATCCAGGAAAAGGAGGCGGGCTTATTGCTGGCCACATCGCGGGAGATTTTAGGAAGGGAGCGAAGCCGAAGACCTCTTCGTTCCAGGAAAGCATTCGTCCAACGCAAGGAAGTGGACCAAGCCTTAGACTTTGCTGAATTAGTGGACGGAGACATCCTTGTCCACTTGCAACATGGAATCTGTCGGTTTGGTTCAATGGGAAGAATTGAACAGGACAACCAGACCGAAGAAGCCATTACCGTAGAATTTGCTGACGGAATTCTTCTTCATGTACCCTTGCAGGAGTCTCATTTGCTCTCCAGGTATGTTGGGTTAAAAAAAGCCAAGCCAAAACTGGCAAAATTAGGAGGAAAAACATGGGCCAAAACTAAAGAAGCGGCCGAACTGGCTGCGATCGATCTAGCTGCCGACTTACTCCGATTGCAAGCATCTAGAGACTCAGAAAAAGGTCATGCCTTTGCCGCAGATGACAGGTGGCAAAACGAATTTGAAGACGCTTTCCCTTATTCGGAAACCCCAGATCAGCTACGATCGATTCTTGAAGTGAAAAACGATATGGAATCAGACAAGCCGATGGATCGATTGGTTTGCGGGGATGTGGGATATGGAAAGACTGAGGTTGCGATGCGTGCCGCATTCAAGGCAATCATGGACGGCAAGCAAGTCGCATTACTGGCCCCAACCACCATCCTTTGCCAACAGCACCTGCAATCATTCAGCGGTCGGATGATGGACTTTCCTGTTACTCTAGAAATGTTATCCCGTTTTCGAACGCGTTCCCAACAAAAGAAAATTATGGATGGCCTTAAATCTGGAGCTATTGATTTGGTCATTGGAACACACCGGATGTTTTCCGATGGACTTAAATTTAAGGATTTAGGTCTCCTCATCATTGATGAAGAGCAACGCTTTGGAGTGGAGCATAAGGAAAAGCTCAAACGAATGAGTGCCAATATTGATGTGCTCACACTAAGTGCCACGCCCATTCCACGGACTCTTTATTTTGCAATGGTTGGCGTGCGGTCATTCAGCACCATTGAAACTGCTCCTACTAACCGAAAGCCAATCCGCACAGAAGTAATCCGAGGTTCCGATGATATTTTAAAAAAGGCGATCCAATTGGAACTCCGTCGGGGGGGGCAGATTTTTTATCTTCACAATCGGGTAAAAACCATTCAATCAACAGGACGAAAACTACAAAGCCTATTCCCGGAACTTCGTATAGCGGTGGGTCATGGGCAAATGTCCGAAAATGAACTGGAACAAATCATGGTTGAATTTATTTCCGGGCAATATGATTTATTGCTCTGCACCACGATTATTGAATCCGGTCTCGATATACCAAACTGCAATACCATCATCATTGAAGATGCAGATAAATTTGGGTTATCTCAACTCTATCAACTTCGAGGTCGAGTGGGCAGATTTACCCGTCAAGCCTATGCTTACTTGATGGTCAATCCGAGCCTCCCCGTAAAAGACAAAGCAAGAAAAAGGCTCGCTGCCCTGCGTAGCACAAGCAGCATGGGGGCGGGGTTTAAGATCGCCCTAAGAGACCTAGAACTGCGGGGAGCAGGAAACTTGCTTGGCAGTGAACAAAGTGGTCACATTGCTGGAGTTGGGTTTGAGATGTACTGCAAATTACTTAAGGAAAGTGTTTCTCGTTTAAAAGGAGAAGAAATTTCCTTAAGACCCACCGCAGTCGTCCGGTTGGATTTTATCCATACCGATGATTCAATCGATCCCAATCAATCGTCAAAGGTGATTGCTTCATGCCTACCTGCCTCTTACATCAATGAGCCCAGATTACGGATTGAATTTTATCGAAAAATTGCCGAAATCGTGGAAATTGACCAGATCAGTCAACTCAAGGAGGAACTACTCGATCGCTTCGGACCTATCCCAGATGAAGTCCATACACTCTTTCTAGAAACTGAAATCAAATGCCTCGCACAGAAGGCGGGCTTGGATAGTGTCTCGACTCAAGGCAATCAGCTTTTATGCAGAAAAGTTCGCCGAAGTAACAAAGCATGTCATCAATATCTCAAAAAAATGGATCAAATTCCTCGATTATCGAGCAGTCGACCACTTTTAAAGTTGAATGAAATCATTCGATTTCTAAAGATTCATTTACATGGGAAACAACTACCTTCATAAATATTTAAGCCTACTTGTTTTAGTGCACGGTCTTACGGTCGACGCATATGGTAAGTTAATTGAGGTCAACCGCATTGTTGCTCAAGTAAACGACCAAATTATCACCTGGGGAGATATTGATCTTGAGTATCCCAACAACACAAAAGAGCAGAAAAAAGGAAAGGCCATAAAGTATATTGAAGGCCGAACGGATAGGATATTGTCTAACTTGGCTTTTAAAGAAAAGGGCATGGTGCTGCCGGATTCCTACATCGAAAAAGAGTTCATCTATGAACTGAATCGAGATTTTGAAGGAGAATTAGTTAACCTCTACAAGCACCTTAAAAAGAAAAAGGAAACCCTCTACGAGCACAAACAAGGTATAAAAGAAAAGATCATCTATAATCACATGCTTTCGCGAAGGGATCGATCTACCAACGAAATTAGTCCTAATCGTGTAGAAAATTATTATCACGAAAACCGGGATAGTTTTAAGGAACCTGAAAAGCGATTACTCCAGGAAATTGAATTTGCCTATCCGGTCGACTCAGCAGATCCATCGCTAAAAAATGAAGCTCTAAACCTTTACAACTTACTACAAACTAGCCCCAATCGATTTGATGAACTCGCATCTGAGCATGGGCAAAGCATTTACAAATCGAATCAAGGTCTATGGACGGTCAAAATATACCATTCCGAACTTTCAAAATCTCCCACTCTTCGGGACGTAGCTTTTTCTTTGAAGGAGGGCGAATTTTCTGAGCCATTTTCATTTGAGCGTTCAGGAAAAATAATTTGGTCTATCCTCAAGGTCGCTCAAATTATACCTGGTAGACACAGAAGTATTAGCGAAGTCCGTACACAGATTGAGCAAGAATTAACCGACAATGAGACAAGAAATTCACAGGCTCAGTGGTTATATCGACAAAGAGCACAAGCCTATTTATCATCGCCCAACTTGCCCGACTAAGAGCCCTGAGGTATGCGAGGAATTGCGTCAGAAAAAAAGCTTTCCCTCAAAGACCTGCCACAGAATGAACGGCCTCAGGAAAGACTCGAGAGGCTTGGCTCTCATGCCCTCTCCGACCGGGAACTACTTGCCATGCTTTTACGAACAGGTACTGCATCGCATGATGTTTTGGCACTCGCAGATTTGATTATTCAACAAGCCGGCTCGCTAGCGGGGTTGGTACGATGGGATGTCTCAGATTTCCTTCAATTACCAGGGATTGGAAAAGTAAAAGCTCTGCAACTTTCAGTTCACTTGGAAGTCGCCCAAAGAATTGCCCAAGGCCAAAGACTTAAAGATCTTGTCTTGGATAGTGCTTCCAAAGTTTGGAACCTTCTATACCTTCGTTCTATTTCTGAATCTATCGAAAAAGTCTGGGTATTATCCTTGGATCGAAAAAATAGACTTATCAGATCCGAAGAAATCAGCTCGGGTACTGCGACTAGTAGTTTGATTCATCCCAGAGAAGTTTTTCGTCCCGCGATTCGCTTGGGTGCTACAGCTATAATTCTGGCCCACAATCACCCCAGTGGAGACCCCACTCCCAGCACATGTGATCTAAATGTAACCCGCAAAATTTCACAGGCCGCAAAACACTTAAGTATCGATTTCCACGATCATGTCATCATCGGTGAGCCTAATGCCTGTCCCCATGGATTGGGGTTTTATAGTTTCTCCGATAACGGTCTTGTTTAAGGATCCGCTTACTCTTCAGCTAGAGAAAGCACCCTAACACTCCAACGGTTCACGGAGAATGACAAACCGAATGGTTGATGATCTCTCGCTTCATGAAAACTGGTAAAAGATGTTCCGCCCGCCGCACCATCTCCCGCATAATCAGGGGAGTCTGAATCCAGCACCACCTCCCAGTTTCCTTCATGAGGACACCCCCAATCCCGATGCTTAAGGGAGTCGGAGAAATTACAGGCAACAAGCAAAGTATCTTTTGGGAAGGTACCAAACTTTAAGAAACTGAGGGTTTGCCCATCCGCATCGTTACAATCAAGCCATTGAAATTTATCAGACTGATGATCAAAGAGAGCCCAAGTAGGATGGTTTTTATACAAATGATTCAAGTCACGAGTTAAGTGACTTAATCCACGATGATTTGGGAAATCAAGCAGTGCCCAGTCCAGAGGAGACTCAAAATCCCACTCACCCCACTGCCCAAACTCACAACCCATAAATAAAGTTTTTTTGCCGGGCCACATCCATTGCAGGGCCAAAAGAGCACGCAAATTGGCTATTCGGTCCGATTGATAACCCAGTCCCATTTTGTTAACTAGCGAACCTTTCCCATGGACCACTTCGTCATGAGAAAATGCTTGAACGAAGTTTTCTGAAAACTGATACATCGCCCCAAAGGTCAGTTGGTTGTGCTTGTACTTCCGATATACCGGTTCGGTCGAAAAGTAACCAAGCACATCATGCATCCAACCCATGTTCCATTTTAGATCAAACCCCAAACCACCGGTTGATGGTGGCTTAGTGATTTGTGGAAAAGAAGTCGATTCCTCGGCAATACTGATCACATCAGGATACTCTTCGTGAATCGCGTGGTTAAATTGTTTTAAAAATTCAATAGCCTCCAAATTTTCATTGCCCCCAAATTCATTGGGACACCACTCCCCATCTTTCCGTGCGTAATCAAGGTAGAGCATGGAGGCCACGGCATCCACCCTAAACC
>JAYQBP010000067.1:0-9897 GCA_038137385.1 Opitutales bacterium | reverse complement strand
AATTCATAGTACAGGGAGGTTTGCCAGTATTCGTTCCATTTGAATTCGAGCCCAGCAAGAAATGAATAATGGAAGGCGAGGTCTTTGGCAGAATAATTTTGGCTGGTTACTTCGTATCGTGTGGAAGACATCCCGATGCTCGCCTGAGTAAGGACTGATAGGGATTTAGTCAGGGACCAGTCCTGCCCAAGGGTGAAACCTAAGTTGATCAAGGAGTTTGTGCCCCCGGAGGAAGCACCAGCAAGGGATTCAGTATCGAAGGATTTTCTTTCCACAAATAACCCGATGTAAGAATCGTCCTCGAACATGAGGTGATAAGATAGACCAAGTTCATACCCCGACTTAAATTCAATATCATGATTACCAGCAGCGTTGGAATAAGTGGTATCGTTGGGTATGGAAAATCCAAGGTAAAATTGAAACTGGTGATTAGAGGATCGAGGGTCATTGGAATCAGGTATTTCTGATTCCAGAGGCAGGGAGTATGTCTTCTCCAATGGATCAGAATTTTGCTTAATCGAGCGTGCAGGTTTTTTTTTGAGGGGGGCGTTGGTCCATGATTTACGAGAGGAATCATGAGGGATATCCAGACGTTCAAGTAATCGATTAATTCGTTGATTGAGTTCTGAAAATTTGTCGGGAGTCTTCGCGGGGGTAGGCGATGCGAGGGGAGCTTTTCTGGGTTCGGGTATTTGGGAACTGGTGAAAGGTTTGACAGGTTGGACTGCAGGCAACGGTTCGGTTATGGATGATTCTGGAAGGGGAGCACGAGGGGGAGGTTCACTATTGAGTTCCAGTAGTTGATCAAGTTGGGCTTCTAAATCGGGATTTCCTCTCGCCAAGTGGGTGAAAGGTATCCAAAGGATTGCAAAAGTTAGAATGGGGAATACCTTTTGCATGGATCAGTTTTTAATGCACCCGGTTGTAGGCACTGACCAAGGCAAGCAGTCCGCTTTTTTCTATACTCGAGTGAATGCCGCAACCGTAAGCCACCCGTCCTGCCTTGGTTTGAAGTTGGATGAATGCGGCAGATTCCGTTGCCGATCCACCCCCAATCGAGTGCTGGCGATAATCGGTGAGCTTAAAATCCTTGAGTCCAGCTTCTTCTAGGGCATGAACAAATGCATTGATGGGACCATTTCCTTGGCCAGAAATGGGTTGGGTTTTTCCGTGCAGTTCAATTTGGGCAACACAGGTAACCTCATCCGCAGATATTTTGCTGGTTTCGTAAGAAATTAAAGATAAGGGGCTTTTTTTATGCAAATATTCTTCTTTGAAGGTTTGGTAAATCTCTTCTGCAGCAAGCTCGCGGGATTCTGAATCCGCTTTTTCATTCATAATAATCCCGACCTCTGGATGCATTGCTTTGGGAAGGTCGAGCCCAAATTCCCGAGAAAGCACATAGGCAACGCCTCCCTTTCCGCTTTGGCTATTAATTCGAATAATTGCCTCGTATGATCTGCCAATGTCCCTTGGATCAATGGAAAGGTAGGGGACTTGCCAATGTTCGCCATCCGGATCTTCCGCTTGGGCCCGAATGTCCATGCCTTTCTTTATGGCGTCCTGATGGGAGCCGGAAAAAGCGGTGAAAACAAGGTCGCCTCCATAGGGGTGGCGCTCATGGACCGTCATCCCGGTAGTCCTTTCATAGACTTCTCTGATGTTTTCAATATGATCAAAGATTAAATTGGGATGAAGCCCTTGGCTGTACATATTTAAAGCAACGGTGACAATATCGAGGTTTCCGGTGCGCTCTCCGTTTCCAAATAGGGTGCCTTCCACCCGGTCCGCCCCGGCAAGTAGTCCGAGTTCGGTTGCGGCGGTTCCGGTACCTCGGTCATTGTGCGTGTGCAGGCTGATAATTGCTTTGTCCCTTTCACGCAAATTTTTGCAGAACCATTCTATTTGGTCAGCATGGACATTGGGGGTGAATAACTCAACGGTGGCAGGTAAATTTAAGATGATCGGATTTTGCGTGGTTGGTTCCCATGCATCCATGACCGCTTCACAAACTTCCAGTGCGTAAGCCACTTCTGTATCAGAAAAACTTTCAGGGGAATATTCCAACTGCACCTCTGTTTCCGCCAGTTCGGGCAGAAGTTTCTTAACCAAAGACACTCCTTCCACTGCAATTTGTTTTATTTTCTCCTTGGACATGCCAAAGGTGACTTTTCTTTGAAGAGGAGAAGTCGAATTATAAACATGCACAATCGCCCGTTGAGCACCTTGTAAACTTTCGAAACTTCTGCGAATTAAATGTTCTCTTGCTTGAGTGAGCACCTGGAGAGCAATACCATCGGGTACTAACTTTTCCTCAATTAATTTACGGGCAAAATCGAACTCTGTCTGGGCAGCTGATGGAAATCCGATTTCAATTTGTTTGAAACCGATTTGGCAAAGCAGTTCAAAGAGTTCAAGCTTTTCTTTCACTCCCATGGGAATGGGGAGTGCTTGGTTGCCATCCCGTAAATCCACACTACACCACTGGGGTACACGATCGATGGTTTTGCTGGGCCACTCTCGGTTGGGCAGATCAATTACTCCCCATGGCTTGTACTTGGTTATTGGACTCTTTTGCATTTTTAGGGTTTTCTTCTATTGTTTTTCCGGAGTCTTGAAAAGGGTTAATGCGAATCAATCTGTTCGTTTCTTCATAAATCGTTATTGAGTGTGATAGCTGACTACATATTGTAAGAAAGATGGATTCATCAGGAATAAACCATGCCAACCTCCAAGGGAAAGTGATTGTTTTGGGTGTTTCCGGCTCGATTGCTGCCTACAAGGCAGCTGATCTAACCAGCGAATTCCGCAAGTCGGGGGCTGAGGTATTTGTGGCGATGACTGAATCGGCAACTCGTTTTATCACTCCCCTTACTTTGGCTACATTATCGAGGAATCCCGTAGCATCTTCTCTTTGGCAAGAAGAGTCGGGTTGGCAACCAGGTCATATCGAGTTGGCCGATCAAGCGGATCTTTTTGTAGTGGCTCCAGCGACCGCCAATCAAATCGGATCTTTTGCCCATGGTCTATCTCCCGATCTTTTATCTTCCATTTATCTTGCTACCGCTGCGCCTACTCTGATCGCACCTGCGATGAATGGTAAAATGTACCATCATCCAGTCACTCAGGAAAATTTAAGATTACTGGCCAACCGAGGCGTTCAATTCGTTGATCCTATTGTGGGCGAATTGGCATGTGGTTATGAGGGGGTAGGAAAACTGGCTCTAATGGATGATATCCTAAAAAAGGCGGACGACCTATTAGGTGTTTGATAAGGGCACAAAAAAAAGCTCATCTCGAAAGATGAGCTTTATGAGGTTGCAGGCCGACGCTTACGCGGCGTTGGGTAATTCCTGCAGGGAAGTTTGTTTTCGTTTCACCTTTTTTAACCGCGATCTACGCCTGAGTCCACGGTCTAGTTTTTCGACAAGAATATCGATCGATTTGTAAATGTTGTCCGAACCAGCAGATATGGTAATGGTGGTGCCCTTTAGCTCTAGGTGCCCCTTGGCCACGAATTCATTCTCGTGGGATGAAGATTTTGCGGACCTCTCAAGTTCGATACGAGCACGGATGATCTTTTCCTCGTGCTTGAAGATTTTTTCAAACTTGGAAGATACGACCTCTTTGTGGTTGTCGTTAAGAGTGAGATGAAGTCCAGACAGAATCAGATTATTCTTCATATATGCGTTTATATTTTGGGTTATTTTTTTGTGCAGAACAGCACATGTCTAATCTTTACCCAATCATAAGATTTAAAATTTATCCAATTTTATTTCATCTTTTTTATTCCGATTAAAAATTTATGAACCAAGCTACCTCAAAAGATACTCCATTGGTTGATATGGAGGAGTTTGAAAGTTGGATTTTGTACGAAGACGATCATATTCTAGTGATCAATAAACCAGGCTGGTTGGTGTGTCATCCCTCCAAGAACGGTCCCTTATCCAGTTTAGTCGGTGCATCTAAGGAATACTTGGGTATTGATACACTCCATCTGGCAAGTCGTTTAGACCGCGAAACAAGTGGCGTTGTCTTACTTGCCAAGCATAGAAAATCAGCGGGATATTGGCAAAAGGGAATCGAGAAAAAAAGGATATTTCGAAGTTACCTTGCTATTGTAGAAGGGAAATTCCCAGAGACCCAGAAAATTTCAACCTTTCTGGGTAAAGATCCATCAAGCGTGGTCTATGTTAAGCAACGGGTTACTCAAGAAAGCAGAAAATCAAAACATGCAACGAGTATATTTTCTCCGATTATCAGTAACCAAGGGTACACCCTTTGTTCGGTTCAGACCCTAACAGGAAGAAAACACCAAATTCGTATTCATGCCCAATGGGCAGGTTTTCCACTAGTGGGTGAAAAACTTTACGGAAAAGACGAAAATATCTACCTTGATTTTTGCACAACGGGTTGGAGAGATGAATGGCTGAGCCTGCTTGGTATGCACCGGCAAGCCCTTCATGGTAGGTGTTTATTCGATATGGATGAGAAAAACAAATTTTTGGCTCCTTTGCCCAAGGATTTAACCCATTTCATCCATTATCAAATGGGTCTGAACTTGGAAGATATCAACTCGTTAATTAATCAATCGGATGAGAAGTTTATCCATGCCATGGAGGAGAATTAAGTTGTCCTTGTTTTAGGAGGTTCACAGAATTGTCATTCAAATGTCTGTTGCTCCTCCACCTGCGTCTCCACTTGAGGCCCTCAAGGCCGGGTTTCGTCGTGCCTGTGTCCGACGCTTAGTCGGTGACGAGGGAGGTGCGGTAGAAGTTTTGCGGGATGAGATTCCAGGATTAGTGGTGAATTGGGCCAAGAGCACATCTCTCGATCCTGCGGAGAAGAAAAGTAAGTTAAAGGAGATGTTTGATGATGAGTCCAGCCGGGCGGACGAACTGGCTGTGGCATTTGACCTTTTTGCAGGTCGCTTTGAAACAAGGCTCGAAGAAATCATACAAAAAGAAGTGGGCCATCTGGCTGAACGCATCGATACAGTTACCCAAGGCTTGAAGGATACTTTGGGTCACGTGGGTGAACTTGCCCTAAAATTAAATAATACCGAATCCTTGGTCCCTGAACCTTCGGTCCTAGTTGAGCCAATTAAAGAGGGTGCCGAGACTGAAAAACACTCCTCTGCTGACCTGCAGGATAAAAGGGATGAAGATTTGATTCCCAAACCTGCTTTCCAAGAAAAAAAAGAAATTTCAGACGAATTGGCTTTATTTAATGAGAACATGGTTGATGATTCGCCGGTTAAAAATACCTCAGTCAATCCATTGATTCATCAATCTAAAGAGTTGGATCCTCCATCCGGTACTGGATTGAGGTTTGACGAAATCGAAGAAATGATTGATGAGATTCTCTCTTATGAAACGAATTAGTAATAGTTTGTATATTTGGTTATGACGAATCCTGATGAAGTACAATCTGAAGAGTCTGAGGAGGTGAGTCGCTCGGATTCTAAATCTGTTAAGAAGAAGCTTCCTTTAGGATTAGACTTTGGGACTCTTGAATCTTGCATATTGAGTAAACTGAGCAAGCCAGGTTCTGGTCAACATTTTGGTATCCTCGTACCCACAGTTGTGGGCTACCCGGAAGAAGGGATTTTGGCAGGGATTCTTCCAGGTAATTCTGAAATGCTCCATGGTCACGAGGCTCTAGCCAATCAATTACACCTTCGCTTAGTTCATCCCCTTAGCGATGGAGTAATTCAAGATTTGGATTCAGCTAAATCTTTTCTTGGACACTTACGCAATCAAGTCGATCCTGAGTCCAAATCAGAAGCTTTGTGCGTTATCGGTATTCCTGCGGTTGCGGATGAGGAGGCTAAGCACAAATTACAAGAGGCTGCCCGTGCTGTCTTTGACGGTGTTCTTCTGATTCCTGAGCCCTTTTTAGCGGCTCTGGGTATGCGGGATGAAGAACGATTGCAAGACCCGGAATACAAGGACCCGGTGAGTAACTCTTTGTTTATTGATATCGGGGCGGGAACCACCGATTTCTGCATCATTCAGGGGTATTTCCCCAAGCCGCAAGATTTATTGAGTATTCCATTTGCAGGTAACGAAGTTGATGTGATTTTGGACCAGTTAATTCGTGAGAGTTACCCGGAGGTTAATCTGCCAATCTCCATGATTCGCGGATTTAAGGAAGACTACTCCTATGCGGGAGAACCTGAATCGGGAATACGGGTAAAAGTGCCCGTAGAGGGGAAACCGAGAAAAATCGAAATAGGTAAACAAATAGGAGAAGCTTGTAATCGATTGGTCGATGAAATTGCCGAGTCTTTGAAGCAAGTTATCGCCTCCGCATCTCCACAATCTGTTTTTTCCTTACTTCAAAACATCATCATTACCGGAGGTGGAAGCCGGATAAGAAATATCGAAAACGAACTGCAACAACGACTGGTTGATGATGGTTACGAAAATCCAGAAGTCAGGGTTTCTGAGAAAGATTATGCTCCTTTAGTGTCGATTGGTGCTCTAAAAGTTGCCAAAGCTGCCAGGGAAGACCAATGGACACGCTAGTAACTTGTGATCTTTGCTAGAAGTGCAAAACTTCCAGCAGAGATTTACGGTCCACTCGCTTGATTAAAAGATGCCGTTGAGGCTTTGATTAAGACGTTCTGAAGCCTCTGTGATCGCCGAGGTAATCTTCTCGGGTTCCTTACACTCTGCTATTAGGATCTCCCAGCCTTCCAGATTCTGATAGGCATTAGATTCTTTGATTTTGTACTTACTTAGACCCGGGAAGCCGAGCTCTGATACAATGCTTTGGGATACTTGAATTGCGGCGGCAAGCTTTGGACTTTCTTTGGATTTGTTGGGTTGGTCATGCCAATGGATCGCGTCTACAATCTCTTCGGATATATGATGGTTCCAAAGGTAGTACGCTCCAATTTTTGCATGATTCCAACCAATCAATTCGTGCTCTTTTTCAACAATGTCTTCGGGGGATTCAAATTTGTTTTGATAGATGCTTTTGAAGTATTCAGGGAAGGTGATTGCAAGGATTAATATGCCTAAGTTATGAAGCAATCCGGCCACATAATCTGCCTCTTCTTCGTAGCTTATTTCTAGGACCGATAGAAGCTCCCGAGTGAGAATGGCTGTGCCAATGCTATTCTTCCAGAATTCCTCCCAAGGAAAATATGGTGCGTTCTTACCCAATTCAAGTATCTCTTCGATAACAGGTGTAGCAAAGAGCAACTCTCGAATACGATTGAGACCAAGAAAGATCGAAGCCTCTTCGACACCACTGATTCTTTTGTTATCTTTACTGCCGAAGAAAATCGAATTAACTAAATCCAACACTCTTGTTGTGAGAGAGGGGTCCAGTCGGATCACTTCGGCAATTTGAGCCAAAAAACTATCTTCTGATTCAAGTAGTGCACGCAATGTTTCATTGATGCTTCGCAAGGAAGCTAGCTTCGGACACTGATTGATCCTCTCGATTAATAAAAAATCAGAGGGGGGATGCATTTTGTGGGGGGCGGGTTAATGCCCAGTAATATTAACCAATAAGAACGACCGCGTGGGCTCGGTCAGCACTTAGGTGCTCCCCAGAATCGATTGAGGATTGGAAGTATTGAGAAACCTTTGTGCAAAGGGAAGTGCCTGAATTTAGGGTCATGAAATCTCCAGATGAGGAAAGAATTCTCATCGATCCATCGGACATTTGGTCTAAGGTAATCTCGCAGTTAGGGTTACTTGAAAGAAAAGATTGAATATCGGGGTTTTCCAAAATCTCATTTTTTAACTTTTCCAAATTGATCGGGAGAGCACGGTTTTCTTGAGCGTTCTCCAATTTAGCTTCAAAGGATACGGCACCCGGTCCGGTCTCTGCCGGAGTGGAAGGCGGGAGAATTCGATTCATTAAGTTGCTGCCGACATTAAGAAGGTTTGAAGCGAGTATGGGATTCATGCACTGAAGGTAGCAAATCCCTTGCCAAAACCTTAGATGATTTTCCTCAGGCAGTTTCTTTGTACCATTTCTTCAGCGATTTGGATAGCGTTTAGGGCGGCTCCTTTCCAAAGTTGATCGCCGGTAACCCAAAAAGCCAAGCCATTGTCTGATGCATGGTCCACCCGAAGTCTGCCGACCTCGCAGTTCTCTTTTTCGGAAGAATAAATCGGCATCGGATATGAATTGGTTTCTGGGTTTTCGGTAAAATTTAAACCTGCAAATGAACTGAGCGCTTGTCTAGCGTCTGGCAAGTTTACCCGATTTACGAATTCCGCATTGATAGAAATGGAATGTGCTCGATAAACCGGAACCCGCACACAGGTACAGGAAACTTTCAAATTTGGAAGAGATAGGATCTTTCTCGATTCATTTCCCATTTTTAATTCCTCCTTGGTGTATCCATCTTCCCGGAATTGATCGACATGAGGGATAAGGTTAAAAGCAATCGGGTGGGGAAACGCCGATGGTTGGGCATTAGGAGGGGGGCTTCCGGTTACTTTTTCGATCACTTCCTGATCGAGAGAAATGGGTCCCAGTGCCCCTGCCCCTGAAACTGCTTGGTAGGTGGATGCGTAGAACTTTTTTAGAGTAAATCTCTTATGCAAAGGATAAATTGCCATCAATGCAATTGCACTTGAACAATTGGGGTTAGCAATGATTCCTTGGTGCTTTTCTAGGGCTTCAGGGTTGATTTCTGGAATGACCAAAGGGACGGAAGAGTCCATGCGGAATGCCGAACTATTATCTATTACAACGCAGTTGCGCTTAACCGCTTCGTGAGCAAACTTTACTGAATTATCAGATCCTGCACTAAAGATAGCGAAATCTAATCCTTGGAAAGAATCGGGTGTGGTTTCCTGAATTCTTAGGTTTTTACCAAACGCGTTCAGCTCATTTCCTGCCGAGCGGGAAGAAGCGAGCAAATGAACATGACCCACAGGGAAACTTCTTTTTTCAAGTAATGTGATAATTTCTTGGCCAACAGCTCCGGTTGCGCCTACGATTCCTATATTGTATTTTTTCAATGAGTTTGCGGATTAAAAGTGAGTACTTAGAGGTTCTACAAGATTTAACTATGCAGGGAACTCCCAACATTTTACTTGTTTCTATTGCTGAGCAAGAATTGTATCATCAGAAAGATGGAAAAAGTGTCAAAACATATGTAATTTCCACCTCTTTAAAGCCCCCAAGTTGTCGAGAAAATTCCTGGGGTACACCCTTGGGGCTCCATCGGGTATGCGAAATGATAGGTGGTGACCAACCATTGGGAATGGTCTATCGGGCGAGGAAACCAATCAATTGCCTTTACTGGGAATGTGATGTGGAAATGAGAAAAAAAAATTTGATCACCTCGAGAATTTTACGACTGGAAGGTTTGCAACCCGGTCTAAATTAAGGGGAAGGTATCGATACATTCGACCGATTTGTGTACATTCATGGTACAAATCACGAAGAAAAATTAGGCACTCCCTCCAGTTCCGGATGTATTCAATTATCGAATCAAGATGTTATTGAGTTAGCTGAAGGTGTTCCTACAGGCACCCATCTTTTTATTTCAGAAAATTAAAGATTGAAGTGACCGTTTCCTCAGTTCGAAGGCTGTCGTATCTTAGATATAGCCTCCCTGAGATACTCTTCTGGTTTTGAATGAATCCCCTCGTTCATTCGATCGTTTGGAGAGTTTTCGTTTTCTTCTTCCTTGTGGATCACTCGATTTGCGATGGTCCCTGAATCAGAGAACTTTCCTCGATTCGAATGACCGAGCCTGGGATCTACCAATTGAATTTCAGTAAGTTGGGTAACAGATTGTTCTATTTTTTCCGATAAGTGAACAAGTTGGTTATTGGAGTGATTGAAAGAAACCACTTCAATTGGATGATGTGCTCTTCGTTTAATAAGTTCCTGCAGGTTTTCAAATGAGCACTCGGC
>JAYQBP010000066.1:6243-9982 GCA_038137385.1 Opitutales bacterium | reverse complement strand
CCTACTCCACAGGTTTAGCAGATGTTGAAGGTTTAGTTACCCCAAGTATCGGAGATCATAACACCTCGGTCTATGCCCAGTATACGATTCTAGCTGAGCAACGAGAAAAGATTCAAAATTCCCTCAAAGATAAAGATATTCCCTCAGTTTCCTACTACTCCGTACCTTTGCACCTGCAGCCTGTCTTTGAAAATCTCGGACATAAGGAAGGAGATTTCCCTGTTGCTGAAAAAGTGGCAAACCAATGTCTCAGTTTACCCATGAGCCCATACCTCACTCAGGAAGATCAGGCAAAAGTGATTGATGCTATTTGTACTTATTGATCTTGGAAACTGTAATTTTTTAATGCCCAAAGAAGCTAAATCTCCAGCAAGAAAAGTTAAAATATCCGTCAAGCGGTTGACTAAAAGTCAAACCGAGGCTTCTAGAATTGAGAGTTTCTTACAAAGAGAGGGCTTTAAGCCCATTTCTACCAAAGATAAAGCGAGATTAAAGAAACTTGGATTTATTGGAATGCCCACCGAATAATTTTTCAGGTTAGTTGATAACTAACCAAACATTACACTCCAATCGTTTTCATGCCAAAAGTAACCCTCAATCTTGAAGACATCATCCTTCAGGTATTGAAGCTCAAGTCTTCGGAGACGAAGAAGTCCATGTCAGAACTTGTAAATGATGCTCTTAAGGCTTGCCTGCAGGAAGACCTAGAAGACATTAAATCTTGGGAAGAGCGTGAAGGTGAAGAAACTTATAGTTACGAAGAATTTCTTGAATTACTCAACAAGGAGCAGGTAATTTAGAAAATGCTAAATTTAGTTGATCCCCTTAAAACCCTATTAAACTCGATCTATCAGTTTTTCTCAGACTAGAATTACAATAAATCAAAGAAAATTTATCTGTCCAAGCGTCCCCAAAGATTACGAACTCATGGTGAACGACTCCACACTCGAGACTCTTTATACGATCGCACCAACTAACCTGCGTTCTGCCGCTTACTAAGATTTTGTGAAAAATACAAATTTATCTCAGCAACATTGCAATCGCTCGCATATCCCGATTGAAACCACTATGAAAGCAATTCATCAAGCAGAGTGTGGAGATGAATTAGAAAGCTTTGATAGTGTGGAAGACTTGTTTAAGAGTTGGGAAGATTCCAGTACCAAAGATGAGAAATTAGATTCAAGCGATAGGCATCGTTCTTTAAACAGAAAAACGAAGGAACATATTCTTTCTCGCTTATTAAATGAATCAGCAGGTAAGATCTCTCGATACACAAATGCCGCAACTAGCCAGGATTTCCTTTACGGTGAAGATGGCATGCCCAATTGAATCCTTGTTAAATTAATTTATGATTCCAGATTTTATAAATCACAGATTAGATAAAATTAAGGAAATCTGTAAGAATTACCGAGTTAATGCAGCTTATGTATTTGGATCTGTATTGACCGATAAATTTTCGGATAAAAGTGATATCGATTTGGTTGTAGATTTTGAAAGAAATGATTTTCACGGTTCTTTTGATCAATTCATGGATTTTAAAACTGATATGGAACAGTTGTTCCAAAGGCGGGTAGATTTAATTTCCCAGAAAACCATTCGAAACGAAATTTTAAGAAATGAAATCAATTCCTCTAAAGTGCTAATTTATGGTTCATAGAGTTGATAAATTATTACTTGATATTCGCATTTCTTGTGAAGAAATCATTGAGTTCTGTGCTTCCAAAGATTTAGAGAGCCTGCGTTCTAATAGGATGCTCCAACTTGCCCTAGAAAGAGAATTTGAAATTATCGGTGAAGCTTTGCTGAGAATGGAGAGACTCGACTTGGCTAGGTTAGAATCCAAAATTCCAGAATACAGGAAGATTATCGGTTTCCGTAATTTAGTGGCACATGGATATGACCAAATTGATGACCATATATTATGGGATCTTGCCACCAATCATATTCCAGACTTACTCAATAAGGTTAAAGAATTCTAGTAATTTATTCCGTGACCATCCTCACCAAATTTCCGGGCACACTTGCCCGTTATCAGGAGCAAATGATTGATGTCTTTGCCCGTGCAGTGCCGGCGAAAAAGTTTGAGGTTTATTTATTTGGTTCCCGTGCCCGCGGGCAAGAGGAAGAAGGTTCCGATGCCGACCTTGCCATAAATGGTACGGAGATTGACCGTTCCGATCTATCTCTAATTCGTGAACAATGGGAGTATTCTACCATTCCCATGATGCTTGACCTTGTGGATTTGAAAGACATCAATTCCACTCTTGGCGATCAGATTGAAAAAGAAAAAGTACTGCTTTGGACATCCAACTAAAGAAAAAACAAACCGAGCGGGCACTGGCGAGTTTACAGGAATTAGTTCCTCAATACTTCGAGAATAAAGAAAATATCATTTTGAGGGATGCGATGATTCAGAGGTTTGAATATAGCACCGAAGCATTCTGGAAATATTTAAAGGCTTATTTGCTTACCGAGCATAATTTATCTGCCAACAGTCCCAGGGAAGTCATTCGTACAGGACTGAAAGCAAGCCTTTACAAGGAAGAAATTTCTAAGGAACTCCTCCAAATGCTGGATGATCGTAACCTCACTAGTCATACCTATGTCGAGGAACTTGCAGAAACCATTGCCGGTCGCATACCGGCATATTCCAAGAGTATGCAAGCAGTCATGACCCCGCTTTCTCATTCCTGATTTTGAAACAGGATCTAGAAGATAATCTTATCAATTGGGCTGAAAAGCTTGGTGATATTGATTTGATGATTATCTTTGGTTCGCGAGCAAAGGGGAGGGAGCGGTTTTTCAAATTTGCTTAAAAGAGTAAAGATTGTAGGTCCCCTTTCATATTAGAATTGGATTCAGAATTTATAATATCAGATTCGGGTAAAAACAAAAGGAAGTTCCTCTCATAATGTTCTTTGGGTGACTCTTGGCGTAACATAATGTGCTGAAACATTGAGGTTGGTGCAAATAAATTGTTTGTGTCATACGCTGTTCTTATAATAAATGCTAGTCTGTATATTAAGGATAAAATATCCAATAATCCAACTGTTTATGAAGAAAGGAAAACCGCTAGAAAAACAGTTAGTAATTTAAGTATTATAAATGATGAATAATTATAAAATATGTAACAAGTGTTTGATGGATACAAGTGATCCTGAAATAATATTTTTTGAAGATGGTTCATGCAATCACTGTAACTCACATCTAAATGAATGTTTGAAGTTTGATGATAAAGAGAAAAATAAAAAAACATTGGATTCAATTGTAAATTCTATAAAAGAAACAAGTAAACGATCTAAGTACGATTGCGTTATTGGAATCAGTGGTGGGGTAGACAGCACATACATTGCTTATTTAACAAAAACACTTGGTTTAAACCCTTTGGCTGTACATGTTGATAACGGCTGGAATTCTGAATTAGCAGTCGATAATATACAAAATGCATTGAGTATTTTAAAGATTGACCTTGAAACTGTAGTTTTAAATTGGAGTACATTTAGAGAATTACAGAAATCATTCCTGAAAGCATCTGTCTCTGATGGCGAATTGCCTACTGACCATGCAATTCGTTCTTCACTATGGTCAGTTGCAAATAAATATGGAATAAAATACCTTTTAAATGGTCGTAATTATGCCACTGAAGGTATTATGCCAAGATCTTGGACATATAGTGCACTTGATTGGAAATATATAAAGGGAGTGCATTATAGATTTTCGAAAAAATCACTAAAGGATT
>JAYQBP010000066.1:0-6233 GCA_038137385.1 Opitutales bacterium | reverse complement strand
TAATAAGACCTAAAAATATAAGTATTTTAAATTACTTAAAATTTGATAAAGTAAATGCAAAGAAAATACTCAAGGAAAAATTAAAATGGCGTGATTATGGCGGAAAACATTATGAGTCCTTATACACAAAATTTTACCAGGGATACATATTACCTAAAAAATTTGGTATTGATAAACGAAGAGCTCATCTTTCTTCGATGATTTGCTCTAAACATATGTCACGAACTGAAGGATTAGAAATACTTAAAAAACCACCACTAAATGAAGATGAAATTAAGTTTGAAAAAAAATTTATCCTAAAGAAACTTCAGATTTCAGATTTTGAATTTAATAAGATTATGATGGACGATCCAAAATGCTGGTCTTCATATCCAAATAATAGTAAATATTTGTTATTAGAAAGAAATAAAAAACTATTGAGAGTAGCAAAGTACATGAAAAAGAGAGGCATTATTCCGAGAGGTTTCGGCGATAATTTATTAGTAACAAAAGAAAATAATTAATGAAATTCCCAGATTACATAGGGATCGGAACAAGAAGATGTGCTTCATCATGGCTTCATGAAGCACTTTACAGTCATCCTGAAATTGGTAAACCGAGAAGAGGCTTACATTTTTTCTCAGAAAATAGGGATAAAAAACTTGAATGGTATTTGAATGAACTCAAACCTTATACTGATAAAAAAGTTTTAATCGAGTATTCGGTAACTTATATGTATCCAGAATATTGTGATTTAGTAGCAAAAACCATTTATGATATTAACCCAGATACCAATATATTTGTAGTACTAAGAAATCCAGTCTTAAGAGCTTATTCAGACTATTTAAGATCAATAAGAATGGGCGAAATAAATAAAAATATAACCTTCAAGGATGCCATAAAACAAAACAATCTATTGATTAAAAGAAGTAGATACAAAAATCTTCTGCAATCTTACTATGACTATTTCGGTGATAATAAAATAAAAATATTTATTTATGAAGATATAGTCAAAAACAATTCTTCATTTTTGTCAGAAGTATTTGAATATCTTGGTGTTAATAATACTAAAAATGATGGAATGTTAAGATTTGAAAAAGAAGGTAAGTCTATAAAGCATAATAGTATATACAAAACTATAAAATATACTAATAAAACAATTACATCAATATTTGACATTATTGGTTTTACCTTGTTATGGTCTAGATTTAAAAGAAAATTTTTGAAATATTATCTTAGTCTCATTGAGATTACATTAAGAAGTCACAAGATTAAACAAACAGATTTTGATGAACTAGTTTTGATTTTTGAAAATGACATAAAATTTATAGAATCTAAAATTAACAGAAAATTATCTTTTTGGAGATCACCTATTTGAAAACACAAGTTGATTGGGCACCGCAAAAATGGTTTATTAAAAATGCTAGTGATTCTAGTTTTGCTTCCTATTTTGATCATGATAATTTAGGATATCAAGTTTATCGTCATAAACAGTATATTAAAGTCTTAAAAAGAAATATCAATTACACTAAAATAGGATGTTTTTTAGATATAGGTTGTGCTACTGGTACGCTCACTAACAAGATTAAAAACGAAATCGGTTGTAGCGAGGTCTATGGTATTGATTTCGTCGAAAAATTAATAGAAAATGCAAATAATTTATATCCAGATATAAAATTTTTATATTCAGAATTACCTAATATAAAGGTTAATAGTTTCAATTATGATTTAATCATCGCTTCAGAGGTAATTTATTATCTAAAATACGATTCACAATTACTCTTAATCGAAAATATTTATAATTGTATAAATGATGGAGGCTATTTTATTATTGGGAGTAAAATAGGTGATAATTATTTTAATAAAAAAACATTAAAAAACTTGTTGAAAGGTAAATTCTTAATAAAAGATGAAATTATTTTAAATTTGAAACTTTATAATAAGATATATAATTATTTAATACTGTTGAATAGATTTTATTATTTCATAAAGAATGACAAATTGCCATCTTCTGGTAATTATAATAATGTTTATTCAACATTAAGACTTTTATTTAGCAATTTAATAGGAATTAATATAATAAAATTATTTTGTATATTTGCGAGACCGTTTCTACTGAGTAACAATTTACCATCACTTATTCAAAAGATAATACCTTTCGAAAAGCCTAGTAATATTATATTACTCTGTAAAAAAATAGCTAGATAATATTATTTTAAAATCAATAATTAAGTTAGGTTCTTGTAATGCATTTGGTCAATTATTTGTTTTTTTGTCAATACCTATATATACAAGATTATTCGATACAAATACAATTGGCAATTTTACATTATTTTATACAACAGCAATATTTATAGCAACAATATCAAGCTTACGACTCGATTCTGCTATTGTAATCGCTAGGACAAGAGTTTCAACTGTTTTATTATGTCTTCTTGCTATAGCTTCTTCAATAATTATTTCATTTATAATTACATTATTTCTTTTTATATTTTTTCAGTATTATAATTATATATACACTTTGAATGAATTTTTTTTATTCTACATATTGACTCTAACTATTTGTTTCCAAAAATTGTTTTGTGGTATATCTATAAGATATGGTTATTTTACAATATATAGTTTCACTAATTTAATTATTTCAGTCTTACCAATATGTATTTCAATCATAATCTTAAAGTGTAATATCCCTTATACGCAGTTAAAAATTTTATGTTTTTCATTATTAATTACTTTTTTTCTTTCTGTATTTATATATATAATCTATTTTTTCTATAAGTATAAACTGCAATTTTTAAAATTTATTAAGTTTAGGTACCTTCCTTTTACATTATTAAGATATAGATCTTATTTATTTTATATGACACCATACACGCTTATTTCTAATATTCGTGAAAGATTAATTATATATACACTATCAATTTATTCATCACCATCACAAGTTGCATTTTATAGTATAGCAAACCGTGTTGTTAATGCACCAAACAATTTAATTGCAAGTACATTAAGGCCAATTTTTTTTAATTTTTTATCATGCAGCAATAATAAATCAGACAAATTCATTTTTAATAGCTTTAATCTGATGTTTATATCTTCTTTTCCTTTTATATTATTCTATTTTAAAAACCAACGTGAGTTAACCACTTTAATATTGGGCGAAAATTTCGTTAATGCATCCTATTATATAAATATTTTAATAGTTCCAGTATATATATTAACAATAGGTAATTGGATGGATAAAGTGTTCGAAGTATTTAATAAACAAAAGGATTACTTTTATTTGGAATCTATATTTTCTATATTATCGATTATTCTTATACCTTTATTATGTTATTTTGCCTTTGACATAAATTTTATTATTAAATTCCAATCATTGTTTCTCACAATTTATTATTTGGTATGGCTCATTTATGCATTATTCCTTTGTAAATATCAATTAAACCTTCTAGGGTTTAACTTTTTGGTATTATCTATTTCTGTTGTTTTCTCATTTCTTTATTTCTATTTTTCCAATCATAACATATTAATTGATTTAGTATGTTATTGTTTGATTTCTATTATTATTTTTATATTTTATACATACTTTATTCAAAAATGCTTCAGAAGAGAATAATTCCACTTTTACAAATACAAAATGACTGTTTAGTTAAGTCTAAAAATTTTAAAAAATTTACATATATAGGAGATCCTATTAATTCTATACGAATATTTAATGATAAGTTTGTTAATGAAATATTATTGGTTGATGTAAATTGTACAATTTCTAAAAATAAAATCAATTATGATCTTATTCGAGATATTGCTAGTGAATGCTTCATACCTCTTGGTTATGGAGGTGGAGTAAGTTCTATTTCTGATGCAAGAAAAATATTAAATTGTGGAATAGAAAAAATAGTTATTAATTCTCATTTTCTTAGAAAACCTAATTTTATTCTGGAATTGTCTAAATATATTGGTTCTCAAAGTGTGGTTGTTTCAATAGACTACAAGTATAATATTTCGAAAGCCCCAAGTTTATTCTAAAACAGTAAAAAAGTTACCAAAAAATTGTCCAATTGAGCTTGCTCTCCTTGCAGAGTCCCTTGGTGCAGGTGAAATCTTCATTAATTGTATTACAAATGACGGAACATACAATGGTTTAGATAATAATTATCTTAAAATTTTACTTTCACAGTTAAAAATCCCTCTTATCCCCTGTGGTGGAATTGGCTCTTTTAATCATATTTGCGAAAGTATCTTAGCCGGTTTTAATGCTGTATCTGCTGGTAGCTATTTTGTGCTAACAGGAAAGAATAAAGCTGTATTAATCTCTTATTTATCTAACGATCAGATAAACATAGTTAATAAATTATAAATGAAATGTCCTTTATTTATTTAAGTTCATTAATTTGTTTAACTACAGTATGTTATTTTTTACTTTTAAAAAAACATTTCTTTTATCTTCCATCATTTTTATTTTTCTTTTTTTTTATAGTAAGAGTGCAAATACCAAGTGTTTTTTCATATAATTACCTATATGAATATAGTAATATTATTTTTATTTATACAATAATTGTTTTTCTATTTCCACTAAGTTTTATAATTAACTTTTATATATTTAATACATCTTGTAAGAAAATTTATAAAAAACAAAAATTTTCTAAATATGCCTTTTCACTCAAAAAAACATTATTACTATTTTCCCTTGTAATAATGCTACTTATTATTTATTTCAACCAAGTTAGTTTTTATAATACTGGTTTGTATCATTTTTTTGCAAGTCCTTCACTAGTTAAAGAAACAAGAGAAACTTCCCTCAAATTATTGGAATCTAAATTTACTTTGTATGGATTTAGTATTTTGAGAAGTTCAATAATACCTGTTTTAATATTAACATTATGTTACAAATCTCATTTTTTAAAGAAGATTTCTATTACTTATGTAACTTTTATTCTAATAATATTAGTTTTATCATTTATTACATTTATTCCTGGAAATCGATCCTCTTTGCTATATATTCTTCTTCTTATAATTTGTTTTAATTATTTTAAGAATGGTTTCAGATATAACTTCTTTAAAATATTTTTACAGTTATTTATTTTCTTTTTGATTCCTGTTATTATTGTTATAAGAATTAACGAAGTAGACATCAACCTTGACAATTTATATTATTTTTGGACCTATGGTATATACGATAGAGTCTTTTTTTCACCTGGTATAAAAGTGGGATCTTGGTGGCTTGATTATGCCAATAATAATGGTTTTGTTGGTATAGGAGGTATTCCCAAAATAGCCACTTTGTTTAATGTCGCCCCCTTAGATATGCCCAACATAATAGGACTAAATTATGTTACTAATGCTATCGAAAGCATCAATGCTAGTTGTTGTCAATTGTTCACATTTTATACTTATTTTGGTTATTTTGGTCTGTTAATTACATTTTTATTTTTTTTAATATTAGATTATTTTGTAATCAAATTCTATGCATTAATAAAACCCTCTTTATATATTGTTTTAGCTTCTCTAGTATTTTTAATCATGGTTCATTCAACCGAAACTGAATTATTGACGCTTTTATTTACACATGGATTACTTCCCTCAATAATTTTAATCTATTATATAAGTCTTAAATATAAATATTAATTATGTTTTATATATTTACTTCTGTTGATGTAGAGGGCGTTCACGGTGATAATGCTCCATACCAAATGATCGATGGTAAAATGAATGGATACAGTGAACTTTGGGGAATATCAAAGCTTTTCAGTATATTTAAAAAATTCAACATTCCTGCTACTTTTTTTGTGGATATTTACGAAAACTCTTTTTGGGGTAATGATTATATGCGACAAGTTTGTCTCGATGTTAAAGAGTCAGGTTTTGATCTTCAACTACATACACATCCAGGTTGGCGCATTGACAAGAGGGATAATCTTTTCATTCAGGAATTAAAAAAAAATAAATCTTTTTTACATTATAATAAAGATTTTATGGCCAAACTTTCACTCGAAGATCAGATTAAAGTTTTAAGTTATGGTAAACAAAAGATATTCGATTGGGTGGGTGAGTATCCCATTTCGCATAGAAGTGGTGGATACTCAATTGATCAAAATACTCTTATTGCATTAAAGAAAGAAAATTTCTTAGTTGATTCTAGTATGAATTTTGTTTCTTCAAACTCAAGATATTGTAATACTATCAACAGTATTAATCATATTCATGATATTCTAGAGTTGCCTGTTACTGTATTAAGTTATAATTACAAAATATTAAAT
>JAYQBP010000065.1:0-10029 GCA_038137385.1 Opitutales bacterium | reverse complement strand
GATTTGCAACATCTGGTGACCCTGGGGGACAAAGACCATGACTTTTCTGGGCAGGCTGGTTCGCACAGTCCAGTTGAAGTTGGTAGGTTTGACCAAGGCAAGCGAGCTCAAGGTTAAAAAATTCAGCCTCACTGAGGAGAGCCCTCAGAGTTTCCGATTGCTTACTAACCAACTCGTAATCAACACTTAGCCCCGAATTAAGAATGATCTCATTGACTCCATGTAGAGTGGCTCCCCTAAACCCGAAAAACTTAGCCATTGCCGTGAGGGGTGCCGTAAGCGAAAAATCGGTTATTGCCAGTATTATATCATAATTAGGATAAATATCTTTGGCTAAGCTCAGCTGTGATCCTTGAGGAGAAACCGCCAAGTCTTCAGGGTCTAAATTACTGCCCCCAGTAGTCTTGAAAGCAAAAAAATCACACTGGTTATCAAGTATGGAAACCGCCTGATTATCTTGGTTTAATTCATTCAAAAAATGACTAACAGCCATTTTTTGTACATCAAAACCCGATTGATTGAGGAAGGCAAAATCTTTAACCAATCTTGGATCGGGAAGATCGATTAATATACAAAACCTTAAACTGTTGAAAGAATCTCCGAAACAGGTGGAGAGCAAACGCTGAAGAGAAAAACTAGGGAAATCTGTCAATTTAGGTAGATACATACCCAATCCCTATCGGAGATGAATCATAATTCCAAGAATATCCCTAATTTCGAATTGTTAATGATCATATCCAATGACATTTACCCATGCAAAAAGAAGGATAGCAAAACTCGATAGGACTAATGCCCAGTCAAAATGCTTCTTTTGTTCTGCTTTTAACATCACAACCAAGGATAGGATTGATGGAACAAAGACAAACAGGTTCAGATAACTAAAGTTAAAAAAAATGGGTAGTATCAAACTTACATAACCAAAGGATAATATAAACAAAAAGACTCCTATTTTTCTCCCAAACAAAACGATGATTGTTCTCTTATTGGCTAATCTATCTGATTCCACATCTCGGAAGTTATTTATAACTAATAAATTATTTATGATTAATCCCGTGCCCAGAGATAAAATAAAATTTGAATCATAATCCAAGCTTTCAGATGAGGATAAAACGAAGGTCGTTCCCTCTAATGCCACAAAACCGAAAAAAATAATAACAAACAGATCGCCAAGACCATTGTATGCTAGGGGGAATGGGCCACCAGTATAGGCCAAAGCGAACAAAATGGATAAAACTCCGACTAAAATCATCCCCATATGAGCCCCACTCTTATACCATGTCATCCAGCCGACAATGAATGAGAGAAGAAAAATAAAAATAAATGCAAAACGCATGGTCTGAGGCTTAATTTTTCCGTTCACCACCATTCGATCTGGAGCCATTTTACGATTAAAATCCGACCCACGGAGAAAGTCATAATAGTCATTCGCCAAGTTGCATCCAATTTGGACCAAAATCGAAAAGGCGAAACAACCAACCAAAACAATCCATGGAAAGCTTTCTGCTCTAGGAAAGAACTCGGAACCTGCCAGGGTAACGGGAATGATAGAGGCGACTAAGGTTTTGGGTCGGATTGCAAGAAACCAACTGTAAACCATACTCAAATTTACTTGGTTCACCTAGCAATCGCCAGAGGGAAGGAGAAATTAGATCGATATTTTTCTTCAACTACTCGGATCGTGTCTTGCTGATTTCCTGGAACCTTGTACGGCCATTGCACTTCAACATTTAAGGCCAAATAGCCATTACTTGGATGATGAAAATGTCTTGATTCAGGACCACTTTTATCAGGAAACCTTGAAAACTGAGAACAGATAATCGCAAAATATCTATCCTCTGGGTCTACCCATCTGTTGCTAGCTAGGGCAATTTCATCTTCTACAGAGGAAGAAAAGCCTTCAAGAGATACAGGATGACCATCACTGACTTCAAAATCTACCCTACCCCCGAAAGTGATCGCATTGGATACATCTTCATGCTCATCCATGGTTTCTAATTTTCCGCTTTTTCTGATTTGTTCCGTTTCGACAACTCGCTCGAGAGAAATTCTTTGACCATTTTTTGAGGCAACGAGAATCAATTTTCTTATTGTGCCGTTTTCAATATCTTCAGGCTCTCCACTGGCTCTGTATAAACCCTCTAACCTTCGCGTACCCCATTCAACGACTGAAAACCCTAAACGTTCTAATTCAATTTGAACACCATCCACGAGTGCCTGGGCTGTATTTCGATCCCTTACGCTATCTGATTTCTCTATTCCCCATGGCAAAGCACCAATGACGCCTCCGATCAAAACTCCAAAAATAGCCAAGGAAATGATTACCTCGACTAAAGTAAATCCCTGATTAAAAGATCGATTGCGAGGACTAATTCTCATTAACAAAATCGTCGGCGCCTAAGGAAAAAATACCACCAAATGGTTGGATTAATACTCCAGCTAAAATTTTAGGATTTGGGAAAAAAGGCCTTAACTGTCCATCCATTTGTCTTAGATTCCCACTGGAAATGACTAATTGCAAGGAGGTACTAGTCTGAAACCTTCCGGTTGAATTGCAAGAAATGTATAAAAAATCCCTCATATCCTGTCCATCTGCTAAGCGATAACCAGAAACTGGATAAGATAGTTGAAACGATGATTCTTCTTCGGAAGCACTCCACTTACAATAGCCATCCACCGGTCCTTCTTCGGGTTTCAAATCTTCCGTAACGAACCAGACATTTTCGGGAAGATAAACTCCATTTCCATAAATTTCCCAAGACCCTGAATTATTCGAGTCTTCTTGGTCGCCTTGGACAACAATTTCTATGTAGCGCAGGGATTTTACTTCGTCATTGAGGTCGCTATTCACTATGAGTCGACATTCCTTACCGGTTGATAAAGCCAGTGTTTTTACTTGCTGAAGCAAAGAAAGGATCAATCTCTGACCTTGTCCCAATTGACCTCCACCGCTTCCTGAAAATGAAAATCCGACCAATCCGATCATAATTGCCATAACCGCAATCACCACCAACAACTCTAGCAGCGAAAAACCCTGCCTTGGTAGATTTCTAGTTTTCAACGCTCAAAAGCGTACTCTGATTAATCTGTCTCGAAATACTTCTCAATATTCCAAGAATAAATGTTACTCAGATCGGAAGCTTCGTCACTTAAGAGCATAATGGCAATTCCTTGGTAAACGATACGCATTTGATCCTTTCTCTGCTCGGCAAGTTCAATTTGGGCAGCGTCAAAATCCTTGCGAAAGTTGGCAAACATGTCATCCAGCAAGGTATCACTCAACTCAATATCTCCATCCCCGTCATGATCCACGATAATGACTAAGCCCGATAACCCTTTTAGCTGCATTTCTGCATTATCAGTGAGAACAAATTCATCCTCTCCAAATGGATGGAATTCTACCCCTTGTTTATTTTGCTTAATGATTTCTTCATCTGTCTCAGTCACCCAACCATTGGCGGACCTGGACTTTCCTTTGAGCGCATAAACAAACAAGGCAGAATTATCCGACTCTTTTAACTCCAAGGCAACCCCCTCTTCATCTTGGAAAAGGAAAGGTGGGTAGTAACCATAATGAGATTTAAACTGATTTAATTGAGTTACCCAAGACCGGAGAATGGCTTTCATTTCAGTCTTTTCTGAAGTCCCAAAAATACCGATAGCTCCCGGAATAACAATGCCCATTAGGACACCGATGATTGTAATCACCACCAAGAGTTCGATGAGGGAAAAGCCTCGTTTAGAATAATAATGCTTTCGTTTCATAAATTACCACTTCCCTGGTTCACTTGGAGGGATATTATCAAAGTCTTCCGGTCGTTTCTGAGGTTCACTCGTTAGGATAGAGTCAAAAGGTTGAGATTTCATATCAGATCCTTTGGAATACAAAAGGTAGCCTTGATGACCATCAGCACGGGGAGACTGATAGATATAGGGCTCTCCCCAGGGGTCAACAAGGTAATGCTCCACTTCTTGCCAATTATAAAGGTCGGACGAGTTGCCTGTATCTTCCGAAATTTGAATATTTAAATCATCGCTCGAAATAAGCGACTCATCAAATTGATCCTTTTCACGCCATGACCAATCTTCATTATCCTCATCGTATTCATGAGTACCGAGCAAGGAATGCAGTAAAATTTGAGCACCTATTCTTTCATCCCAATCTGCGAGTGAAGTCACAGGGTAAGCCCCATTCTCTTGTCGGAACTCCTCCAAGGCCATTTTTAAAACCTCGATTTCAATGGTAGCTTGTTTGGCGGAAGTATCTTTAAATAAGAAGCTGGCTCCGGTAAAAATAAGCCCTCCAAGTATGCCAATAATTGATATGACCACCAATAATTCTAGAAGAGAAAAACCTTTTTGAATGGAAGAATGATTGGAGAGAAAAGACATATCTTTTATTTTAATTTGGGAATTCAACTACCTCATTTGTTTTTGCTGAAACCATGAAAACTTCAAGATAAATAGCATGGCAACATAACTTGAGATACCAATTAAAATCAAAAGGGTTAATTGTAAGCATTGGAAAAATTTATCCTTTGAACTTTCTAGAATGGATGACCCAAAGCCTAAAATTAAGGCCAGAAAAACAACCGAAATCAATATCCTTAACATGTCTACTTTTCGGGAGTCAAAAATAGCGCGAATGCTGAGAAACTCACATTTAAACGCAAGAAACACGCATTGAGAGTAAGCGGCAATTAGGTTGGCAAAAGCAAGCCCTAAAACTCCAAATTCAGACATCAAAAGTAAGCTGAAGCAAAGACTTACCAGTAAGCTTACAACGGCGGCGTGAAATGGGGCATCCATCCTTTTTTGGGAATGCAAAGCTTTTACAAAAAAGGTTGAACTTGCGTATGCGGGGATTGTCCATGCAGCCACCTTTAATACGGAAGAAGCCTTCAACACTTCTGTACTACCAAAATTATTCCATTCAAAAAGAACACCAATAATTAATTCTGGAATCATATACAGAGCACAAGCCGCAGGAATGGTAAGGGCAAAAATTACGCGTAGACCAAGAAAAAATGCTTTTTGGTACCCTCTTTCATTTCCCAAACCTGCAGTACGTGCGAGTTCAGGAAACAAAACCGTGGATAGTGCAATTGCAAAAATACCCAAAGGCAACTCAACCAGTCTCGATGCAAGATATAAAAGAGAAACACCCCCCGAATCCTCCAAGGAATAGGCCAAAAATCTAGAAATCAGGATATTAATTTGAGAAACCGCTGCACCAAAAGCACCGATCCAAAAGAGGGCCTTTACCTCCATAAACGATTCACTTTTGTTGTAATCAAAAGCCCAATTCCATTCGCTCTTAATTTTTAAAGAAACCCAAGGTATTAGAAGCTGAAAAATACCCGATAAAAGAACTCCAAAACCTAAAAGTGTTGCAAAGACAAAGAGATCTTGAATTTCAAAAATGATTCCAAAGAATAAAATGCCGATTAAAATACTGTTTAAAACAATCGGAGAAGTGGCCCCCTCCAAAAACCGATCCTTCACATTCAGTGCAGCAATCAAAAGAGATGCCGAACAAATGAATAAGGCATAGGAAAAGGTACTCACATTCAGAAAAGAGGCGATCTGCCATTTTTCTTGGCTTAAATAATCGGAATTAAAAATAGCCCAAGACAAGAAACAGACAACGATTGAGAAAGCTCCTAAATAAAGAAACAAGCGGGTTAATGTTTGATTGAGTAGGGACCACGCCAACTTTTCTTTTCCACGACTAAATAAACCAGAAAAGACCGGTATAAATGCCGAACTCAAAGTACCTTCACCCAACATCCGTCGAAACAGGTTAGGTATCGTAAAAGCCAAAAGAAAAGCTTCTCCGTAAAAAGAAGTAGCAAAAACCGCAAAAAACAAAATGTCCCTCAGTAAACCTAGTATTCTTGATAGAAGAGTCTATATACTTACAATCGAAAGTTTCTTTAAAATACTCACTCAAGTAAGTTTTTTGATTCGAAAGCTTGCTACAAAATAATCGCCCAATCGCCTAAGCAACCTACGGGCTTTCAAGAGTACTCAAAAGATCAGAAGCTTCCACTAGGGGGTCATCATGTCCTTGCTCTTCGGCTAGTCTCATGGTTTCCGAAAGCGAAACTTTCGCCGATTCAATTCTGCCCAACTTAATTTCTGATTGGGCCAACAAAAAATAAGCCATCATCCAATCACTCTTTCCCGCAATACAGACATTTAAATGCTCGATCGCCTCTTGATATTTTTCAAGTCCAAACTGAGCTTGAGCCAAAGAGTACCTAAAGAACAAATTATTGGGGGAATTTTCGACTTTTTTTTTAAGATGAACAATCGGATCTTCCACACCTAAAACCTAAGAAACTCACTGAATCTGCAAACAGACAACCGTGGTATTATCAATACCTCCATTCTGATTGGCTTGATCAATTAATTCATGCACCAGAGGTTTGGCCTCCATTGTTCCGCATAAACTGGCAACCTCTTCCAAGGATACCATGTTAATTAATCCGTCTGAGGAGAGTACAATTTTATCACCAGAAGAAACTTTAAATCCACCAACATCTACACTGAAATCGATATCCTGCCCAAGGCAGCGGGTTAATGTATGGTTGTAATGCTCAGGCATTTCCTTGGCTGCATCGGGACCATGCTTGGAAATAAGCTCAGCTGCTAGGGTATGGACTTTCGAAATGTGATGAAGTTGACTCTGGGAGTGATCGTAATGAAGGATGTAAGAATCCCCAACATGTCCATAGATGAATTGATCTCCGGTAACCCTCACCCCAGAAAATGTGGTTCCAATGCCATTCTGACCGCCAACAATCGCCCCACATTGAAGAATATTGCGATGAAGTATATGTACAATATTAGAGAGATCTTGCGGTTGAGAACAATGATCAGGACTTTGGATTAAGGCATCAAAATTTTGTACAGCCAACAAACTGGCAAGTGAGCCATATGGTAAACCTCCAACTCCATCCGCAACGGCAAAAATTCCCTTGTCTTCACGAACTAAGTAAGAGTCTTCATTCGTTTCTCGAAGAAAGCCTACATCGGAGTGTCCGTGAGCGATAATATTCATAAAAAATAATTTATCAGTGGGTTAAAAAAGAACCATTAATCAAACCTCAGCACCCCAATAGGTCAAGCAAGCAAGTTGATTCAAAATTTTTAGTTGGTAATTCAGAGATAAAATCTTTGCCATAATTTTTTTGGATAATTCTAGAGTCGAGAATGACCAGTTGACCGACATCCGTAGATGAACGAATCAGCCTGCCTACTCCCTGACGAAAGCGCATAACTGCTGAAGGAAGTGCAATCTCATAAAAGGAGCTTTTTTTTTGGGCCTGAAGAATCTCACTTTTAGCTTCGTGAAGTGGATGCCCCGGATTCTCGAAAGGCAATCGGGTAATCACGACTTGCGAAATACAAGCCCCCTGGGCATCAAATCCTTTCCAAAAGCTCTCAGCTCCAAGCAACAAAGCATCCCCTTCATCCACTACCCGCTTGCGTAATTCCGACCGTGATAACTGACACCCTTGAGCATAGATGGAACGTTGCAATCTTGACCAACCGGGCTTCAGTTGATCGTGGCAATATCTCAAATCGGAATAATTTGTGAAAAGCACGAGAGTCCCTCCCTCAAAAGCTCTAGCCAACCCATCCACTGCCCGGGTCAAATAATCCAGGTAGTTCTGACGGTTAGAACTTTGGGGCTCTGGACAGTCATTACAGATTTTAATTGTCATTTGATTTGCATAATCAAACGGAGATTCCACCACACACTCATCGGCATGATCAGCACCCACTTGGGTCTTAAAGAAAGATGCACTGCCCTTTCTTGTGATGGTTGCACTTGTCATTAAAACAGGCACCCCTTTGGAAAACAGTTCTTCTTTAAGAATATTAGATATCTCCAACGGCGCACTTCGTAGATAAATAATTTGATTCGTGCGTCCTCCACGCTCAATCCAGTAAACAGAATTGAGGTTTTTCTGCTCTACGATTTCCGTAAGATCACTCAAATACCCCTGTAATCTTTTCACTTTATCACGAAGTTCTATTCTTACACTCTCTTCCTTGGTCATTTCAGCGAGTTCAATAAGGTTTCGAACTAAGCGGCTCAGAGGCGGAAAAATTTCCATGGGTAATGCATGAGGGTTGAGCAACCTCACCCGATCTTTCTCGTCGAGAATTTCCAGATGAAGAAATTGGAAAAAATCTTGAATCGCCCGAACCGCTTGATCCAATGCGTTGATATCACACTCCCTGGCAACTTGAGTGAGCAGTCCTTTTCTTTTATTAGGATTATACAACTGTCGCAACCAGGTTTCCAAAGCCCAAGAACTTATGGAGATGCCTAGGTGTTCACTGGCCACTTCTGAGATTTCGTGAGCTTCATCAAAGACTATAAAATCATCAGGGAACAAGATTCCGTCCCCTTCATTTGCCGACGAAACTCCCGCTCCAAGCAAAGAAAACATGAGGCTATGGTTCACAACGATAAGATCGGCTCCATCAACAACACTCCTTGCTCTTCTGTAGAAGCAATCCTCTGGTCGACACCTTTTTGAAGAACAAAGTGATGAATCTGCATTCACCATATCCCAAACCACTGGGTTGGGCATAGGATTCATCTCCTGCCTTATTCCCTCAATAGGTCCTGATGCTGCCCAATCAGCTATACGCTGCAATTCTTTGTATTGATTCGCATCGAACAAATCACTTTTACCAATTAGAGCCCGATGCAGACGATTCTGACATAGATAATTGGCACGCCCCACCAACAAGGCACATTTGAACTCTGCATATGGAATAAGACTTCGAGTGCGATGGAATAAATCCCTAACTGTTGGGATATCTTTGGACAGCAATTGCTCCTGCAAACTAATTGTATTGGTAGCCACCACGCATTTTCTTTCCCTGGCCAAGGCGAAAATTATAGAAGGGATCAAATAGGCTAAACTTTTTCCCACCCCCGTACCCGCTTCAAAGATAAGGTGTTCACCCGAGGCAAGATTTTTAGTGTATCTTTCTGCCATCAAGGCTTGTTCTGGGCGGAATTCAAAGCCTAATTCACTCACCAAGTTTCCCTTTCTGGAGAAGATACTTTTTACCAATTGCAAAAGAACTTCATCAACAAAACCCTGCCCTGCCGAATCTGGCTCTTGAATGATATGAATCATCAATCAGTAAGAAAATTTTTAATCATTTAAAAAATTCGATCTAACCACGGATATACGGATTCGATGATTTTTCTTTTCTCACACTCGTGTTCGGTCCATGCCCAACGGCCAGTTCCGTATCATCATTTAAAGTATAAATATTCTCTAAAATAGACTTTTCCAGTTGGTTAAAATCCCCACCTGGCAAATCCGTTCTACCAATGCTACCAGAAAAGATTACATCTCCAACAAAGCATATCTTATCTGAATTCAGTTAAAAACTAATGATGCCAGGGCAATGACCCGGACAATGTAAAATGGTTACCTCCCTTCCCCACAGATCGAGTGTATCACCATGCTCAACCCAGTTGGTTATGGGCACGGGGACTAATCGAATATTAGGAAAAGAGAAGCCTGACATTAATTCAGGTTTTTCAAACAATAACTTGTCAGCTCGATGACCATAGGTCTTGACCCCGGTCTCCAAAAGTTCGTGGGCACCCGCTATATGATCCCAGTGTCCGTGAGTGAACCAGATCTCTTTAAGCTTTAAATTATTATGAAACAATAAATCTTGGATTTCTTTACCTCCCTCGGGTGGGCAATCGACTAAGACTGCCTCACAACCATTTTTTTCCCACATTAAAAATGCATTGGTAGCGATTGGGCCCAACTCTAACTTTTTGCAACACAAATTATTCATTCTTAATTACTTATCGATCGTGTAAGATTCTCCAAGATTAATGAATGATGAGTCCTAAAAAACCATTTTTTTCGAATCCTTGTTCCTTGACTTAAATAGGTTATTTCATATTAATTTTAGCTTCTTCCTTATTGGGGTAGTAGCTCAGTTGGTTAGAGCGCCGGCCTGTCACGCCGGAGG
>JAYQBP010000064.1:8218-10287 GCA_038137385.1 Opitutales bacterium | reverse complement strand
TTGCAAATCTACCTGCTGGTGAAGTCTATTTTGTTCCAAAATCAGCTTCGGGCGAATTTCCTTTCCGATTTGATGATGGCACTTTAGCCGCTATGAAGGTTGAAGATGGATTCATTACCTCTTGCTCTTTATTGAGAGGCAATCAGGAATTGGTAGACTCCCGAAACGAGTTGCTCCGTAGTGACCCAATGACTGGTGCGATAGGTGAACTAGGTTTTGGCACACAACTTCTACCTTTTTCTGGCAAAGACATTCAGGACGAAAAAATTCTTGGAACTTGTCACGTAGCTACCGGTAGAAGCGATCATTTGGGGGGGCATCTTACACCCAGTTTATTTAAAGAAAAAATGAACGCTTCGCATGACGATATTTTATTTGCTCCCGAGAAAACTCCAGAAATTATAATTTCAAAAGTTTCTATGAGGAAAAATGGTCAAGACTACTTAGTTTTGGAGAATTTTTATCCGAGTGATTATATCTTATCTAATTTAGCCGATTATTATCCGACAAATTTAATTAAAGATTCTAAAAAATCACTTTCCAGTGTTTAATCTATATGTTTCTGAATCGATCTTAGTATTTTGTTTTGCATTTATTCCTTTGTAGATTGATATTTTAGATACCTATCTTTTCTACATTGTGAAGCATAATTGTAACTTTATTTCGAGCTTACTGCGTATCTTCACTTACCTAAGACTTCATTGGATCTTTTTTTCTTTAGTGCCTTTTATTGGCCTTACGAGCTATGGATCGAATGAACCAACCAGGATTGACTTTACTTGGTCTGAAGCCAATCAGTCTTTTCAGAAAAATGATGAGTCTTTTCCAAGTTTGGAATTGTTTGAAGGTGTTCCCTATTTGATTCGAAGTGTTACCCATTCAGGTCCTAAAATTTTGATCGGTGAAACAAATGGTTCCGTCTATCAAAATACAACATTAAAAAATGATATCTTTAACAATGGGGTTCACGGATTTCATCAATATTGTTACTTTAGGCCTAATTCCGAGACTCCCCGTACACTGATCTATTTTCCAGAAGGTCAAGCCGAGCTGAATGCTACGATTGATGTTCTACCCTTTTTAGCTTCAGAACCAATTGTGCCTGCTACGCAAACTGATGGAAGCCTATTTGGTTATTCGGTCGCCGTTGATGAGTCCGATGATCTTTACATTGGTAACCCTGGATCCGATGGTATGCTTGGAAGAATTTCTTATTTTGAGAAGATCAATGATTCATTAACATTTATGAATCAGGGTTCAGTCGCTTTTTCGTTGGATGCCACCCGGGCTCAACTGGGGACATCTTTGAGCCATGCAAACGGCTGGATATTTTCTGGTGCCCCAGATTATAATTCTTTTCGAGGCTCGGTTTCTATTTACAAAAATCTTATCACCAATGATTTTAACGGAAGTAGCCCCTACCAAAATTTTCATGAAAACGATGATCCTGCCGGAGTTCTCTTTGGGTGGGATATTGCAGCTACTCCAACCTCTTTTGCGGTGAGTTCACTAGACATCGGTAATTCTGATGGTGGAACGGTTGAATTGTATGCTTTTTCTTCCAATGAATTCGAATTGGTTAAAGAGTTCAAGGATCCTGCTTCAACACAGGGAAATCTATTTGGATATAATCTGTCAATCAATGATGATTTTCTTTTGGTCGGTATCCCTTTAGGAGGAGAGAACCAGCAGGGTAGTGCACAATTGTTTTCCCTTACTCCTCCCGATTATTCATCTTACGAGATTGTGCCTAGTACGATTTTCCAAGGCGATCGATTCGGACATTCTGTGGCGATGCTGGAAAATTTTATTTTTGTTGGTGCCCCTTTTGATGATTCTCAAAATACAGATTCAGGTGCGGTTTATGTCTTTGAACGGAATCAATCCAGTATATCCTACCATTCCACCCTTTACGATAGTTCCAATCTCTCTGGGTACCATTTTGGTACTAGGTTGGAAACCCAAGGAAAACATTTGTATGTTCTTTCCACCAGTGCGGATTCCTCTCCTAAGTGCTTAGTATATGCCTTAAATAATATGCCTGAGAATAATTCGACTGTTATTGAATA
>JAYQBP010000064.1:5890-8208 GCA_038137385.1 Opitutales bacterium | reverse complement strand
TTCCTAAATGCTTCCACGCAGAAAGGGTATGTAAAATATCACTTGCCGGTGTAACCTATGAAAATGGGTTGGATCCCTTTGCTTCATCATTAGCTGTTTCTGATGGTATGGTTGTGATCGGCTTTCCACAGGCTAAAAAGTCAACCGATCCAAATTACACCGGCATTGTTCAAGCATTTTACAATCCTGCTTGGACGCTTGAAGGAAATATTCAGATTCCACCTTGTTTTCTTGATGAGAATAGAACGACAATTTGGGGAACGGAAGGCAGTGGTTCAGTTTCTTACACCTTTCAAGCCATACATCCGACAAATCAACCAATCACTTGGGCAATATCTTCGACGGATTTAGAAACAGGGAGTTTTGATCTAAATTCTTCGACTGGTGAGTTTTCATTTGAATTTGAGGATGATTATTTTGGTACCACTTCATTTGAGTTAATAGTTTCAGCTGACGGCAATGACATTTCCCATTCTTTTAATGTGAATATCGAAGGAGTTAATGATGCCCCAACCTTTGAAGAATTAAACAACACAAACCTTACAGCCACGCAAAATTCTGAATTTTATTACCAAATTATGGCTTATGATATTGATAGTCCAAATATCATCTTATCGGTAGATTCATTACCTGAGGGTCTGCAAATTGACTCGGATAATTCTTCAATTACTGGAATCCCATCTGTTGATGGGAATTTTTCTTTTACCGTCACTGCCAGTGATCTGGAATATAACATTTCCAGAGATTTTAATATATTTGTTTACCCGGAAAATAGTCCACCTGTTGCCTTCTTCAATGGTCAGTCGGGAGTGACTGAAATTAATTTAGTCCTAGAAGAAGACTTTTCATCGATTTCTTGGAGAAATATATTGGATACATTTTCTGTGAGTGACCCAAACTCTGATCAGTCAATATCGATGTTGATTACCAAGGAGCCTGAACATGGAATTTTAAGAGTGGGTGAAATTTTTGAAACATATGAGGATATAAACTACTTTTCGCTCCTCAATTATTACGGTGCGGATACTTTTGAAATAAAATTTATGGATGACCATGATTCATCTCCCCAGGAAACTGTCGTTCTATTCAACTTGGTCATTGAAGCTGTCAATGATTTGCCTGTAGTTGAGTCCTTTCAGTCTTCATTTACTCTTAATTTAAATGAACTTTTTCTACATGACTTTTCCTTTTCAGACCCCGATGGTGACTCAGTCCTATTATCCTTTGATTCCTTACCCGGTTGGATAGAATATGATGGTCTGCGAACCATATCGGGCGTCCCGACAGAGTCGGATTATCAATCCGCTAGTAGCTTTGATTTATTTGTTGATTTCGTAGATGAGCACGGAGGAAAAGTGACTAAAGTCTGTCGCTTTAACTTAGTCCCAAGTTATGTCCCCCCATCGATTACTTCTACATCACCTTTGCAGATAACTCTCCTGGAGGATGCCAGTTTCGAAGGTAATCTATCTTGCGTGTTCAATGATGACCCAAATTTTCTAGTTTGGTCGGTTCTCCAAAGTCCTCTCAATGGAAATGTAATTTTAGAACCTTCTGGCAACCAGCTAGTTTATACTTACATTGCCGACGCAAACTTCTCTGGTTTTGATCAATTTTCCATATCTGTCCGAGACTCTCGCGCTTCAGATATATATGATTCGATTAATTTTATCTGTGAGGTAGAACCGCTTGAAGATGCTCCTTACTTTACTAATTATTTTTATTCAGGCGTCATACTTGGGGAACCTTGGGAGCTTAATGTGGAGGCATATGATGCAGATCAAAACGATATCTTGAGTCTCAGTCGGAGATATTTATCGAGCAACCCAAGTTGGTGGATCACTTCGAGTAAGACATCGAATAATACTTGGTTATTATCAGGAACCCCAAACTCTTCAAACGATGTTCAGATTGGTCTAACTCTAAGTGATGGATCAAACACTCTGGATTATAAACCAATTGTGGCGGATAATCTTTTACATTATCATATGTAACTGTGCTTTTGAGCAAGATGTGATGACGATAATCTGTTAAATCTAATACTTGTCTAACAATACTGTCATCACATTTTCCGTCATCTCCCATTGGCGTAGGTACCGCAATAACAATGCCATCACACTGTATAACTGCATCTAACGGATTATTTTCTGGATATTTTACAGGATCAACACGATAAACAGTATTGCCTTTTGACTCCAAGAAGTCAGCAACAGTACCGCCTACAAATCCACACCCAAAAACTGCTACTTTCAATATTTCATATCCTCATCTACTGCAAGGTCTTTGTTAGAACCGAATCTAACCAAATCATGTAGTGT
>JAYQBP010000064.1:1050-5880 GCA_038137385.1 Opitutales bacterium | reverse complement strand
TCGTTGAAGATCCGGGTCCCCTTGAAATTCTTCAATCCTTGCCAAGTCTGAATATTCTTTTGGATGAGGACACAACTTGGGAAGAAGAAGATGGCATTTCCGTTAGGAATGGTTCCAGCTTGTCAACCAACTGGACGATTTCTGAACCTCCTGATTATGGTGAGTTCTCATACATCAATACATCTGATGGCTCTTTATTGGAGCTGAAGTATCAGCCTAATCCAAACTACTTTGGCGATGACCGCGTTGTATTAATGGCATCGAACGGTTATACGAGTGACTCGCTTGAACTTAACTTTACTGTTGAGAGTGTTCCTGATAACCCCGAGTTAATTAATTTCCCTACTGGAATCATAGAAAGTAAGAATGAAACTTATCATATTGAATTCAATGTGACTGATGGTGATGGGGCGGGGAATCTGGTATTCGAATTTTTTGATTTACCAGATTGGTTCACTGTAACAGACGAAAATCTTACTTCAAATATTACGCAATTTAGTTTGGATGGATTCCCCGCCGTTGAACATATTGGATTGCATCCAGTAAGATTTAAAGCGACCAGTCTTGCAGACAGTCTATCAACGGAAGGTAATTTTTCGATTAATGTAATTTATGCTAATCAACCTCCAGTTCCTCAATTCAGTCAGCTTACACTATCGGTCGTTGAGGATATGGACTATTTACATGCTAGTGATCTGATTGCTTCTGATTTTGAATCAGAAGCAGATCAGTTAACTTGGATGATTTTAGAGCAACCTCAAAATGGTAGGGCGGTGATCGATAGTAATGGTTCGAACTTAAGGTTTATACCAGAGAGTAATTCTTCAAAAAGTGAGACTTTTCGTATTGGAGTTAGGGACAACGGGTATGAAAACTATGTCCCTAGGACTAGTGAAGTTCTTGTTTCTGTAAATATTTCCCAAGAAGACGATCCATTAATTTTTACTACGCTTCCTACCTCAGATACAGCGGTTGGCTATGAATGGAATGATGAATCCACATACTCTTACGAGATTCATGCTTTTGACTCAGATTGGCCATGGCAAGGTTACCCTACTTTAAAATTAAAGACTCCTCTTCCATCTTGGGCAAAATGGGAGAATCTGGGCGAAGGTAAAGCCATTCTTTGGGGAAATCCTTCTTACAATGATCTTGGTTTGTACAATTTTAAAATCGAAGCATCTGGATTGACCCAAACTATATATCAAGATTTTCAGCTTAAGATTAGGGTGGATGATTACCCGCCAATTTTTGAAAAAGATTCACTCGGTGATTCCTTAAAGAAATTATCGGTTACCATTTTGGAAGATCTGCATCAAGGAGAAGTGAACCAGATGCTAGAAGATTTGATTGTTAAAAATATCGATTATGATTCTTCATCGGATTCCAACTTAGTGTGGTCAATCGTACAGGTCCCATCGAGTGGGGCACAAATCTCAGATTTCGCATACACTGACGATTATGAAGAAAGCCGAATAACTTCCTTTAATTACCAACCAGTCCCACATTTTTCAGGATTGGATCTGTTTTCTTTAAAGGTTACCGAAGGCGATCGATCCTCAGTTCTTCCTGTAGAAGTTGTGACCAAAGCCGTCCCAGACCCACCTTATTTTGAGCTCGATACGGATGACAATATTTCTATCGTTTCCGGGGTATATTTTGAAGTGGAGTACACCGCATTCGATCCGGATAAACAAAAACTAAATTTTCATTTAAAGAATCTATCGAATTATCCAGCTTGGCTTAGTATTAAATCAGAAAATTTAACGAATGAATATTCCACGGTTACGATCGGTGGAATCGTACCTTTCAATGGTGAGGAGTTTATTTACAACTTACTTGTATTTGATCCAACAGGAAGATGGTCGGCGAAATCAATTAGGTTGAGTAAATAGGATCTACATTGAGCTCTCCACGGGAACTTTTTGATCCCTTGTTTGGTAAGCCTCGATATATGCAGAGAGCTCATCGATAATTCCGTCAAAGTCCAAGCGATATTTTTTCTTAAGTTGAGATACGCTTGTTCCATGTTCAATAAATTTGTCGGGCCAGCCAAACCTGATCAGTTTGGGTCTAGACTCAAGGTGGTTCATCTCCTCAAGCAGTGCGGAGCCAAAACCGCCATGAATCACATTATCCTCGAGCGAGATCAGCATAGAATGATTCTTGCAATGCTCAAGGAACAGTTCTTTGTCTAGAGGTTTAACAAATCTAGCATTCACAACCGAGCAAGAAATTCCGTGTTGGTGTTCAAAATATTTTGCTAGTTTTTCCGCCAATTCTACAAAACCACCAAGTGCCCAAAAAGACCAATCCCGGCCCTTCATTAGGCATTCCGATTTACCAATTTCGAGGAGGCTTGGTTTAGATAATGGGGCCCCGGTTCCAGATCCTCGGGGATAGCGAATAAAAGAGGGCTTTCCCGAGTTAACTGCGGTCAAAAGCATAGATTGCAATTCAGCTTCATTCTTGGGTTGCATTAAAATCGCATTGGGTAGACATCTCAGAAAGGAAATATCAAAGACACCATGGTGAGTGGGGCCATCGTTGGGAGATAGTCCTGCACGGTCTAAGCAAAAGGTAACGGGGAGATTTTGAAGACATACATCATGAATGATTTGATCGTAAGCACGCTGAATAAATGTAGAGTAGATGGCACAAACGGGGCGTATGCCTTGGGTAGCCATACCTGAAGCGAGAAGAACTGCGTGCTCTTCAGCAATGCCGACATCATAAAATCGATCTGGTAGAGATGCTTGAAAAATGTCAAGACCAGTACCACTAGGCATGGCGGCAGTTATGGCCACCACCCGTTCATCTTTAATAGCAATATCAGTTAAAGTTTGACCGAAAATGTCTTGGTACTTGGGCGGACTGTTGGTGGGAGTAGAAATATGGTTTCCAGTCTTTGGGTCAAAAGGACTGGCCCCATGCCATTTTTCTGGTTCATTGATTGCCGCAGGGAAGCCTTTCCCTTTTTGGGTCAGAAGATGGAGGATGATGGGTTCTTCCGATTGTTTGGCAAATTCCAAAAAGTGGACCATAGATGGAATGTCATGACCATCAATAGGGCCTAGGTAGCGAAGTCCAAACTTTTCGAATATACTCGAAGGTGCAATCAGGTCTTTGGTTTCACGTTTTGCCTTGGAGATTAACTTCATGAACGAAGGTCCGCCTGGAACTTGATTCAAAAAGTTTTCAGCATCTTTGTGAAATTTTGAATAAACAGGGTTGGTGATTAGTTCGTTAAAATATTTGGATAGAGCCCCAACATTTTTAGCAATGGACCACTCGTTATCATTTAAAATGAGAATGAATCTTTTCGTAGTAGAAGCTATGTTGTTGATTGCCTCTAGGGTAATCCCACAGGTAAAAGCGGCGTCACCTGCTATGGCAACTACATGGTTCTTCTTGTTTTGAATATCTCGGGCTGCACACATTCCTAAGGCTGCTGACAGGGCCGTTCCCGCATGGCCTGCACCATAGGAGTCATGGACACTTTCTTCTCGGGAGAGAAAACCACTGTAACCTTCAGTTTGTCTAAGATGATCAAAGGATACATCATTGCGTCCGGTAAGAAGCTTGTGAACATACCCTTGATGAGATACATCCCAAACAAAACAGTCTTGAGGTGAATCAAATACCAGATGTAAAGCAATGGTTAACTCAACAACCCCTAAGTTAGGCCCAACATGGCCGCCATTTTTAGAAGTAACTTGGATAATCCTAGTCCTAATTTCATCGCACAACAATGAGATTTCATTTTGACTTAAGTTGGATAAGTCATTTGGCGACTTTAGCTTATCGAGAATCATGGAGATTCGCTAGAGTCGCTCAAGGAATTGGCTTTCTCTATTTCTAATTCTGCTTTTTTGAGTTTTTCACGACAACTAGAGATTATGGATAAGCCTTTTTGGTAGTGGTGAACGAGGGTCTCTAAGTTAACTTCACCATTTTCCATAGACAAAATTAGATCGTCGAGAATTTTGATATCCTTTTCGAAACTTGAATTTGATTTACCTTGAGACATATTCACTTCTTTTATGTCATCATTTGCCAGAGTAGCAAACTAAGAAGCAAAATTCTGTAATATCGACATCCCACCGAAGTCTGCCTAGATTTGAGAGATGGATTTAATAATTTTGGTTGGGTTTCTTTTGTTAATCAAGTGGTTTACGGAATGGGTCTTGAAAACACTAAATGAGCGAAAAATAGTAAAAGCAAGAAGTTGGGCTCCTGATGAAATAAATCGATTCTTTACCCAGGAAAAATGGTTTGAATGTTCAAATTACAACTTATCCAAGTCAAAGTTTAGCAAAGTAGAAGATTTTTTGGCTCTGATGATCGGTTTATTTTCCTTATTCATATTCTTACCTTGGTTTTTGGTAAATTATCCCCTCTCAAGTCACCTGAGTTCTTGGGAGGTTGCCTTTGCAATATCCATTTTCATGTTTGTTCTAACGGTTCCAAACTTCCTCTTAGATTGGTTTTATCAGTTCAGAGTTGAACAGAAGTATGGCTTTAATAAGCAATCCTTCCGATTTTGGTGTTTTGACAAAATCAAAGAATCCTTCGTTTCCTTTATTTTCATGTTCTTAGTTTTTGCGGTGCTGTCTTATGTGTTCAGAAACCTAATCTTTTTTTCTCCTGAATTTTGGTGGGTTATTGCCAGCTGCGTGATTCTCGCTGTTCAGTTAGTTCTCATGATAATTTGGCCTATTATGATCATGCCTTTGTTTAATTCCTTTACACCTTTAAAAGACGAATCGCTCCTTAAAAAAATCCAAAAACTATCGGAAAAAACTGGATTTAAGACCCACAGAATTGAAG
>JAYQBP010000064.1:0-1040 GCA_038137385.1 Opitutales bacterium | reverse complement strand
AGTTATTGATGGAAGTAAAAGGTCGGGTCACTCCAATGCTTTCTTTACTGGATTCGGGAATTTCCGAAGGATTATTTTGTTCGACACTTTGCTTGAACAAATGAACGAAAATGAAATTGAATCCGTGGTTGCTCATGAAATTGGGCATTACCGCTTGGGGCATATTCCAAAAAGAATTGCTGCCTCTTTTTTAATGGGATTGATCGCTTTCTATTTCATTGATCTGTTCTACAGGAATAACCTCATCGTAGAACAATTTGAACTGCCTCAATCTCTCTCGGGTAGTATCGAATGTGTTTTACTCTTTTTTATACTCTTTGGAGGGGTTGTTACCTATTGGTTTCAGCCTTTGGGTAATATGATCTCTCGTAAAAACGAATATGAGGCAGATGAATATGCTTCATCGGTAGTTGGAGGGTCGACTCATTTGAGATCCGCCCTGAAGCATTTGTGTGAAGAAAATCTGAGTTACCCGTTGCCCCATCCCCTCCTTTCGTGGTTTCATCACTCTCATCCCAGCGTTTTAGAAAGAGAATTAAAACTATTGGGGTCAGATTCTTGAGTGAAGATTTTTAAATCCTAGGCGGTGGGTAATGGCTGCGAGAAAAACACCTGCTAGGTTCATAGTTATGTCCCCAATAGAAGGGAAGCGTTGCGGAATAAATACTTGTAGAATCTCGTTTAAGATTGCATAGGTAAACGATAGTAAAAGGGCTAATTTTAATCCTTTTTTTGTTTGGTTCTTTCTCAAGAAATACCAATGCCAAGACCATGAATAACCGAAGAAGAGAGGCAAGTGGCTAAGATCTTGAAGCCAGTAGGGGTAATCAAAAAGTTCTTTAGCAAAACGAACTAACATTTCATTCGTAGAAAATTGACTCATCGCATCAGGTTTGGGAATCCCAGTAAGGACCTGTAAAATAAGTGTATAAAATAAGGGAACTAAAATCCAAAGTTTCGATGTTGTCGGTGCTATGAAACAAACTAAGGTGGGATTTCGATATAAATTTAACATCTATGAAAGTTGACTTTCTTTATAC
>JAYQBP010000063.1:2487-10393 GCA_038137385.1 Opitutales bacterium | reverse complement strand
TAAAGGTTCCGCCAGGATTTGTATTTTCCAAAGCGATCGGGTCTCTTTCTCCATAGCTTGGCTTGAAAACATCTTCCAAATGTAATTCATGACCCGAAGATTTTTCATGATTCCCAATCTCGTGGGAATCCCCACATCCACAAAAAAGGATTATCAAAAATAAAAATAAGGTTTGTTGGAATGGTCTCATAAAAAGGTCGCTTGTAAGGGGAAAGGATAAAAATTTATTTTCAAACATTTATTTATCAGTTGGGAAAGTTTGAATATGTTTATTCCTTTTTTTGGGAGAGAGGATGAAAGTTGGCATGTTCATCAAGTAACCGTTGCGATTCCACATGGGTGTAAATCTGGGTGGTGCCCACATCCGCATGCCCAAGCATCTCTTGAACCGTACGAACATCCGCCCCTCCCATCAATAAATGAGTAGCAAAGGAATGCCTTAGACCATGAGGTGTTAGGTTCTTTTCAATCCCCGCACGCCGGGCATAATCTTTGACAAGAACCCATATCATTTTTCGCGATATGGGAGTTCCCCGCTTGCTTAGAAAAAGCTCTCCACCTGATTTATCCTTAACCAAAAAAGGTCTCCCGCCATGCAAATAGTTTCTCACCGCCAGAATGGCATGGCCTCCCACCGGAACGATTCTTTCTTTTGCCCCCTTGCCAAAAATTCGGGCAAAGCCTTCTTCCAAATTAATAGAATTGAGCAGCACGGTGGACACTTCCGACACTCGTAAACCGCTGCCATACATCAATTCAAAGATGGCTCGATCGCGTTTTCCCATTGGGGTGTTCAAATCGGGAACTGAAAGAAATTTATCGATTTCCTCAATGCTTAGGGCATGAGGAAGAAACCTTCCTTTTTTTGGGTTGGTAATAAGCTCGGTGAAATCATTTTCTAATCTGCCTTCTGCAATCAAGTAGCGGACAATCATACGTAAAGCAGACAATTTTCGTGAAAGACTCGCTACAGCATAACCATCAGCCGTGAGCGAGGAAATCCAGTTTGAAATATTCTCCAAAGAGACATCCTTCCAATTACAGGAACCCTTCTTTTTTAAAAAACAGGCACATTGAATCAGATCTGCTTCATAAGATTCGACTGTATTCTTGGATAGCCCTCGTTCCAATTGTACCCATGCTAAAAAGGCACTGATATCCGATTCATATCCAGATGGAGGTTCGAGTTTAATTTCGCCCGGTTTGCGTCCCTGAACCTCGGTTTTTGCACCCATCTATCAAGCAGAATAAGTAATCTCAAACCTCAGGTGGGGCCACTGGCGAGAGCTGACCAGCAAATAATTTACGGTAAATTCGGTTAATCGGTGTTTTCATTCGACTGACCATAAATTGTTCCTGCCTAAGAGCGTTGTATCCATAACGATAACTCGCAGCCAAGCGTGGGTAATTAAATCTGTCTACACTTTCCAGCATACCTTTGAGCCTATTTAGGTACAGCATACCTACTTCGATATTCGTTTCCCATTGAAAAGCCGTACGATAGTGAAGCTTGGTCACATCGGACCAAGCTGGCTCGGTTAGTTGCATCATCCCTTTGGCTATGGATGACTGAGCGTTGGCATTTAAGCTACTCTCAGCATGGCAAATTGCATAAACAAAACCCGGATCCAATCCAAGTTCAGGTGCTTCCTTTTTAATCTTTTTCCAAACTTCTTTTTCTTCAATAAAGTTAGCATCGGGGTCAAAATACTTACACCCGACTAAAAGACAAAATAGGCAAAACTTAAACAAAAGAAAAAAAACTCTTCTACCCGATCTCATCACATCAAAAAACTATCCGATGAAAACATCAGGGGCAAGGAACATCAAAAATTCCTACCAAAAGACCAAGCCAAGAAACCCAAGAAAGAAGATCATACAAAACAAGGCAGTCCATCCAACTGGATGCACTCCTAGGGACATTCTTTTCGCAAATTGACCTGATCCTTGATTGCGATCTTTTTCCAAAAACCCAATCTGGCAAAAAGGAAGGTAAAGCACCTTCATCGTGTGGACATGGCCCTGTTTGAGAAACCTACATACACGACCGGTCAAACCTCCAACCAATACAGCATGAGCCCAGTGGTTAAGCCCATTCCAGAACCAATCCCCAAAATAGAGAAGGGCCCGACCACACTTGCGGTAGACCCAATCCACATCCAAACTAACAGACGGTAAAGGGGTAGGATATTTTCCACCCATCCTCATCAATAAAAAAGCCAAGCCGGAGAAGGCTAGTATTTGCAATTGTGTAATCACATGAGTGGCATCATAGGGGTGATAACCCGCTGCTCCGTTAGGCAATAAACTGTACAACCACTGTGGGTTACAACCTATAAAAATACAAAGGAATGAACCAAAAGCCATAGCGATAAGCATGTTTACTGGAGCCTCTTTCGCTTGCATGCCCCTGTCTTTGGAGAAAAATGTAAAAAAGGGAATTTTGATACCTGCCTGATGAAAGACTCCCGCAGATGCAAACAACAAAACAAGCCAAACAATTTGATGACCATTTTTGGCCGCTTCCGTAATAATAATCGATTTGCTGACAAATCCACAGAATAGCGGGAAGGAAATAGCCACCGATCCGAGGATACAAAATCCAGCAGTCCAAGGCATTTTCTTGTAAAGACCACCGAGGTGAGAAGCCCGAATCTCACCGGTTCGAAAAAGGACTGCTCCCAAGCACATAAAGAGCAAGCTCTTGTAAAGTACATGATTAAAGGCATGGGCTATGGCTCCATCAATGGCAAGATCTGTACCGATTCCAATCGCCACCACCATAAAGCCAATCTGATTGATTTTACTGTAGCATAAAACACGGCGTAGATCGTTTTCAATCACCGCGTAAAACAGAGGGAACAAGGCCATAATCATTCCGATCGTGATTAAGATTTCCGCACCCGGATAAAGACGAGCAAGCATACACACCGCACATTTTGTGGTAAAAGCACAAAGCCATACCGGGCCCGAATGGGTGGCTTCCGCATAGCCATCCTTCAACCACACATGTAATCCTGGAAATGCCGCCTTGATCCCAATCGCTAAAAGAATCAATAAGGCTCCTGAATCTCCTGCTTCGAGGGAACCGGTTAAGGGCATGAGGCTAAACGCCTCAGCACCAAATTCATGATACCGAAAAAGAATACCCATCAGGAGCAACAAGCCGGATGAAATATGAAAAAAGAGATATCGAAAGCCGGCCTCTTCTGCCCTTTGAGTACGCCTTCCCCAAATCTGGAAAACAGAAGTAATCGCCAGGGCTTCCCACCATAAGAACAAAGATAACATGTCTCCGGCAAAAGCCACGCCTACTGCAGACCCAGCATAAAGAAGGGACATCGATATCTGCCATGGATCACGAACATGAAAAGAATAAATCCCCGCGATCAATGCAGCCGTATGAAAGAGGTATCCAAAAAGCATGGCTTGCTTATCAACCAGGACCGCGAGAATCTCATAGCCAAACAAATGTAGACTGGATATGGCACCCAGTTGCAAAGTAGTCATGTATCCAAGGCCAAATAGAGGTGCAAGGATTAGAACAAAAGATGCAAAACGCCCTCTTAAGAATGCAGTAACCAAACCGCCTAGGAGCAAGGCGGTAGCTGGATGGGTACTAAGTTCAACCGTGGATGCGAATACACTCATCTTACTTTTCCCAATATTCTTCCTCCCTTACCAAAATTTTCTTTCCGCCCATTCGCATGAGAAAATTGACAAGGTAGACCAAGCCCGCACATCCAATCAAACCATACAGACCATAAAAAGCTGGAAATGTTTCCAAACTGTAAAGACTCAAATTTGCGGAAAAAGCAGCATGCTTATGCCAGCCCAGACTAACAACCACATCGATCTAAATCAAAAAAACGCATAACCCATAGAACCAACGAACCCATCTCTTTCTGTTTTCAAGTTGATCGAGACTGCTAGGCTCTTTGCCCAAATTTTGGATTTTTGGATTTTTTCTCATGAATCAATTAAGTCATGGCTGCAAGCCAATCATTTGTAGTAGTACATCGGACCAGAAAAAGAGAAAAAAACAACCCAGTGCAGTCAGTACGAGAGGAAGCACACATTGCCAGGGAGCCTCCTTAATAGATGTATCTTTTTCTGTTTCTGAATCTCTGAAAAATGCCGTCACAGCGACCGGGAGTAGGTAGAAAACATTGAGTAGGGAACTAATCAAAAGGACCACAACAATCCAGATCGCATCTCGGTCCAATGCCCCAAGGGCTATATACCACTTACTGATAAATCCTCCAAGCGGTGGAAGCCCGATCACACTCAAAGCCCCAATCATAAAGGCTCCCATGGTAAGGGGCATTTTACGGCCAAGCCCACGCAATTCGCTTACATATTTTTTGCCTGTTGCCACAAAGATGGCACCTGCACAAAAGAACAAGGTAATCTTACCACAGGCATGCATGGCAATGTGTAAAACCGCCCCACCCTGTCCGCGATCCGTAGCGATCGCAGCACCCAGAACGACATACCCGAGCTGACCAATCGTGGAAAATGCCAATCGACGCTTAAGGTTATCCTGTGACAAGGCAATGAGGGAAGAAATCAAGATAGTCGCGGAAGCTACCACCATGGTCCATTCCTCACCGCCCATTTGGGCAAGTACCTCTGTCCCAAACACATCTGCATAAATCCGATAGACACAAAAAACCCCGACCTTGACCACGGCCACTGCATGTAAAAGGGCAGATACTGGCGTGGGAGCAACCATAGCACCGGGAAGCCAAGAGTGAGCAGGCATTAATCCTGCCTTGGCAAATCCAAAGGTAAAAAGAAAAAGTAAGACGATTTGAGTGGTCTCACCAAAGTGACCGACCTTTCCCACATCCTCAATGAAGTCCATGGTCAGGTGGCCACCGTCCAGCCAGACATAACACCAACTTAGGGCGGGCAGAAGAAGGCATAGCGATGTGAAGAGGAGATACCCTAAATAGGTGCGGCCACCAGTGCGAGCCTCCTTATCCTGCATGTGAGTAACCAGAGGAAAAGTCGATACCGACAACATCTCATAGAAAAAGTAAATCGTTAAGAGATTCGCCGAAAAAGCAACCCCCATGGTGGCTGAAAGCGAAAGGGCAAAGAAAGAGTAAAACCTTGTCTGGGCATGTTCATGTAATCCGCGCATATAGCCCACCGCATAGAGAGTCGTGGCGATCCATAGCACCGACGCAACGCAGGCAAAAAGCAGACCGGGCCCATCGACCCGCAAAAGCATGGGAACATAAGAGAAGATTTGCCAAATATGAAATTCGACAATCGCACCGCCGAGAATGACGGGGACCAAAGAAAGCACTACGGCTGCCTGTACAGACGCAGCTAAAAAAGTAAAAAGCTCACGTAAATTTGGGCGTTGTTCTCCCGCCCAAATAATTCCCAACAAACCGACCCATGGGGCAAGCAGAGCAATCAAGGGACGAATATCCTCTATAACTACGGGTGGGCTCATTGGTAATGGACTCCTGTAGGCAAATCGAAATCATGAAGAAAGATTTCAATCTGATCCGCAACTTCTTGATTGTATACTCCGACCAAGATCACAATCGATGCGGCGATTAAAAGTGGGATCAGCATGCTAAGGGGTGCTTCATCGAACCGGGTCTGTTCCTTTGTCAGGCCAAGGTCCCCATGACCCTTACCGAGGTTTTTTCCACTTTCATCCACAGCAAGGTGGATTCTTTCGATCAAACGAAAAAAGAGAACCACCATCACCATGGTGGAGAACATCAAGGTGATCATATACTCCCATCTCTAGGAAACCATGCCTCCGGTGATTAAATACCACTTGCTAAAAAATCCACAAGTTGGAGGAAGACCAATAATTGAAAAACCACCAATAAAAAACCCAATCATGGTCAAGGGCATTTTAGCGAATAATCCACGTAACCCATCAAAATGAGTGGTTTGGCACTTTTCCAAAATAATTCCCGCCCCAAGAAACAGACACAAGGTCATACAGGCATCACTGATGACATGAAAAATAGATCCAACCAAACCAAAATAATTATAAATCCAAACCCCGCCCACCATATATCCGACTTCGGCCACAATTAGGTAAGCCAACATGCTTTTAATTTCCCTTTGAGCTAGTGCCATAACCGCGGCACAAATAATCGCCACAACCACCAACCAAGGAAGTACTTCCGCCCACCAAGTGGACTCAAAGGAAAACTCAACCCCAAACACACTCAATATCATACGAATCATCACATAGATCATGACCTTAGTGACCAAGGGTGCGAGCAGACAGGATGTGGTGGTCGGTGCGTGGCAATAGCTTTTGGGAAGCCATGCATGGAAGGGGAAAAACGCCATCTTGATCAGGATTCCCAGAAGCACTAATACAAATGCAACCTGCATCGCAGGGGATTCATGGAGCCCATGAGTCTCGATAGCCTCATGAATGCCCAGCATATTGAGGGTACCGGTTTTTAAATAGAGATACCCCACGCCAAGGAGATAAAGAGAGGCTCCTATTGTGCCAAGTATTACATAGTTAAAGGTGGCCGCAGCTGCCCGGTTCGAACCCATGGCAATTAAACCATAACCCGTTAATGCAGCCACTTCGATAAGTACATACAAATTAAAAGCATCTCCAGTAAGGGTAATACCAGCAAGACCGACAATCTGTAGAAGGAACAAACCATAATACATAGGTTCCTTGCCTGGTGTTTGTCTTTGAACAGGTATTTTAGAGTATAAACTGACAATGAAACCGACTCCGCTAACCACTAATGCAATCAGAGCCCCAAGTAAGTCGGCTCGAAATTCGATGCCAACCCCCCTTGGGAAAAGATCCAAGGACCAACCACCCAGGATGTAGGATACTTGATGATCAGAAGAGTGCATAGTTTGAATCAGAGTCTTTACTGATGCCCAAACTGAAAGTGCCATAGACAATACAGAAACGGGATAACAAAGTTTTTTTGAAAAGGTGCCGAACAGGGTACAAATAACGGCTCCCAAAAGAGGAAATAATACAATCCATACGATGGAATCACTCATGATGCATTATCCTCTTTAGTCGGGTTCGATGACTTCGCCCGTTTTCTTCGTGCCGGTCTTTTCTTTTCGATTTCCTGAGACTTGTGCGAAGACTCTGGCCCGGTACGATCTCCACGATTTGCTTGATTACGAGGTTTTTGGCTTCGGGCAGAATCCGGCTTGGTAACACGGGTTCTTTCGGGAAGGCCTGCCTTCTTGTTTTTGATCGATGAGCCAGGCTTATTTTGAGTGGGCTTTCTTCTAGGCCATCGTTTTCTTGGCAAACCCTTTTTTCGTGCATCTTCGTTCTCAAGTTTGATTAACAATTCATCCTCTTCGACGGTACCATATGCTCGGTAAATTCTTAGGCATATCGAGAGTGCTAGCCCGAGGGTAGCAACGCCTACTACTATCGCAGTGAGCATCAATACATGAGGGAGCGGGTTGGTGTACTGGGGAATAAGTGAAGCATCCAATACCTGTGGTTCTATCAAAAGAGATCCTGTACCATTTAAATCCCGCTGAGCATCACTTCCGTGCGGATCATGCTCAGGTAAGTAGATAGGAATTGTGGCACCATCTTTCACTCCAATGGATACATAAAATAAAATAATGGCGGTTTGAAAAATCGACATCCCAATCAACTTTTTAATCAGATTATTTTTGGCGATCATCGCCCATAATCCAATCAGGAGAAGAACCACATAAATGAAGTAATTTAATCTCTCGATGAGCAATTGGTTCAATATGGATCCGTCGTCAAACATTCGTACTCGATTTGATTACCAATTATAAACCATCCCTCATCCTACCATCAGTGGAAAGACTCGCATACAAAGCAAAGATGATCGCAGTAACCGTAAAGCCGACACCGATCTCCACCCCAAGCATGGCGTGATAC
>JAYQBP010000063.1:0-2477 GCA_038137385.1 Opitutales bacterium | reverse complement strand
GCGTGATACCGTGCCATTTCTGGACTTACTGGGAGGACCTTGGACAAATGAGCATAATCAAGGAATTCTCCACCAAGAAGCATACTTAATAGACCAATGCCTCCGTAAATAACTATCCCCAATGCGGCTACCATAAAACAACGATCGATCGGAAACCGAATCAATGCCGTTTTCAAGTTCCAGGCAAGTGCAACCAGAATAAAACTAGCTCCCATGGCAACTCCTCCCTGGAACCCGCCACCCGGACTAACATGACCATGAGCGAGTACATAAAGAGCAAAAATTTGAATGACGGGAACAATCAACCGTACCGTGTTGGTGACGATTAAATCGGGCTCAAAATCAACCACGAGTTCTCGATCACGCGATCTACGGTTGGGTCCACCTCCTAAGATCGAATAAACCGCCAGTCCTGCAATAAAAACTACAACGGTTTCCAGCATTGTGTCAAAGCCTCGGTAATCAGCAAGTACCGCAGTAACCATATTAGGGACTTCAGTATCTATTCCGGTATTGGCAATAAAATGGGAGGAAACTGGGGAAGAAGAAGCGGGTGCTTTAGGATCTCCCCAAGTTGGAAAATCCCGGGCGGCCCAAGCTAGGAGCAAACCAATCAACAAAACAAACACAAAGGCTAACCGCTTCATCAATCTTTGGCCTTACGCTTAATATTAAAAATTGTCGCAATTAAAACGACCGTGCTTGCACCAGCTCCAACTGTAGCTTCTGTAAAGGCAACATCAACCGCACCCATCTCTGCCCACAGCAAACACATTAAAAAGCTGTAAACCCCAAAAACCACAGCGGCTACCACAAGGTCTCTTACCCAAAGAGATAAAAGAGCCACTACCACCAAGAGGCACAAAATCAATGTGTTAAATATTTCCAGACCCATTCAATTATTTTACTGATCGCTTGCCAGAACGCCGACGGATTTTTTTTAAATCCTTTTCACCGAGTGGCATCTCATCATCCTCAAACGCCGCTCGCATTAATGCATGAGAACTGGTTGGTGTGGTAATAAAAATAAAAAGGACAATCCCTAATATTTTGATCAAGAGAAGCCAACTACCAATAGAAAAATCCTCCATAATAACCAAACCAAAACCAGTGAGCATAAGCATCGTTGAAAGAGTATCCCCTTTTCCAGCAGCATGCATACGGGTGTAAAAGTCTGGAAACCTTATCATACCCACAGCAGTTCCCAAAAAAAAGATCAACCCAAGCACTCCCATACCGATCCCGATGGCATGAACCAGAAACCAGCCCGGATTGTTTGAGGACTCCGCAACAGCAGAAGATGCAAAGATTTCAATCATGCTTTCGCCCTCCTTCGTGATTTGGGCTTGGGTTCCTCCATCTGTTTGAGTGGTACCGTACGGTTGAAGTATCGGGACACTACGATAGCCCCTACAAAGTTAAGCAGAGCATAAGCGATCGCAAAATCAACAAACATATCCACTCGGTCAAAAAGTGTTCCAATGATAACAAGAATAACCGCGGTTTTAGTACCAATTACATTGACGCCTAAGATCCGGTCAAATCCGGTAGGACCCACGATGATCCGGTATAGAATGGGAATCATTAGGACAAGCAACGAGGCTCCCATTATTATGGCAAACCACTCCGTCACTGTTTTCTCTTCTTTCTCTTGAAGGCATCGGGCTCGAAGACCTCGGCAACTTTTCTTTCGATTGCACCTTCTAATAAATCATCCTCAAGGAACTGACTCATGGTATGGACATGAAAAATATCCCCCCGCACTAACATAGTGATCGTACCAGGTGTAAGGGTAATGGAATTAGCGAAAACAAACTTGGCAAAATCTGTTTTCAACTTGGTTTTTATGGTCACAATCCGAGGAGCCACTTCCTCATACCCTTTTTGGGTCATCGCCAACTTGAAGACATGTAAGTTTGCTTTGACAATTTCCACGGTCAGCCAGGGAATATACTGTAAAAAAGCCCCAGCTTCGCGCATCCGTTCGTCCCAACCCTTTCGGCGGTCGTGGAAAAGAAAGTCATGTGAAATCCAAGTTACAAAGACACTACTTACAATCCCCAACCCAAGATGGAATGCGTCTAACTTCCCAGAGAACACGACCCAGTTGAGCAAGAGAAGAATGAATATTGCAATAGGATACACAGCCAGAAAGAGTCGGTTATAAAAATTTCATTATCAAAGAGCAATTTAACCCTAGGGCAACCCTGTTCGGAACATTTCAACCAATTTGTGACTGAATAAGAATAAGGTTTCTCAACTTGATTCAAAATACCATGAATATAGATTGATTGAATGATCACACTTCTTTCCCCTGCAAAAACCTTGGATTTCGAAAGTCCTCTAGCTACTGAGGTTTGTACCGAACCAGACTTTCTTTCGTTTTCGGATGACTTGATTCAAGGACTTACCAAATTAAGTCCTGTCCAAATAGGCAAATTAATTAAACTTAGATCTATGTTGTAATAACTTAATCA
>JAYQBP010000062.1:4388-10464 GCA_038137385.1 Opitutales bacterium | reverse complement strand
GTGCTATGCTGATTGCCGCGGCGGGTTCAGATATTGATCGTTCCCTATTGAAAATTATTAGAAACTACATTTCTTGTTACTCGGAATTTCCTTTTCCAAGAAAAATTAATGTGTTGATTCCTGTTGTTTAAATAAGCAATCGTATTTTGATGATCTTTGGTTCATGAAAGTACGATCTTACATAGGTTTGCTTACAGCAGGGAGCCTCGGGGGAGCTCTTGTTGTAGGGATAGTTGGCTGGTCGATGCTCTCTGGCATTAATCAAGCAAACAGAGATCTTGAAAATGAAAGTAAAGACTCAGGTGACTCTTCAAACGAGTACCTTGATATACAATCTTTTTTGGCAACCACACGCAGTGCTTTTGAAGCCTTTGAGGTTTACCCTAAAAAGTTTCCCGGAATCTTTGGAGTAGTGAGGGATCGAATTATTTCCGCCAAAGAGGGCATCAATTTAATTACTGCAAACTATGCATCCAATTATTCAGAAGCAGTGCTAGAACCCTTGGTTCCGGGCTTAAAGGAATTAGAAGATGCAATTAATTCGATAGAAAAGGCGAATTTCTCCAACCATAATTCAAAGGAGTTGGACATTCAGGCGGCTGAAAAATCATTTCAAAGTTCTCGCGAAACGATTTCTTACAAACTGAACGATTTAGAGATGCTTGCATTCGAAAGAATGCAAAAATCTCAAATATCTATGAATAAAAAGTTTCAAACGCTGAGAGATGAGGAATCCGCCAATACCATACTTTTCTTTTTTATGAGTGGTTTGTATTTGATCCTGGTTGGGGTTCTCTCGATTCTTACATACAAGAGCTTTGCCAGTCCGTTGCGTAAGCTGGAAGCGGCGACAAAAAACTCAATTGACCGAAATAAACCCTTTAATCTTCTGGAGTCTGGTCCTTACGAGATTAGATCGGTTACCCAGCGCCTGAGGAAGTTAATTGGTAGTTTAGAGTCTAGAGTGAAGCAAAGGACAGCGGCATTACAGCAAACAAACGAGCAACTGAGTCTAGAAATGCAACAGCGAAAAGAATTGGAGACTCAGTTGGTGCATGCTCAAAAAATGGAAGCAGTTGGACAGCTAGCTTCTGGAATAGCCCATGAGATTAATTCACCCTCTCAGTTTGCAAATGATAATATCCTATTTCTCAAAGATGCTACAGATGGATTTATTAAAAAGTTAAATCAATCAGCAGATGCACCAGATGATTCGGAAATCGAATTTTTTAAAGAAAATGCTCCAGATGCGGTGAATCAAGCATCTGAAGGCATTTCAAGAATTACAACCATCGTTAAATCGATGAAAAATTTTGCTTATCGGGATGCGGAGTCTGCCAAAAGAAATAATGATTTAAACCAAGCGATCCGCTCCACTGTAGTGGTAGCCACAAATGAATGGAAATACCATGCTGAATTGGACCTTCAACTACAAGAGGACTTGCCTCCAGTGCCATGCAATATTGGTGAAGTCAATCAAGTGGTGCTTAATTTGATTGTCAATGGAGCCCATGCAATCCGGGACCGGATTACCGAAGGTCAAAAAGGCAATATCGTAGTTTCGACTCGACACTATGCTGATGCACAGTGCGTGGTTATTGCGATCGCAGATAATGGCGGCGGAATTCCTGTAAAAGTGCAAGAAAGAATATTCGAACCCTTTTTTACTACCAAAGAAGTTGGGGTGGGTACTGGGCAGGGGTTGGCCATTGCCCATAATGTCATTGTGAAATCCCATCACGGACAGATTTGGTTCGACAGTAAAGAAGGGATTGGGACAACCTTCTACATAAAATTACCAATGATCCAAACCAACATGGAGTAATGCTTCATCCATTCGATGTTTTATATATGGGCAGAATAATGCCCGTATGGATTTTGATATTTATGCTCTTGCTTTGTGAATCCAGTGAAGTTTGTGGAAAATCATCTAACCCGATTCCTAAGCAGCAATCCAAAGTTTTTGAGATGCCAAGCTTGCCTCAAAGTGCCATTCCGAAAATTAATAAAATTGCCCAAAGTGAATGGATGGTGCGCGTAGAGCCTGGTGAATTCATTATGGGGAGTGATGAGGATGAAGTGGGCCATGATCCCATCAATGAGAAGAGAAACCGAGTCCGAATCTCACAACCATTTTGGATAAAAAAATTTGAGGTCACCCGAGGGGAATGGAATTCCTTGGTTGATAACCCAATGAAAAAGGGCGAACGGGTGTTTTCTTTGAGTGATCAAATTATCGAAGAAATTTGTTCTTCTAAGGGCTATGAAAAGGGTCATTTTGCGATCTGTAGCTACGGAGAGGACGATTCAGATATTTACCTTGAGGAAGCCGTTTTTTCTGGAGGTTTTTGGGCCATAGAAAAAGCTCCGAGGCGATATAAAATAGACTCAAAAAAGTTCAAGAATATGGAAGCCCTGCTTCAATTCTTTGATTTAAAGAATATTAGGGTCAATGATCGATTAGACAACGCGCTCCCTGTTTCTGGTGTTTCTTATAATCAAGCAGTCGCTTTTTGCTGGAAAAAAACTGAAATGGCCCGAGGTAACAATCAGCTTCCCAGTCCTCTTGTTTTTCGTCTGCCTACTGAGGCGGAATGGGAATATGCATGTCGGGCGGGCACCTCTGGGTTTTGTGGTACTGGGGAAGGAAATTTTTTGTCAGGTGAAAATGCAAATATTAGAGGGGACTCCAGAAGCTGTATTATTGACCAAAGACAAAGGTCAAAATTTAGCGATGGGGGCGCGTTTGTTCCAAGATTTCGGAAGAAACTTATCCCAGTGAAAAAGAACTCTCCAATCTTTTCGCCAAACGCATGGGGACTCTATGATATGCATGGAAATGTATTGGAGTGGTGTTATGATTATCATAGTCCATATCCGGATATAAACTATACCAGAGTAGACCCCATCGGTCCGATTCGCGGGACAGAACGAGTTCTCAGGGGAGGTAGTTTTTTGAGAACTGCTCAATCATCCCGATCAGCGAGTAGACTCAAGTACGAACCTTCGTATCGTGGCTCAGAGATTGGCTTCAGGTATCTACTGGGAATGCCTTTAAGGTGAAGGAATTTCAGCTAGCCATTTCTTTAGAATAGGAAGAATGACAACTGCCGGAAGGGTGTAGGTTGTAACTCGGTCTATCCGGGCAATATTTAGGCCTAAGCAAGATCGGTCCAAGCTGTAGAGACCACCACCCATCGCCCTTTCTTCTAAAGGCAAGTCATGCTGTATGATGAAAGGAAAGTTATCTTTTCTTTTCGAAACAGGCCCGCTCATCAGTAAATTTCTGTTAAAAAGGTCAAAGGCTACTGACCGATGTCCCAGGGTAACTCGAATGATGAGTTCCTTATCCCGCCTAAGGATGACTAAAACCAGTAGTTCTCCAGGGTCCTTTGCTTGAAGGATCTTATTTATTTGATTGGTTGATTTGACCCTATTTCCATCAATCTTGAGTATTCGGTCCATAACTTGTAGACCTGCTCGGTCGCCAGCAGTGTGTGGAAGGACATCTACAATTTCTATTCCGTTTGAAGTTGCATTGGTTTCTTCAAATAAAATTCCCATTTCCCCACCTTGACGACCAATCGGTCGACTGGATGCGGAAATTACCCCTAAGTTAAACTTCTGTTCCGGGCCATCAACTGAAATTACCCAAGTACCTAGATCCATTGAGATGGGTTCGCTTGCCCAATCAACTACCTTCCATTTTTGGTCTGAGGTAATTTTCCAGAGAGCAAGGTCGGTGGCTTCATCTCTTTTACGAATCCGAATCGGAAATGTCTCATTTGCATCTGATTTAACGAATCTGGCACCCACGCTCGAACTTGCTTTTGTAAGAAGGAAGCCCCGAGAATCAACAATGATTCCGTTAGCAATTAATTTTTCGTTACGAAAAAGAGAAACATTATGCTGAAAGTTATCTTTAAAGATTTCGCATAAAAGATGGTTCATGGGACCACCATTTAAACGGTAATCCCCAGAACGATTTTCTAGCTTTTTCAAGGGCTCATTTGAAAGCAAAGAATGAGCTAAAAACAATAAGCCAATCAAAGGAGTTTTCACTGTTCGACCGATCGTTTACCAAGTGTGATTTGAACAGAGATCTCCCAGCCTTCTCTTAAATAATCGAAAATCACTCTGGAGCCTGGTACTTGACTGCTCACCAGAATAGTGAGCTTTTCTTTGGTATCCAAATCCACGCCATTGAATTGCTTCAACAAATCACCCGGGCACAACCCATGTCGTTGTGCTGGTGAATCTTTGATTACTTCTAGGATTAATAGGCCATCGGCAGTTTCCTCACATAAGATTCCTAAAAAGCCACCTTCTTCCAAAGATGCTAAAGTATGTAAATTCTCGTTCAAAAAATATTCCCAGTTGGAATGGAACGATTCAATCGATGTGTGAAAGTTATCATCTGAATTTTGTGATATTCTACTGTGAATACCAATCACTTTTCCATCCATAGACAGCAACGGACCACCAGAATCTCCTCCCAGGAGGCGGCAATCCGTCCGCAATGTTTCTTCTTTTTTTTCTAAGATTCGACCAACTCGTAGAACCAAACCCCGATCCTTATCGAACCCATTGGGGTGGCCCAGTGCAAAGCACCAATCGCCTTCTTTTGATGCATGACTCATTGCCATGGGAGTGTATTCCCATTTTCGATCATCGATAATTTTAAGAATTCCTGCATCTGATATTTCTGAGCCCCCCAAACTCAATCCCTCTACTTCGCTACCATCCTCAAAGATGACCTTCATTGTTTGGTCACTTTTTCCGATGACATGAGCAGCCGTGAGTATCAGTCCGTCTTCTGAAACTAGAATGCCGCTGCCAGTCCCATCCTCTGAGACTACGGATACGACGGTCTTTCTTACGGATGCCAGCTGCAATTGAATCTGAGCCTGAATGGCACTGAAGTCATGGGTCGATTCAGGAACCGCTTTTTGCCAAGGAAAATTGGAACGATTTTCCTCGCTCGATGAAAGACGTAAGGGAACAAGTAGCGAGCAAAAGAGGCAAGTCGAATAAATTGTTCGAATGTCAAAAAGTTTACTTTTTATCACTGATGAATTGTAAGAATTTATGAATTTTCTTCAATAAGTGTGATTGCTTACGAATGAAGAAGCTAAATGGTTTCTGTTCACTAGCGGATAAAAAATTAACCTCTTTATAGTAGGGTAATAGATAAGTCGGGGATTCAAGATCTGTGGGAAAAACCACTAAGTCGGGTAGATAGTTTTTATTATTCGCTTGAATTAAAATTTGCAGACTGGCGTTTAAATTTTGGCTCTCCATGAGTGCAATGGACAATTCCATGCCCTCTGAGGCCGCAAAGCTTCGAGCTGGTTCTTCCAGCCAGGCTTGACTTTTCTGGTCTGCATATAATTGGAATCGAGGAGATCGAGCCCAAGGGTCATCATTTACACCGGTCCATCCTTTCATAGCAAATTCAACTTGTCCCTTGTTCCTGGCTCTTAAATAACGCGTAAAAGCGATGCATAATGAAGATTCTTGAGAAGATTGATTTAGCAAAGAATCGAGGGAAACCGATCTTCCATCTTGGATAACTGGCGGTGTGGAATGGGTGCCCGGTTCCAAGTAGGCGATGATGTCTCGGTAAACCCATCCTAGGCTAGGGTGTTTAGCGAGAAAGTCCTTGGCATGAGGAAGGATAGCTAAATCCCATTTTTGTTTGGAGCTTGAATCTATTGAATTAAGAAAGACTGGAAACTCTTCGTTTCGGATGTAGGTTGCATGAACGATGCAGGATTCCTCCTTTTGAAAAGCAAGCCTTGCTTGCTCTAGGGGCACCTTAGCTTTTTCCCAAGCGATAACCTTGAGGGTAGGTAATGTAGGTACTTGAACCATCTTTTCCCAAACCGCAAGCATACTAACCAATACAAAAATAGAGAGTAGAGACAGAGTAATACCCGTGTATTTAGGCGGGCGGAAGAGGGGTGCGTTTTGCCGATAGTCAAAATTTGGATGTCCCATGCTTCAGTTATAAAAATAAGAGGCACAAAGGGACAAAGAAATTTATTTCTTTGAAGGAAAGAATTTACTTAGGACA
>JAYQBP010000062.1:0-4378 GCA_038137385.1 Opitutales bacterium | reverse complement strand
CTTAGGACACTGCCCATTGTGCTGTGGTGGAGCATTTTTTTGGCCTTGGTTAGTTCAATCCATTTTCTTTTTCTGAAAACAGCTTCCGGCCAGTCCTGATAAACTTTGTTTACCTCCATTGGGAAAAGATAAATGCAGGTCCGAGCTAGGGGGCATATAAGAGGTTCAGCCTGCAGAATTCCGTCTATTCCTGCCTCCTCATAAGCTTCTAGTAATGCCGTTCGTTGGGGGCCAATGTGCTTGATCAAGTTTCCTTTGGGAAGGCTCCAATTTTTCCGCCTTGTGGAAATAATCAGAATCTCAATTCTGCCAGATTCTGTAATCCTGTAAGGGACTACCCCCCACTTGGAATTTGATTTTACTTTCTTAAAATCCACCACGACCTTAGATAGATCCAAATCTTTGTTTAGCAGTGCGGTTTGTAAAGATTTAAAAGAACTAAACTTGGTCGAGTTGTTCTATCCCGCTTGCTCAGATTTTACTGTTTGGCTAATACATAAATTACACCAATGGGCTTGCTCGAAGTTAAAGATCTGAAAAAATCATTCCTCTCTCCAAGTGGAAAGATGGAGATGGTTTTGCATGTCCCCACATTCTCATTGGAAGATAGGGCACAGGTTGCCTTGGAGGGAGCGAGTGGTAGCGGAAAAACCACCTTTCTCCATCTTCTTGCCGGAGTACTAGCCGTAGATTCCGGTAAAATAAACATGAGCGGACACTCTCTGCATTTACTTGGGGAGGCGGCACGAGATCAACTTCGGGCCAAAGAGATAGGTTATGTCTTTCAATCCTTCAATCTATTAAGCGGTTTTTCCTGCCTAGAAAATCTTTCTCTATCTATGAGTCTGAACGGTCAGGCGGATCTTGCGCACGCACAATCTCTCCTGCATGCAGTGGACTTGTACGATCGCAGGAATCATCTTCCCCACCAATTGTCCATTGGTCAGCAACAGAGGGTTGCGATTGCTCGGGCATTGGTAAACAAGCCCAAACTGGTACTCGCCGACGAGCCGACTGGCAACCTCGACCCCGCCAACACGGATCGGTCCCTGAGCCTGCTTCGCTCCCTCTGTGAGGAATGGGAGAGTTCACTCATTTTAGTAAGTCATGATGCTCGAGTGATCCGCCAGTTTGAGCAAAACATAAGATGGGAAGAGCTCAATCAGATCAAGAGGAATGAGAAGATTTCCAAGATCTAGGAGGTTGCAGGATGATGGGTAATAAGGTTTCATTCAAGCTTGCCTGGCGGGCAATAAGACAAAATTTGCTTACCAGCTGGATCACCGTGTTTACCGTAGCCTTGGCCGGCGGTCTTTTTTTGGGGGCATGGAAAACCAATCAATCAGTTAGACTGGCCTTTGCCCAGTCGGCTTGCGGATTTGATGCGGTTCTTGGGGCGAGAGGGTCGCAGTTGCAACTTGTGCTGAATGCTCTTTTTCACTTGGAAAACTCCCCGGGAAATCTCGACTGGTCTCACTACGAAATGATCCGGGATCACCCCGGAGTTTCCGAGGCTTATCCGTTTGCCTTGGGGGATAATTATCTTGGCTACCGGCTGGTGGGTGCCGTGCCCGAGATGTTTATCGAGCACCAGTGGAAAGAAGGTAAGCATTATCAGGTTTTGCCTCCGGGCAGGATCTTTACTGAAAATGCTAAAGAGGCACTGGTGGGTGCCCGGGTGGCGGACCAGTTGGGGCTAAAGTTAGGAGACCGCTTCCATCCCTATCATGGTTTGGAGTACCGTCCGGACCGTAAACATGATGACATCTATCTTGTGGTGGGGATTTTGCAGGCGACCGGCACCCCGTCGGATCAAGTCATCTGGATTCCATTGATGGGCGTACAACGGATGGAAGGTCACGATCCTGAGGAATCCAATTCCATTAGCGGGGTCTTGCTCAACTTAAAAGGATCTTCTGGTCTGGCTTTGGATGTGAAGTACAATAAGCAGGGAGATCAGGCGACGCTGGCCTGGCCGGTTCCGGCAATTCTCTCGTCTTTTTTCAACCGCTTTTCTTGGCTGGAGCGATCAGTTGCCGCCCTTGCTCTCCTTATGGCATTGGTTGGCGGATTGATCATTCTGGCCTCCCTGAGGTCGACCATGCATGAGAGAAGGCGGGAGTTCGCCGTGCTTCGTTGCATGGGAGCCAGCCGGTCGGTGGTAACGGGTTCCATTCTTTGGCAATCGATCATCCTGTCTTTTTTGGGAGCCCTAGGTTCCTTGGCGGTTTATCTTCTTCTTTCATTGATGGTGTCATCGATCATTCATTTACAGATTGGGGTGGGGATGGATTTGCCGCTCTTCGACTTGGCCGCGCTTTATACCTTTCTAGGCATTGTTCTTCTTGGTTTGGTAAGTGCGTGGCTCCCTGCCCGGCAACTTTACAAGACCAGCCTTCAAGATAGCTTGCACCCCTCCTGATAAATGATCCTACCCAAACCCCAGTTCTACTATACTCGTTTGGTGATCGCCTTTTTGAATGCCATTGGACTGACCTTCATGGGGTGCTCCAAGAACGAAGAAGAAAAGGCGATAATCGGCGAATTTAATGAGGTGGGTGAACCAATCTTGGGTAATTTACCAGAACCAGCCGATCGAACAGATGACCCAAATACAAGCACCGTGCTTATTCGTGATGATATGAATGATACCGAGGGAGTCAGATTGGCTGACTCCGTGATCGAAGGGGAAATTATTTTGGGAAAGACCTTGCTGTCGACCGAGGAAAATCAATCTTCGCTGGTGATGAACCTCCTTCCTCCCCACGACGACTCTGCGGGGTACCAATCGCTTACTTACACCACTTTGACTGAGTTTTCCTATGAAATTGACTGGGAAGCGGATGGAGTGGAGTTTGACTTTTCCCGCTTTGCCAGGCGCGTTCCTCAAAGTATTCGCAACCTGAATGGAAGTAAGGTTGCCCTTGAGGGCTTCATGGTTCCCACAGTAGTGGATGAGAGCAATTTGGTGAAGGAATTCCTGCTTATGCCAGACCAATTAAGTTGCTGTTTTGGTCAGGCCCCGGAGGCCAACGGCTGGGTTGTGGTTCGTTCAGAGAAGGGCGTCGGTGTATTTATGGACCAGGTAATTCGTGCTCTGGGCACCCTGACTGTGGAAGAGCGGTGGGACGAGGAGTTTTTCGTTGGTCTCTACCACCTCGATTGCCTGGAACTGATCAGTTCCAGTCCTTGAGGCACTTGGCCAGAAGTGCCTCGAGGAGAAAGCGAAAATCTACTCTTTCTTTTCGGCTTTCGGTTCTGACTTAGGCCTGCCTACCGTTACTTTGATCATATGATCGGGGTCGGTGACTGAGCCATTGTTTCGGCTGGAGCCCATTTTAATTTTATCCACATGCTCCATGCCCTCGATCACTTGGCCCCATACAGTATACTGTTTGTCGAGAAAGGGAGCTGGCTCAAAGCAGATGAAGAACTGACTGTTGGCACTGTCCGGGCTAGAGGACCGGGCCATGGAGCAGGTGCCACGATCGTGCTTCTTATCGTTGAATTCTTGCTTGAGGTCGGGAAGGTCAGAACCACCCGTACCCACGCGTCTTTCACTTAAGTCCTTAACATTACCGAACTGCACATCGCCGGTTTGGGCCATGAACCCTTCGATGACCCGGTGAAAGGCCACGCCGTCGTACTTGCCTGCTTTGGCCAGTTTTTCGATGCGCTCGACATGTTTGGGGGCGACATCGGGAAAGGTCTCGATGACGACAGGACCGTCTTTCAATTCGATGACGATGACATTTTCAGTGGATTCGGAGGTGGGTTTAGCTTCGGACACGATGAGAGGAAGCAAGAGCGCGAAACAAGCGAGGTACTTCATGGTGATGGGTTAAGTTAAGGGTTAAACATTCTATCCATGCAGAGCACTTTCGGAAAGGTCGAGCTCAAAGACCTTATTCAATCCCAGATTGGGATTGAAAAGGGTAAAGGTTCCCCGTTTAAAAAAGCTGGGTCAGGGGTTGCCCCTTGTCGGCGAGGGTGAAGGGCCGACGTGATGGAGAAAAGATGATCTCGTCCAGGGGAAGTCCAAGGGCATAGGCGATGGTGGCATTGAAGTCGGGTATTTGGGTGATGCCATCCACCACTTCGCGTCCTTCGTCATCGGTGGCTCCCCATACCTGCCCGCCCCGAATACCTCCGCCAGCGAGCATGCATGAAAAGGCCTTAGGGTAATGGTCTCTTCCCTCATTCACATTGTAGTCTGGAGTGCGGCCAAATTCGGTTGCTAAAACCACCAGGGTTTCATCGAGCATCCCACGTTTATGAAGGTCGTCCAATAAAGCGGAAAGTGCCTGGTCGAGAATATCGCACCTCTCAAACACACGCTCATAATTGTTGTTATGGGTATCCCATCCGCCCAATTGGA
>JAYQBP010000061.1:0-10466 GCA_038137385.1 Opitutales bacterium | reverse complement strand
GTATTATCAGCAAGGATTCTGCTATTGCCTATGCAAATGATGCAAGTTTGATTGAGCGCTTGAGCGGATAACTGACCTGTAATCAATCATCAGACTGAATTTTATACCCATCCATGAATATAAGCCGAATTCTCTATCAAAATAAATGGCTTTTGTTTTTTGTTGGATTAATTTCCATGTGGGTTCTTGGATTGTTTGCAGGAAAGCAGAATTTTACCCAGACCAATGATTCTAAAACGAATAAAAAGATGATTCATAAAACGGACGAGGAGTGGAAGAAAGTATTGAGCCAAGAAGAATTCAGGATTTTGCGCAAGGCAGGCACCGAAAGGCCCAATGGGAAAGTCTATCAAGAGTTCAAAGCCCATGGCAAAGGAGTCTATTTTTGTGTGGGTTGCGATACGGAATTATTTTCATCCAATGAAAAATTCGATTCCCATTGCGGTTGGCCCTCATTTTATGATCCTTCTAAAGTGGAAAATGTAAAAACTTCGGTGGACTATTTACTGGGTTATCCCCGAACCGAAGTTTTATGTGCAGTTTGTGACGGCCACCTCGGGCATGTTTTTAAGGGTGAGGGCTTTGATACACCAACCGATAAGAGGTATTGTATTAATGGCACAGTTCTCAGGTTTCGCCCGGCTGAAGCATCCGATGAGAATAAGAGTGACTCGCCCCCTATTGAATCTTCCCCGTAATGATTCGTTGCGATCCATCGGGCAAGGAAGGTGTGCCCCTTAAAATCATACAATTTCGGGTCTTTCTATCCTTTATTCTCATAAAATGTACGCTTTTTTTAACTCCTTCCTTGTTTTCCATATCCGATGGGGTAATCGATGTAAGGCTGCCGGCCTATGATTCTTCCGGTAGGCTGTTATGGGAAATGACTGCAGCTGAGCTCGAACTACTTGAAGATAAGAGTTACTTGGCCTTAAACCCAACCCTTTCCATCTTGGAGAACCGGAAGCCCACCACCCAAGCTTTTTCCAAAGACGGTATTTTTGATCTCAATAAAAATACGGCTGGCGGAAATGATGTACTCTACATTAAGGGGAATGGATTTGGTGCATTGGGCAACCCTTGGACTTTTGAAGGGCAAGACAGTGAGCAAAGCAGTCGGCTTCATTTTGCTGAGAACGGAAATGTTGGCTTTGATTATGATTTGGGTCGTGAATTTGCCGGTCTTGCCCTTCCCGATACCAAGGATCAATCCACTCATAATCATAGCCTAATTAAAGAAATCAAAAATGCATTTCCCGATGTGAATGCGTTTCCAACAACCGCAAAAGCAGAGAGTATGCTGCTCTTAGACTTGGGAGGTGGAAAGCATGAGTTTGTTCTAAGGGGCCAGACTGAAATCAAAATGAAACCGGCCGATAATAATGGTACCCTTAGTCAGACAACGGTCATAACCTGCGAAGAAGCGGTTGTGGAATTAGAGAATGATCCCAACCGGAGTGATAAAAAAAACATGGGAGAAATCAAAAAGATTACGGCTACGGGCAAGGTCATAATCTCACAACCTTTTCGAATTTGTAAAGCCGATCGGATTGAATGGAACGAAGAAGGAGGAGGTGGGCTTTTACTCGAGGGGAGTGCCGAGGTTCATGATAGCAAGTGGGGAAAGGCAGAAGGGGAAAAAATTCTTTTAAGAAAAGAAGATGGAAGAGCAGAAGTAATGGGGGGAGAGTCACGCTCGAAGCTAAGTATCCCCATTTCTCCCAATTTCAATCTTACCAGGTAAGGCCAATGATTATGTGGAGGAAGCTGGATGACTGAAATTAGAAAAAACCTTTTACAGGCTCAGGAATTGAGTAAGAAGTTTGGCGGTAGAGAAGTGGTAAGAGGCGTTTCTTTAGAAGCCGGTGGGGGCGAGGTTGTTGGGTTGTTAGGGCCAAACGGAGCTGGTAAGACCACAACTTTTTCCATGATTGCCGGTTTCATTACTCCATCATCAGGAGAGGTTTTATTAAATGAATCGAAATTAACCCAAATGCCCGCCCACAAGAGAGCCTGTGAAGGCTTGGTTTACTTGCCTCAGGAATCTTCTGTTTTTAAAAAGTTAACCGTTGAGCAAAATATTCGGGCCATAGTGGAGACTTTGGGGTTAACAAAAACAGATGAGAATGAGGTGGTCGAAAAAAGATTGTCGGAGCTTAGACTAACCTCGCTTGCCAGGCAAAAAGCTTACACATTGAGTGGGGGAGAGCGAAGGCGCTTAGAGATCACCCGAGCCTTGGTACTGAAGCCGAAATTTTTGATGCTAGACGAACCATTCAGCGGGGTTGACCCAATTAGTGTGAGCGAGGTCACAGAAATTATTGTGGAACTTAAAAATATGGGCATGGGTATTTTTCTTACCGATCATAATGTGAGGGAAACCCTTAGAGTGGTCGACCGTGCCTATTTGCTGTATGAGGGCACTGTCCTAACTCATGGAACTGCAGATTTTCTCTTGTCTGACCCCGAAACACGAGAAAAGTACCTCGGTCAAAATTTCCAAGCCTAATTTAATTTATGATTATTCCAAAATGAAGTCATCCCTGCCTGAGTATGTTGAAAGTATTTCGGTTCGTGATTTTTATGAATCCTTTGCGGACCGATTGCTTCTACGTTTAGTCACTTCTAGAAAAACTCTTTCCAGGAGTACGATTCGGGAGAGAAGTTTAAATCGTCCGGCGTTGGCTGTGACCGGCTACTTCAAGTATTTTGCCAATAAGAGAATCCAGCTCTTTGGTGCTGGAGAAATGGGCTTTTTAAGAGAACAACCGAAAAAAAACCGGATCCAAGTTCTAGAGAAAATGGCCGATAAGAAAATCCCCTGTGTGGTTATTTCCCGCAACCTTGCTCCAACTCCGGAAATGCTTGAAGTTTTTGAGAGGTGTGGCGTGCCTGTTTTCAGAACAAGTTTAGCTTCCAAGGCATTCACCACGGAAGTGACTGTTTTATTAGAGGAGCGCTTTGCTCCGCGAACCACCGTTCATGGTACCCTTTTGGATATTCGAGGTATTGGCACCCTAATTCGTGGAGATAGCGGAGCGGGTAAAAGTGAAGCTGCCCTTGCGTTGTTGGAAAGAGGGCACAGTTTAGTCGCTGACGACATGGTGAGGGTAAAGCTCTTGAGTGATCATACACCCGTGGGATTCTGTGATGAAATGAGCCGTGGCTTTATGGAGTGCCGGGGTATTGGAATTATCAATGTAGAAGAATTATTTGGTATTCGATTTATTCGTCTAGAGAAGAAGATTGAGTTGGTGGTTACTTTTACCGAGGACTTAAAGGATTCCGCAATCGATCGAACTGGTCTGGACCGAAAAACTTTTGAAATATTAGGAGCATCCGTTCCACATATGGAGATTCCACTTCGTACAGGCAGGGACATGGCTCGCTTAGTAGAGGTTGCGGCAATGGTTCAAGCAGCTAGACAGTTGGGCCATGATTCCGCGAATGATTTTAATCAAAAATTAATCAATAAAATGAGCGGGCTCGAATGAGAATGAGCAAAATTTAGCTCTCATGTTTTCTCTAAATACCCTAAAATCAATCAGCTTAGGGAGAATGCCGATTTCTGTTATTTGGCAACCTAAAAATATAACAAATCTTACTTGCAACACAGTGTTAATAACTTGTGAGAAACTATTCATGTACTTGAGCTTTTTTTTTCTTGGTTTACTCGGAGTTCTTGTTCAAAAAAGAAGCCTATCCCTTTTAACCCCTTCTGATCATTAACCCTTAATTGAAATTTTGTAATTTTCACAATTCTTTGTTCTTCAGATGTTTGCGAAATTGAAATCTATATCCTTGTCGTCTCGTTTCCCCTTCGTTTCTTCAAGTTTTAAACATTTTTCTTTTTCAGAAGATGCTAATTATCAGCACCTTTTACCATCTGTTGCTTGGTTGTGAATAATTTCAATCCCCTAACCCTATGACACAACTAACAGCCACCCCAGATACTTTTTGGAGTTCTCTGCGTGAAAACCTTTTAGAGGTCATTCCGGCGGATACCTTCCGTGTATGGTTTGATAACATCCGTGTAGGTCACATGGATGAAGACGGATGTGAACTGCTCACACCCAACGAATTTTCTGCGATTTGGATCCGGGATAATTATTTGGACGTAATTAGGCAAGAAGCCGACAAACTAGTCGGTTATCCTTACTCAGTTGAACTTCTTGGATCTTACGACGAAGAGTCCGAACCTTCTCCCAATCGCCTGAAATCGCAGACCAAACCTAAGTCAACCCGTACCACCGGTCCCTCCCTTCATGGTAGGTCCCTTGGGATTAACCCCAAAAACACTTTTTCTAACTTTATCGTCGGTGCTGGAAGTGAACTTGCCCACGCAGCTTGTGTTGCCGTTTCCAACGCACCAGCGCATGCTTACAACCCTCTGTTTCTCTATGGGGATACTGGTTTAGGTAAGACTCACTTAATGCATGCGGTCGCCCACCAAGCTCTTAATCGAAACCCTGGTTGCCGGATCGCGTATGTTTCCTGTGAGCGTTTTACCAATGAATTTATTCGGGCTATCCAAGAAAATACTCTGACTAAATTTCGGTCACGTTACCGTAGTGTTGATTATCTATTAATTGATGATATCCAATTCCTAGCTGGCAAGGAGCGCATCCAAGAAGAGTTTTTTCACACTTTTAACGAGCTTTACGAAGCTCAGCGACAAATCTTCCTCACAAGCGACCGCCCTGCTGGGGAGATTGACAAAATTGAAAGCCGCCTTCTTTCTCGCTTTCAATGGGGATTGGTTGCAGATATTCAGGCCCCAGACTGGGAAACTCGGGTTGCCATACTCACACGCAAGTCAGAGGCCATGGGAATTACGATCGAACCTGAAATTCTTGAATTTCTCGCCAAAAATATTTCACGCAATGTGCGCCGGATGGAGGGTGCATTAACCCGGGTTGCAGGTTATGTCGGTCTGACCCGCAAAAAAGCCGATCTTGAAACCATTCAAAGGCTGTTACGCGACATTCTTCGTGAAGAAAATCTCAGTCGTATCACCATTGAGACCATTCAAAAGAAAGTGGTTGATTACTACCATCTAAGGATGGCAGATATGCTCTCTCGTCGTCGTCCAGCCAATATTGCTTTCCCAAGACAAGTGGCCATGTATCTATCGAGAATTCTTACTGAACATTCTTTACAGGAAATTGGAGCTGCCTTTGGTGGAAGGGATCATGGTACGGTCATTCACGCATGCAAAACCGTTGAAAACATGATGGACCAAGACACCTCTATCAAAACCTCCGTTGAACTTCTTAACGAGCAACTTTCCCAGTCCATGTCTTGATTCTTTTTTCAAGACCATCTCTTTTACCTGAACACCCCCCACTCGTTATATTATGATTGATGATTTGGACGAAAGCCAAGAGCAGGTTTCATCGGATGAAGTGACTAATTCTTCCCCTCCGTCGGAGCCTACTCCTGAGCAGAAACAGGAAATTGCCAGATGGGTTGCCGAAGGAATGGGACTTTCTGATGTTCAGAAAAAAATAAATGAAGATTTCGGTGTGGTTATGACCTACATGGATGTTCGTTTTCTTGTCGACGATTTGGATGTAGCCTTGGTTGATCCTACCCAGCCAGCATCTCCTGTTCCTGAGAATGGGGCTGCCGATGATTTAATTTCGAACGAACCATCAAATTTGGATGGGGGAGGAGTTCAGGTGGAAGTGGATGGAGTCACTCCACCGGGTGCGATGGCGAGTGGTTCGGTAACTTTCTCTGATGGTGAATCAAAGAAATGGACCATAGATCAGTTTGGTCGACTTGCGATGACTGGGGGAACTCCAGACTACAAGCCTAATGACCAAGATGTGATGGAGTTTCAACAGCAACTTGAAAAAGCCCTCAGGGGCCCCTCCCTTTAGTCTGTTCATCCGAACCCTACCCCCAATAATGCCCCAGTTGGGGTTCTAGAGGAATTAATTATCCTGAGACGGGGGAGGGGATAACAGATTTCCAATGCATTCCATTAATATGGGCAATTCAAATTCTCCTCCTTCGGTTATATTGGAAGATTCGGGCCACTTAGGCAGGTTGCTCAAGAGATCGACCCGTCCTTGTGAGAACTTTGTTATCTTGAGTTTGCCAAGAATTAAAGAAATGAGTTCGCCCGATAGAGATATTTCAATCCGGTAAGTTTTGGATATGACCTGAGGATCGATCTGGTTGATCGTAATCACCGTTCCCAGATCAGAAGAGGCAGGTGGTGAAAGCCAGATTCCTTTGCGCTCGAACAGGTGATTAAGCAGAACTTCTCTTCCTTTCTCGGTGGAGAGGTAGGAGATTTCAAGATTTTGGGAGACTTGATCGGAGAAATCTTCAAAACTTTTGCCAAAGTTGAGGTTAAAAGAATAATTGAAGGATCCTAAATCCGGGTTGCGTGTGATTTGAATTTTGGGGAGCAGGTAAGCACCCCCACTTGAAAATTTTATATTTCTACCCGAATCTGTAAAAATCTGACAATGATCGGGTTGAACCAGGTATGATAGATGGGGTTGTTCGTTTTTAATAAGGTGGATTTGAACTGATTGGGTCGACTTATTGACTCCAATGACAAAATTAAGGGAGTTGGATGAATCGGTATTATCCCAGGATCCTTCAATTAAAAAGGCTTCGGTTTCTCGAAACAATCGTTCGTAGAGTTTTTGTAAAAGTTCAAGAAATAGTGCCTTGCGACTGTCAGCAAAATCCTTCCCGTCCTTGATTGACTGAGCAACTTGCACCCAAGGATCAGAATCTGAAGATGTTTGCGCAAGCGACTCCAGAATAGACTGGGAACTTACTTCATTTCCTTTGATTAGGTGAGCGAAAGCGGTAGAGAATTGATACTTGGGGAGTGTGGATATTTCATCGGGTAAATTAGACAAATAACCCAAGGCAAGGTCCGGTTTTGGAGGGACTCCGTACAGAGTGAAGTCGATCATTGCTTCGAGGAATTCAGGAGTACTTTTCTCTTCTTCAGATAATTGTGATGTGTAAAACTTGATCAAGAAATCAGTTTCCACCGATTTTAACTTGAGCAGGTTCATAATTTTGGAAATTGGAGTTTGACTACTTTTAATTAAGGAAAATAGGGCACGGTAATTGAAGTTTTTCTCTTCCAGTGCCAAGGAAAGTTTTTCGAGGTTGTCCATTAATGGCTCGTTCTGAGTATTACTAACTAACAGGAAAGACCAAAGGAGGAGTCGGGGGTCACTTAGGAGTTCAGGACCATGAATTCTTCCCAGCAAAGTTAAAGTATCTGCAAATTGGTTGGAAAAATTCTGATCACTGAAGACATTATCTTCGATTTTTACTTTGAGTAGTTCGGATAAACGCGGCGAACCTTTATCGAAAGAACTGATAAAATGCAGACTGGGCAGAGTACCTAGGTAATCAAACAGCAATAAGTCTGTGCCACGAATTACAGATTTAACATCTTCGGTGGCCTTGCCCATCATAATAAGGTCGAGAGCTAACCTGGGAGCTTCATCCGAATCAGGATTATCTTCCAAAAATTTATGGGCAACTTCCAGATAATCTTTTAGTTTTCCTGATTCTAGATAGTCCTCATAGAAAGGAATTCTTTCTTCTGACCATAACGATCCGACCATCAATAAGAATGGTAAAATTGGTAGAACAAAAATTTTCATTGATATTGTTATTTTCTTGGGTCGATCAAAAGGTCAACTAAAAGAGCTTATAGCGTGCTCAACGATTTCGAGGGTTTTACTAATATCATCTTCGATATGTGCTGAGCTGATAAAACAAGTTTCATAGGAAGATGGAGGTAGATAGACTCCATTTTCCAGACAGGTGTGAAAAATCTTATTGAACGATTCGTGCCTGCTTTTGACTGCGTCATCAAAGTTCAAGACGGGAGAATTAGTAAAGAAAAGACAAAACATAGAACCCACCTGAGGAACCTGAACAGGAAGACCTTTTTGACGGGCAATATCTTTAATGCCCGAGGCAATCTGTTTCCCCATCTGGTCAAGCCGGTCATAAGGATTGCTCTCTTGGAGAAGTTTTAGAGAGGCAATACCGGCAGCCATAGCCAGCGGGTTGCCACTCAAGGTGCCTGCCTGATAGACTGGTCCAAGGGGTGCGAGCTGATTCATGATATCCTCTTTACCTCCAAAGGCACCCACGGGCAATCCTCCACCGATGATTTTTCCCATCGCGGTGAGGTCTGGAGTGATTCCGGTTAACTTTTGGACACCACCGGAGGTTAATCGGAATCCGGTCATGACCTCATCAAAAATCAGAACCACTCCATGCTCGGTGCAGAGCTTACGTAATCCTTCTAAATATCCCTCCATAGGCAAAATTAAACCGCAGTTGGCCGGGAAAGGCTCAACAATGATAGCGGCGATTTCATCGGAGGAAGTAGAGAGGGTTTGCGATACGGCATCTAAATCATTGTAAGGAAGCACAATCGTCTCCGCCGCAAAGGATGAGGGTACCCCAGCACTGTCGGGGTTGCCGAGGGTCAGGGCACCGGAACCAGCTTTGACTAACAAGCTGTCAACATGGCCGTGATAACAACCGGCAAACTTGATAATTTTATTCCGTCCAGAGTAGCCACGGGCCAAGCGGATAGACGACATCGTGGCCTCGGTTCCGCTATTGCACATGCGTACTTTTTCGACGGAGGGAACGAGTTCCACAATGAGTTCGGCCATTTCCACTTCCAATGGGCCAGGTGTGCCAAAGCTGGTACCGTGAGACAGGGCTTCGGCAATAGCTTCCCGGATCAACGGGTGGTCGTGTCCGTTGATTGCCGGACCCCAGGTGCATACATAGTCGATTAGTTCCTGCCCGTCTGCAGTCGTCAGTCGGCTACCCGATGCCTTTTGGGTGAAAAAGGGGGTCCCTCCCACAGAGCGGAAGGCACGGACCGGGGAGTTGACCCCACCGGGAATCAGTTTTTTGGCTCGTTCGAAAAGAGATTCAGATGTGTTCATAATCGAAATTTTTTAATTTGAGTATTTTTGAACAATGGGCATGCGCCTCCCGATACCAAAAGCAAGGGGGCTGACCTTGAGTCCTGGGGCGGCCTGTTTTCTTTTATATTCATTACGGTCGACCAAGGAGACAATTCTCCTAACTGTCTCCTCTTCAAACCCTTGGCCAATAAGTGAGTCAATTGAGCCCCCTTCCTCGACATATTCTTGTAGAATGGCGTCAAGAATTTCGTATTCCGGTAGAGAGTCGCTATCCTTTTGGTCCGGGCGTAGTTCGGCAGAGGGTGGTTTTTCTATAGAATTAAGCGGGATGATTTCATGATCTTTGTTGAGATGACGAGCGAGTTGAAAGACTTTTGTTTTTGGGAGGTCTGAAATGACCGCCAAACCTCCACACATATCTCCATATAGGGTGCAGTAGCCCACTGCCAGTTCACTTTTATTCCCAGTAGTCAGAAGGAGAGCACCAAGCTTATTGGATACCGCCATTAAAAGAAGTCCCCGGCTTCGGGCTTGGAGGTTTTCCTCGGTCACATCCGGATCCATTCCTGCAAATAGGGGAGCGAGTTCGTGCTCTGCGGAGTCGACGATCTTCTGGATCGGCAAAGTATGGTAGGCAATACCCAGGTTTTGGGCGAGTGACCTTGCGTCGTCCCGGCTATGGTCACTGGAAATGGCGGAGGGCAAGCTAATCCCAATCACATTTTCTTTTCCCAGGGCCTCTACTGCCAGGGCGGCGGTTACCGCGGAATCTATTCCTCCGCTCAGCCCAATCAGTCCCTTTCGGAATCCGCTTTTGTGGGCATAGTCGTGCAGACCGAGGACGAGAGCTTTGCGGATGGATTCCATCTCACCCTCAGGATCTGTTTTCGTGGATACCTTGCCAGACTCTAGATCAATAACCATGCAGGAAGGCTCAAAGGAAGGTGCCTGCTCGATCGTTTTGCCATCGGCAGAGAGAGCGACGGAAGAACCGTCAAAGATTAGTTCATCATTGCCCCCCACCGCATTCACATAGAGCAGGGTGCAGTTCATTTTATCCACCACCCTGTGGAGGAGCTCCTTCCTTTGGTTCTTTTTGAGGTAGTGCCAGGGACTGGCGGAAAGGTTGATTAGCAGATCGGGTTGGAGGGAGCAGGCTTCCTCCAACGGATCGCTTGTATGTAAGTCCTTATCGATGTTCCATATATCTTCGCAAATAGTGACGGCAATTTTTTTGCCCAAATGGGTAAAGGACAGTGGAGCCTCCCCGGAGGCAAAATACCTATCCTCATCAAACACATCATATGTTGGGAGGAGTCTTTTCTGGAAGAGCTGAGCGACCGTGCCATTGGTACAGAGGGCGGCGGCATTGAAAAAAGGTTCCCTCCCGTTTCCTTTTGCTAACTGAGGAAAACCAATCAGGGCAGGGCAGGGACCTGTTTGCCGAGCAAAATCCTTCAGGGTTTGATGACAGTCCTCCCCAAAGCGCTTTTTCAGGAGCAGATCGCGGGGGGGGTA
>JAYQBP010000060.1:1102-10596 GCA_038137385.1 Opitutales bacterium | reverse complement strand
CTTTTGCCAAAGTTGTTTTAATCCTTCCATGTTCTATGAGGGAACAGGAAAGATTCGCCACCAATGAAACTCGGTGGGCAGACTTTACACCCAACTGATGATTGTGCTTACGGTGTCTCATGGGGATAACTTAATAATTAGGAATTAATTGGTAGCAGATTCTAAAAGTCGATTTTCAAACTTCATACCGAGGGATAGCCCCAACTGTTCAAGCTTGGCTTTGATCTCGTTGAGAGATTTTTTACCAAAATTTCTGTATTTGAGCATTTCGGGTTCTGACTTTGTCGCCAATTCCCCAACAGTAATAATGTTGGCATTGTTCAAACAGTTTGCTGCCCTAACAGAGAGCTCGATTTCATTCACACTCATACTTAGGAGATTCTTTAGCCTATTTTGCTCCTCACTTACTTGTTTGGTGTTACTCTCGAATTCAATTTGCTCTTCACTAATTTGATCAAAGACATCTAAATGGTGACGCAAAATAGCAGCGGATTGCTTGAGTGCATCATCTGGATTAATCCTTCCATCCGTATGGATTTCAAGGATGAGCTTATCATAATCGGTCATTTGACCAACACGAGTGTTTTGAACATCATACTTTACCAACTTAACGGGACTGTACAAAGCATCCACGTTGATCATTCCAATGGGTTGATTGTCCTGTTTACTGTCCTCACCCAAGCAAAAACCCCGACCGACTGTTACATCCATTTCTGCGAACACTCGTTGTTTTCTGTCTGTAGTAAGAATCACTTGTTCTGGGTTTATAATTTCAATACCTTCAATGGGTGAAATGTCACCAGCGGTGATTTCACCATCTTTTTCCACATCCAAGGTAATAACAGCCGGTTCGGATTTGTGATTTATGATGAGAACCTTCTTTAAGTTCAGTACAATATCAGTAACATCCTCAACAACCCCATCAACGCTTTGAAACTCATGTTGCACTCCATCCATCTTCAAAGAAGAGATCGCCGCACCTTCGATAGAACTGAGTAAGACGCGTCTAAATGCATTACCAATTGTATGCCCATAACCCGTTTCAAAGGGGTCCGCTATAAATTTTGCAAACCTATCGGTTGCGGTTTCTTCTTCCTTGATTAAGCGATTGGGTAGTTCGAATTTTCCGAGTCTAGTGGCCATGATATATCGGTGTTTAAAATAGGGTTAAAATTAGCGGCTGTAAAATTCTACAACCAATTGTACATTAATGCTTTGTTCTAACTCGTCTGACTGAGGCATTCTTGTGACAGAACCTTGGAGGGAGTCTACCTTGACTTCAAGCCAAGGCGGCGTGTTGTTATATTGTGAACCATCGAGGTTTCGGGTTGCAACTTGGCGAGAAGAAGTTTTCTCACGAACACTTAACTCGTCTCCATCGGTCACTTGATAACTTGGAATATCTACTTTTTTTCCATTAACTAAAATGTGACCGTGGTTAACAAATTGTCTAGCTGACTTTCGGGTTCTAGCGAATCCTAAGCGATAAACAACATTGTCCAATCTGGTCTCAAGTGAAGATAGAAAGTTATCCCCTGTAATTCCTTGCTTACGTTTAGCTTTTTGAAACAGATTACGAAATTGTTTCTCGGTTAAACCGTACATCATGCGAAGTTTTTGTTTTTCTAATAATCCCGCACTGTAGTCGCTAACTTTCCGGCGAAAGCTTGGTCCATGTTGTCCAGGGGGATAAGTACGACGTTCAAAAGATTTGTTGGCAGGAAAAATCGCCATCCCAAAACGGCGGTTTATGCGAGTAGTTGGTCCAGTGTAACGTGACATATTTTAAAAGTATATGGGATTAAACGCGACGTCTTTTAGGTGGACGACAGCCATTGTGAGGGACAGGGGTCACATCAATTATTGAAGAGACATTAAAACCTAAACTTTGCAATGCACGGATGGCGGAATCTCTTCCCATTCCTGGGCCTTTCACTTTAACAAGAACATCTTTCATCCCATGAGACATGGCGACTTTTCCCGCGTCTTGAGTAACGACTTGTGCCGCGTAAGCAGTCGATTTCCTTGAACCCCGAAAGTTACATTTGCCTGAACTCGACCAAGAGATGACATTTCCCTTGATATCAGTAAACGAAACTTTTGTGTTGTTAAATGTAGCAACAATATAACAGATTCCTGAAGAAATATTTTTACTACCTTTTGCTTTTCGGACTTTAACCTGTTCTATATTAGCACCCAATAGATCGGCTGCAGTCTCTTCTTTTTTAATAGGCTTTTCAGCAGCTTCCTTTGCCTCAGGTAGATTCGTTTTTGGCTCCGTTGAATCGTCGGATGATGGAGTATCATTGGAAGAAGTTATTGATTTATCTTCTTCAACTAAGTTGTCTTGGTCTTCACTCATAAATCGATTTTTTATGATTAGCTTTTGCGTACAACACCAACTGTTTTACGCCCACCCTTTCGAGTTCTAGCGTTCGTTATGGTTCTTTGTCCACGGACGGGTAACCCTCTTTGATGTCTTAATCCTCTGTAACTACGAATACTTTGCAGGCGCTTAAGATTATTCGTTATTTGACGACGTAAATCACCCTCGACCATAATTTTATTATCGATGATGTAATTGCTGATTAGACTTAGATCTTGTTCGGAAAGATCTTGGGTTCGTCTGTCTGGATCAATACCTGTATCGTCAAGAATTTTTTGGGCTCTCGTTGGTCCAATCCCGTAAACATAACGCAATGAATAAGCGATCTTTTTACGATTTGGTATATCTACTCCTAATAATCTAGCCATAGTGTTTTATATGTAAAGTTGTTGTGTTAAGCACCTTTGAAAAAATAAGCCAATAATCCAAAAGCAAATAGCGCGATTGAAATAACAATTAAGGGTCTCCATTGAGCTTCAAAATCTTTGAGCTCTAAGGTTTCAATTCCACGATTGGAAGAATTAGACCGGCCACGAATTCTGCCCTTCCGCAAAAAGCCATCGTAGTGTCTTTGCAAAAGAAAGGTTTCTATTTGTCGCATAGTATCCAAGACCACTCCAACTATAATCAACATTCCAGTCCCACCAAAAAAAGTGGCAACATTGTAGGAAACATTGGCGGTCTTGAAAATAAAGTCGGGGAAAACGGCAATGAGGGTAAGGAAAATTGCACCTGCAAGGGTCAATCGAGTCATTACAAAGTCTAAAAATCGGGCAGTATGCTCACCTGGACGAACGCCTGGCACATAGCCACCATTCTTCTTCAAGTCATCAGCAATTTGTACAGGTTTGAACATGATAGAAACCCAAAAATAACTAAATACAAGAATTAACCCTCCATAAACCATGTAGTAAAACCATCCTCTGCCGGCAAATGCATTTGCTAAGTCAATCGCCCAGTTGGTTTCATTTGGAGAATCGGCTATCGCAGCTCCAAGAGTTCTTAAAAGTTGAGCAGGAAACATCAAAATAGCACTAGCGAATATAACTGGCATTACACCGGCATAATTCACTTTCAGCGGCAAAAATGAACTTTGCCCACCGAATACTTTTCTTCCCACCATTCTTTTCGCATATTGCACTGGAATTTTTCTTTGAGCCTGGGTAACTGCAATAATCCCACCAACAACTAACAAAAAAAGACCCACCATTAGGACAGCCTTCAAAATGACTAAATTGTCTTCAGCGGGAGCTAAGAAAACTAAGGAATAGGCATCCGCAAGAGCCTTGGGCAAATCAGCTAAAATACCAACTGTAATCAACAAGGAAATTCCATTGCCTATTCCCCGCTGAGTGATTTGCTCACCCAACCACATAAGAATGAGAGATCCTGTTGTAAGGAAAATGATGGAATTAATAAGAAAGAGCGAGGGGGATGATGCGACAACAATGTTTCCTAAGGGCTGTCCGTCTAGACCAATTTCTGATGGATTGAAACCCATTATTAGGCTCCCGGGACTGTCGCGTAACGCAACCGCGAGGAGACCTCCCTGCACCAAGCATATAAGGATGGTTAGGTAGCGAGTGTACTGAGAAATCTTTTGCCTGCCAGGTTCGCCTTCCTGTTGTAAACGGGCAAGGTGGGGAAAAACTGCACCCATGAGTTGCATGATGATCGATGCACTAATGTAAGGCATGATGCCAAGAGCGAATAAGGCACCATTTAAAAGCGCCCCTCCTGTGAACATATTGTAAAAACCTAATATGTCATTACTGCCCGAGTCACTCCTAGTTTGCTCACGCAATTCAAAAAATTCCTTGATTGGTGATGGATCTACCCCAGGTAATGGAATATTTGCACCAACCCGAGCAATAAACAACAGTGCTAAGGTGAAGAAAATCTTTTGCCTCAGCTCCGGTATTTTTAAAGAATTGGTGAATGCTGAAAGCATGATAAATTAAGCAAGTTTGACAGAGCCCCCTGATGCTTCGATTTTTTTTATGGCGGATGCAGAGGCAAAATTAACTTCTACTTCGAACGATTTGGATACCTCTCCCATGCCGAGAAGCTTAACGGATTTAGCATTAGGTCGTACCAAACCAGCATCAACTAAAGTATCGATGTTGATTTTCTCGGAAGGAAGGTTTGCAAGATTTCCAACATTGACCACAGCAATTTGAGTTTGAAATCGAGAACGATTAAATCCTCTTTGAGGAAGCTTACGGTAAAGCGGCATTTGCCCGCCCTCAAAACCAGCCCTGAGTGAATAACCTGCACGGGCACCTGCTCCTTTATGACCCCGGCAGGATGTCTTGCCATGGCCGTTTCCTTCACCTCTCCCAACTCGTTTGATTGGGCGATTAGGACCTTTGGGTAAGTTGTGTTCTTTCATTATTGGCTAGGTAATTATGCCGTAGTCGCTGTAAAGGTTGGTCCAGTTACAGTCTCCCCACGGATTTGAGAAATTTGATCAGCAGAGCGTAAATCCATTAAGCCTTTCATTGTCGCACCGACCACAGATAGTGGGTTGTTAGATCCAAGTGATTTAGATAGGACATTTTTGATACCAGCACCTTCTAAGACGGCACGCACGCCACCTCCCGCGATAATTCCTGTTCCCTCTCGGGCAGGGCGGAGAAGAACTTTTCCTCCATCAAAATGAGCCAGGATAGGGTGTGGGATCGTTTCACCTGCAAGTGAGACCGGTCGCATAGCTTTCTTGGCTTGTTCTGTACCCTTACGGATCGCATCGGGAACCATTTGGGCTTTCCCGTAACCAAAGCCAACATTGCCTTTTTGATCGCCCACTACAACTAAAGCAGCGAAGCTAAAGCGGCGACCGCCTTTTACTACTTTAGCACAGCGATTTACATGGACCACTTTTTCAAATAATTCTTCCTCTTCGAGGGTAACTTTCTCTGTGCTCTTAGATGTTTTCTTTTTAGAATCTGACATGGTATATTAAAATTTAAGGCCTTCCTTACGCACCGATTCGGCAAATGCCTTGACGCATCCGTGATACTTTCGTCCTGCTCGGTCAAATACAACGGTTGTAATACCAGCTTCCTTTAGCCTCTTACCCAGGATCCTACCTAAATTCTCGGATCCTGCTACATTCGGCAAATGACTTTTGAGCTCTTTCTCGTTTGAAGAAATAGCGACTAATGTAGATGATAGTTCATCATTAATACACTGGGCATGTATGTTCTTGTTGGTAAATCTTACAGTCAATCTTGGGCGGGTGGAGGAACCGACAATTTTTTTCCTGATACGCCAACGTCTTTTCTGTAATAGATCTTTTTTCTTTCCTAAATTCATAATAAAATAACAGTGTGATTAGGCTGACTTTTTACCTTCCTTTCGTCTGACGTACTGACCGAGAATGCGTACCCCTTTACCCTTGTAAGGCTCCACAGGATAGTAACTCTTAATGTCTGCAGCAAGTTGTCCGACTTTCTGTTTATCAGCACCCTCAACATGGATTTTCACATTATCAGCAACGGTAACAGAAACCCCCTCAGGGATTGGGTGATTTATGGGGTGAGAGTAACCGAGCTCTAAACCAACTTCAGTACCCTTAACGGCTGCCCTAAAACCAACACCTTCGATCAAAAGATCTTTACTGAAAGGAGTAACCACCCCAGTTATCATGTTAGCGACAATAGAACGAATAGTGCCTTGTAATGCTCTTGATTGACGATTGGAGTCGATGGAACGAACAATGACCTCATTTTCTGTAATATCTAAAGATACAGAAGTATTTAAATCTTGAGTTAGTTCGCCTTTTGGCCCTTTAACTTTGACCGAACCACCGTCAAGGGACACTTCTACTCCAGAAGGTATATTGATGGGTAAATTTCCTATTCTGCTCATAATAAATTCCTACCAAACACTACAGAGTAATTCTCCACCAAGCTTTTCTTTCCGTGCGGTTCTGTCATCGACAATGCCTTTGGGAGAGCTGATGATGGATATACCTAACCCTCCAAGTACACTTGGGATATCACGATACCCACAGTAAGAACGACGACCGGGCGTACTGATTCTACTGATACCTTTAATCGCGTGTTTCCCAGAAACATACTTTAGATCTATTTCTAAAACTTTAAAACCATTTGCACTGTCTGATTCGCGACAATCATTAACAAATCCTCGTTGCTTGAGAATTTTAGCAATACCTGCTCGCAAATTAGAATGCGGATAAGAACAACTTTCCTTACCGGCAAGGCCAGCATTACGAATAACAGTTATGAAATCACCTATAGTATCGTGTATAGACATTTTAAAAGGGAGTAGGGGTTACCAAGAGGCTTTGATTACCCCAGGGACTTTGCCTTGGAGTGCGAGTTCACGAAATGTTATCCGAGATAAACCAAATTTTCTTAGAACAGCTCTCGGACGACCAGTTAGGGAACATCTTTTGACCAGTCGTACGGGGGACGAGTTCTTGGGAAGTTTGGTTAATTTAGCTTGGGCGGAGTAAAACTCTTCTTCACTGGTGTTGGGGTCGGAGAGAATCTTTTTGAGGGACTCACGCTTACTAGCAAAACGAGCCACCATACGTTCTCTTTTTAAATTTCTTTGGATTGCTGATTTCTTAGCCATGGAATTGTAATATCTAAAGTTAGGCAGCCTGTTCGGTCGGTTGCGAAGATTGTTTGCGAAACGGCATTCCAAGTAATTGAAGGAGTTCTTTTCCTTCTTCATCATTGGATGCAGAAGTCGTGATGCAGATATCCAGACCCACATTGACTCTTTGTCGCTCTACATTGATCTCGGGGAAAATACTATGGTCTGTTATTCCTAAGGAATAATTTCCGCGTCCATCTAATTTGGTTCTCACCCCTCTGAAATCACGTATATTTGGTAAAGATATGGCAATTAAACGATAAAGGAATTCCCACATTTGGTTCCCTCGAAGAGTCACCTTGACCCCAACTGGCATACCTTGCCTAAGCTTAAAGTTAGATACACTTATCTTAGCCTTAACGATCACAGGAGCTTGGCCTGAAAGACTGGCGATATCATTACGAAGGTCCGCAATACCTGACTTATCCATCTCTGCTCCGAATGATGAATTTAAAACAATCTTCTCGATTTTAGGTACTTGATGGATGTTTTTGTAACCCAGTTTCTCCATTAAGGCTGGAACTACGTTATCTAAATAAATTTTTTTTAGCTCTGACATATGTATGTTTCCTCAAAAATTAAGCACTCTTCGAAACATTCGATACATGAATAGAGGCTTCTCTTTCAGTAATAGACCCTTGGGGGTTGTCTTGTGTTTTACGCTCGTGTTTCTTAACAAGATTTACACCTTCAACAAGAACACGATCTTTTCCTCGAATAACCTCAAGTATTTTGCCTTTACTGCCCTTGTGATCTCCTGCAATTACAGTCACCTCGTCACCTTTTTTTAGTTTAGTAGCCATGATTATAATACTTCAGGAGCTAGAGAAATGATCTTCATAAATTTCTGTCGCAGTTCGCGAGCTACGGGCCCAAATATACGCGTACCTTTTGGTGATCCATCATTATTGACAATAACACAGGCGTTTTCGTCAAAACGCAAATAACTGCCGTCTCTTCTTCTCATGGGTGACTTAGTGCGCACAACAACAGCACGAACAACGCTTCCCTTCTTTACTGAAGCATCGACAGAACTTTCCTTGACATGACAAACTATAATATCGCCAACAGATGCAGTCTTCTTGAGCTGTCCAATACGACGAATCATTCGAACTTGTTTGGCACCAGTATTATCGGCGACCTCTAATCTACTGAGTAATTGAATCATGATGGATTAAACTGTGGGAGCTTTTTCGACTAGTTCCACAACACGCCAACGTTTCATTTTGCTAAGTGGGCGAGTGGATACGATTCGAACCTTATCACCTACATTGGAAGTGTTCTCTTCGTCATGAGCATGAACGGTGGTTTTTCTTCTTATCTCTTTTTTGTAAAGAGGGTGGGGGATCTTGTATTCATAAACCACTTTGATGGACTTTTCACCCGTCTTGGAGCGAACAACACCAATTAGCTGTTTACGATCATTTCTTGAAGATTCTTTGTTCATGTAAAGAAGGATTAGGAAGATTGAGCCTGAGTATAACGAAGTTGAGTGAAGAGGCGGGCACGATCCCTCCTTAATTGCTTTATCAAATGAGGTTTCTCTACTTGTCCGGTTTGTTTACGTACCTGAAGTTGCAAAAGTTCATCCCCAAGCTCTCGGATTTTTTTTTCAATTTCTGCAGTAGAAAGATCGATTATCTCTGACATTTTCATAAAATAAACTAGAAATTTCGTTCACGTGAAACGAGGCGACAACGGAAGGGCAGCTTAGCATCGGCAAGACCAAGGGCTTCCCTTGCTAAGGTGAGAGAGCATCCGGCAATTTCAAATAAAACATGCCCTGGTTTTATAACAGCAACCCAATGGTCAACTGGCCCTTTACCTTTACCCTGTCTAGTTTCCGCAGGTTTTTTGGTTACAGGCTTGTGAGGGAATACACGAATCCAAACCTTACCTTTACGCTTAAGGTGTCGGTTAATTGCAACCCGTGCGGCTTCGATTTGGTTGGAGGTCATACGGCCACGTGAAAGTGTCTGGATGCCGAATTCACCAAACGCCACCGTATTACCCCTGGATGCGGCACCACGAATGCGTCCTTTGTGGACTTTTCTAAACTTTGTACGAGATGGTAGTAACTTTGGCATAACAAGAAGGGTTTAGAACAATTTATCTTCTTCCTTTAAGCAGATCCAACACTTGATTCCGATAATTCCATAGACCGTATTCGCTTCCACTAAACCATAATCTATATTTTCACGAAGGGTATGAAGCGGAACTCTTCCTTCTCGCAATTGTTCCGTCCGGGCAATGTCGGCACCAGCCAATCTACCAGCACATTGTATACGAATCCCTTCAGCACCCATGGACATGGTGGTTTGAACGGCTTTTTTCATAGCACGACGAAAGGCAATTCTCCGTTCAAGTTGCAAGGCTACGCTTTCAGCCACAAGAGATGCCACCAAATCAGGCTTTTTAATCTCTTGTATTTCAAGTCGTACATCTTTCCCGACAGTACGGTTAAGAGAATCCCTAAGCG
>JAYQBP010000060.1:0-1092 GCA_038137385.1 Opitutales bacterium | reverse complement strand
CCTTTTCTACCTATAACAATACCGGGTCTTGCTGTCCAGATAGTCACTCGAGTACGAGTGGAAGCCCTTTCTATGACGACACGAGGAACAGACGCATATCGAAGTTTCTTTTCCAGAAAACCTCGAATAAGATTATCTTCTTTCATAAATTTGGAGTAATCGAACTTGTTGGCGTACCAACGAGCACTCCAGTTTCTACGAACACTAAGGCGAAAACCAATTGGATTTACTTTTTGACCCATAATTTAATTTTTTTCGTCTGTTAAAGTAATACGAAGGTGGCTCATTCTTTTCTTGTATGGATGAGCAGAGCCTCGAGCACATGGACGGAAGCGCTTAAGAGCTGGTCCTTCTTCTACGATAGCCTCAAGAATAACCAAATCATCTGCATTAAGATTAGCATTATTTTCAGCATTTGCCATGGCAGACCTCAAGGTTTTATCCAGCATACGAGCAGCCTTGCGAGGAATATACTTCAATAAAGAAATACCTTCCGTAGCTTTACGACCCGGCAGGATACGGGCTACCTCACGAGCTTTCTTTGGGGAAATACGCATGTACTTAGAATAAGATTTAATTTCCATGTTATTTCTGCGTGTGAGGGTTGTGAGATTTAAAGGCTCTAGTTGCAGAAAACTCTCCGAGTTTATGACCGACCATATTTTCGGTAACATAAACGGGGAGAAAATTCTTACCATTATGGACGGTGAAATTTAAGCCAACAAAATCTGGCGTGATTGTAGATCTTCGGGACCAAGTTTTGATCGGCTTTCTGTCACCCTTATCTTGGGCAGTTTGAACTTTCTTCATTAAGTGCGGGTCAACAAAGAAACCTTTTTTTATTGATCTAGTCATAGCAAAATTACTTTACCCTTCTTCCATTACGACGGGTAATGATCATGGAGTTGGATGGCTTTGATTTTTTTCGAGTTGGAAAGCCCTTGGAGAGCTGACCCCAAGGAGAGGAAGGGTGGCCACCACCAGATGTTCTGCCCTCACCACCTCCCATTGGGTGATCTACAGGGTTCATCGCAACGCCACGAACTCTTGGTCTCCGTCCTTTCCAGCGGTTCCTACCTGCTTTACCAATTG
>JAYQBP010000059.1:0-10726 GCA_038137385.1 Opitutales bacterium | reverse complement strand
GGTCTACCCGATGCTGGCTTCCCTCCTCTTGCTGAGACCCAGTGGGTCAATGGCGATCATGAGCGCTTGATTAAACTAACTCTGAAGGGATTGATGGGGCCCATCGAAGTAAAAGGAAAACAATACCCCGGATTAGTTCCCATGACTCCTTTTGAGTCCCTGCTCGACGACTATGATACCGCCGCCGTTCTTACTTTTATTCGAAATTCATTTGGGAACAAGGCAGAGCCCATTCTCCCCTGGCAAGTAAACAAACTGCGCACCGAAATCAAAGGTAAGCAAGGGTTTTACACCCCTGCTGAACTCCTTGAGGAACACCCCCATTCCAACTGATTCAATTTTGAACCCAATTACTTAACTATGGCTAGTGATAACTAGCTGTATTCAAGTGCAATTTGTGGCCAATTCTTCGGCCAAGTCATCTAAGGGATAGGTCCAAATTTCCGACAAGGTTGGATGGTACCAGTCTGCCTTTAGTAAGTCAGATGGAGTTGCCCCCAAAGCCACTGCAACCGAGAGAGAATGGATCAACTCTCCGGCATCCTTGGAAACACACTCTGCCCCTAAAATTCGACCGGAAGACCTGTCAGCATGAACCGCAACATAGCCCCACTTGGCTTCCATAAGAATCGATTTTCCATGATCATCAAAGGGATAAGATGCAGAAACAGGATCAATGCCATGCTGCATCATCTGTTCTACACTTAACCCTACCCGGGCAACTTGCGGGTCGGTAAATACAACCGTGAGTAAATGATCGTACTCTAAAGGAACTACAGATAAACCAAAAGCATGCTTGGCGGCCGTCTCTCCCTGCCTGATGGCCACATGCACGATTTCATGGGGCCCAGCACAATCGCCAGCGGCATAGATGTGGGGAAGATTGGTTTGTTGATATGGGTTAGTTCCGATATGTCCGCTTGCCAAACACTCCAGTTCTGTTGTTTCAAGTCCCAACTCAGCAGTAGCAGGCTTACGACCAAGAGCATTAAAAAGAAAGCGAGTGGTCAAGGAGTGAGGTTTCCCGTTTTGCTCGAAATCTACCCGTATTTGATCGTCGGTCAAATGCTCAAAGGATTGAAGCGTAATACCGGTTTTTAAATCAATCCCCTCGGAGCGAAAGGCCTGCTCAACTACTGTAGAAGCCTCTGAAGAAAACCCTTTAAGGATGTGCTCACTTCGCTGCAGTTGCGTTACTTCACAACCTACTCTGGAAAGGAATTGAGCCAATTCACAGGCCACCACGCCTCCTCCCAATACAATGCATTCCTCGGGCAGGTAATCGAGGTCAAGAACATCGTCGCTTGTTTTGTAAGGACAATCGAGAAGGCCGGGGAGATTCGGTCTTTGAACTACGGAACCCGTGGAGATAAGAAATTTTTCCGCCCGAAGCAAACGGCCGTCGCTCAGGGAAATGGTATGCGAATCAACAAAAGATCAATGTTCGCGAAACAAGAAGAACCTGCCGTCTTCCAACTGCTCTTTGCGGTAATCGGAAAATTCTTTAATAACTTCTCGTTTTCTTTTTTGCATGGCTGCGAGGTTGGCAACTGGTTTCTCCCCATGAAAACCAAAAAGGGATCCCTTCTGGGCAAGGTGAAGTACCTCAGCGGAATAGATTAGGGTTTTGGAAGGCATGCACCCACGCAAAATGCAGAGCCCACTCAACTCACTCCCTCCATCCACAACCGCAACTTTTTTACCCAATTCCTTAGCCGTTCTAGCTGCCGCATAACCCGCACTTCCGCCGCCTAGTACCAATAGGTCAAATGTGTTTAAATTTTCTGTCACACGGTCTAAATTATGCAATATTCATGTTCTGTCGAATCGCTTTAAAGGAACAAACATTCATTTAGATAAAATCTATCGTTATATAATTGATTTGATTCAGCCTAAATTTTTGCCAAAGATGAGGATTTACAATGATCAAACTGCAAGAATATAAGGAAGGCGAAATCGTATTACCAGAAGGTGAATTAGGCAAAGGTTTTTGTATCCTTGAACAGGGAACCTTGGAAGTGATCCGAGAAAACCGAATCATCAGCGAGATTGATATGAAAGGGGCTATCTTATGGGAACTCAGTGAAATCTTATGTATGAAACGGGATGCCACTATAAGAGCCAAGACGGAGGCTTCGGTGCGTCATGTTGAGGAAAGTATAGCCGATATTGTTTCTAAAAATCCCAAAGTTGCACTCAAACTCATTCGCACTTTAGGCAGACGCTTATACCGGATGAATAAAATCGCTACGAAAGGAGACTCTGAAAATCAAATTTTCAAAAGATCCGATTCGGAAAGCGATCCTGCAGACCAATCATCATCGACCCTGGTGCTCGTTGTAGACGACAAACCCAATATTATTTCTCAGTTAACAGACATGTTTGCAAAAAGCGAATGGTCCGTGGTGGGAGCTGACTCAGAGGAATCTGCATTGAAAGCATGTGAAAGTAATTCCTTTGCCGCTATTCTAATCAGCATGGCCTTGCCGTCTGACTCTGCGATTGATTTGAGAAGAAAACTGAAAACCAATCATCGAGTTTTAAATACTCCTGTTATAGGAATGATTGTCATGGGGGATGAAGCTGCCCAAAAGAAAGCTTTAGACGCTGGATTTGCTGACTGTATAACGAAACCTTTTGATCCAAATAAAACGGATGCAGTGATGTACAAGGTTATGAACCTCGACTCTTCTGCTCGCTATTTCAAATTTGTCGATGATTACTTACTTTTTGAACTACCAAGTGAATTATCTCCATTCGTTATTAATGACATCAAGGAGAACATGGATCAACGAATTCGGAACACCATCAACGAGGGCATTCTCAAGCTTATCATCGATGTATCATCTCTCGAAGAAGTAGAGGAAGAAGCGATTGAGGTAGTGGGTGAATTTTCAGAAAAGATTGAAGATATGAAACTCCCCATGCGTGGTGCTATTATTGCCACTGGAGAAGATGCAGATATGTGGAATAACCTTGATGGTTGTGAAAATTGGGCGGTTTGTGAAAATTTGGATGAAGCTAAGGATTCTTTCAATCGTGAGATTGAAGAAGAAGAAGACTAATTTGGCTTTGTTTTAATTCATTCCTTCAAGTTTCTTTACCCAGAAAAATAGCTGCAGATGCCCAAAATTTCGGATGCTGAGAATGCCCGTAATGCATTCTTGGATTTACAAAAAACGGTATGTGCCAAGTTGCTTGAGGTGGATCCCGTGTGCAAACAAATTGAAGAATCATGGGATCGGGAAGAAGGTGGGGGGGGAATTACACGAGCATTTAACCAGGGGGATGCCCTAGAAAAAGGTGGGGTCAATTTCTCGGATGTTCATGGAAGCGAACTTCCCCATTCTGCAACTCAAAACAGACCCGACTTGAGGGGCTTACCTTTTCGGGCAATGGGTGTTTCTATCGTTTTTCACCCGTACAACCCTTACATTCCAACCAGTCATGCAAATATCCGTTATTTTGAGACGGGTTCAGAAAACGAACCCTATGAATGGTGGTTTGGTGGAGGGTTTGACCTGACCCCTTACTATCCTTTCGCTGAGGATGTTATTTCTTGGCATAAAGGGGCTAAAGCGGTTTGTGATCCATACGGCAAAGAACTTTATCCTAAATTCAAAAAATGGTGCGACCAATATTTCCACCTCCCCCATCGTAAAGAAACCCGCGGTGTTGGGGGCATTTTTTTTGATGACCTAAAATTAGGAGACTTTTCTGAAACTCTGGAGTTTGTGTTAGCGGTTGGCGAATGTTTTTCCAATCAATACTTTGAGATTTTTGAGAAAAGAAAAACAACTCCTTTTGGGCAGAAACAAAGAAATTTTCAAAAATACCGTCGGGGCAGATATGCTGAATTTAATTTAGTATACGACCGAGGCACCCTTTTTGGACTTCAATCTAATGGGAGGACAGAATCCATTCTTATGTCGATGCCTCCAGAGGTTTCTTGGCAATATGGTTGGGAACCAGAAAAGAACTCACCGGAGGAAGAACTCTACCTTTCTTACTTACGCCCGAGGGATTGGCTCGGTGAAAAGTTATGAATGGACGAGCTTTATTTAGTAAAACTCTTGCCGGAGAAAACCACTCGGGGCGCCCTCCGCTTTGGGTCATGCGACAGGCAGGACGATACTTACCAGAATACCGAGCATTAAAGCAAAAGCATTCTTTTATCGAAATGGTGAAAAGCCCTGAACTTGCCACTGAGGTAACCTTACAACCACTTCGCAGATTCAAGTTGGATGCGGCTATCGTCTTTAGTGATATCCTGGTTATTCCAGAGGCAATGGGACAAGGCTATGACTTTAGGAATGGAGGAGGCATTGAAATGACTACCAAGCTGACTTCTGAAAAAGAAATTGATCTGCTATCAGTAGAGGACATTCAACACAAGTTATCTTATGTATCGGAAACATTAAATTTGTTAAGAAATGAATTGGGAAATCAATATGCTTTGCTGGGTTTTTGTGGGTCGCCCTGGACCCTTGCTTGCTATATGATCGAAGGTGGTTCGGCTGATGGCTTCCCGAAAGCTTTGGCGTGGGCACAGAGAAGTCCCTCCTCTTTCCAGATGTTACTGGAAAAGATTTCCTTGGCACTGGTTGAATATTTAAAAATGCAAGCAAGTTGTGGCGTGGATGCTTTGCAGATTTTTGATAGCTGGTATAATCTTTGCCCGCCAACTAAGATTTGGGATTTTTCTCTTAATTGGATCAGACAAATTATTGAAAACATTGCCGAGGAATTACCAATTATTGTTTACGCCAATGCAAATAAAGAAGAATTATGTGAAATTCATCGCACCGGAGCAAGAGCCTTAGGGATACATCACCGTAATGAGATTTCTAGAGTGAGAAAACTTTTGCCCACGCCTCTTGTGCTTCAGGGTAACCTCAATCCAGAAATAATGGAAACAAGTGCTGACTTAGTGATTCAAAGCACCCAAAAACTTTTGGATTCGATGAGGGATGATCCTGCACACATAATGAATCTTGGACATGGTATAAAACCGAACGCAAAAATTGAGTGTATGCATGCACTAGTCGACACGGTACACTCATACAAATCTTAAATCTTATCCTACAAATTCATTTGTGATTCGTACGATTTAACTCACAAATCTTGCAGACCGCATCTTCAAAATCTTCGTATCCTTCAACAATTTCAATTTCCATGCGTAGATAATAAAGGGGCAAAATTGGCTTAAAATCCGAAGGAATACGAACGGCATCTTTTTCAGTTGTAATCATAATTTCAACTCCTGCATTTTTTGCCTGAAGAAAAAGAACTTCCAGTTCATGTTTATTGTAACGATGATGATCTAAAAATCTTCTTTTAAACCTTAGTTCACCCGACATTCGATGGATTAACTTCTCAAATCCCCGAGGAGATGCGATTCCACAAAAAACACCGACATGGAAGTCGAAGAGAAAATTTAAGTTTTCCTCCCCTTCTCCATTCACTTCTCGGAATATTTTTGGTTTGTGAGCACAGCGTATAATTTCTGCGTCCTTATTGTGTTTTCGAATTGTTTCAAGCAATTCTAACTGGGGCTCAATTTCCGATTTAGTAATTAACACATACGAAGCACGAGATAGATGACGGACCGGTTCCCGTAAAATGCCCCGTGGGATGAGATTGTGATTACCAAATGGATTAAGTTGATCGACTAAAAGTAGATTCATATCAGCCTGCATCGGTAGATACTGAAAACCATCATCCAGAATCAAACAATCAACTCCAAAGTTTCGGATGGCAAACTTACCTGCTCTGACCCTGTCTTTATCGGTTAAAACAACCACTCCAGGTAAATTGTGGGCAAGCATAAACGGTTCATCCCCAGCTTTAACTGAATCCAACAATACTCGGTTGCCATCACTGACGACCTTAGTAGATGATTGGATGTTAGGGTTGCTTGCTTCTTGGCTTTTATATCCCCTACTAAGCACCGCAACTTTTCTACCTTTGGATAAAAGTTCTCGTGCTAATCTTTCAACAACTGGAGTTTTGCCGGTTCCACCCATGGTTAAGTTACCCACAACTATAACCATGGCATCTAGACGAGTGGAACGAAAGAACCAACCTCTTTTATAAAGAGCTAAACGAAGCCATACCACACCGCTAAAAATGTAAGAAAATGGAATCAGAAAAAGACCGAACATTCTGGCTGATATGGATAAGTCACGATCATACAAAACTCCTTCAACGAAGCTTTCGAAATCACTCCATCTTTGTTTTGCCCAAATTATTCCGCTTAGTTGCGACATATTGTGTGAAAATTACTAAAATTCATTACTCTTTCAACCCGATTCCCTTAGGCTACCCTATGATCCATTGACTTTTTGCAATGAAAGTATTTCATATGACTCTTTTAGCTAGTTGATTATCATGCAGATTACTCTCTTAAAATCCAAGCTGCACCGAGCGAAAGTGACTGGTGTTCATCAGGATTATTCGGGAAGCCTTTCCATTGATCAGGATCTTTTGGATGCGGCTGGCTTTTTACATCACGAGAAAATCCTTGTTGGAAACATAACCAGCGGGGAAAGATTCGAAACTTATTGTATCCCGGCTCCTCGTGGATCTGGCGAGATTTGTTTAAATGGAGCGGCTGCACACAAGGGCAAATTGGGAGATTTGCTTGTCATTATTACTTTCATTTCCCTTAACCCAGATGAAGCGGCGGTTTGGGATCCCAAGCTTGTTTTGGTAGGAGATAATAACTTGTCTCATGAAATCATCCCCTCACCCGCTCCCTCCTCTCATGATTGATTACAAACTATATATCCCTGGCCCAGTTGATGTTTCTCCAGAAGCCTATCAAGCCATGTCCGCTCGTGTAATGGGTCACAGAAGCCCTGATTTCGTTGAACTCTATCAATCTTGTCAGCCTCAATTACAGGAACTTTTTCAAACCAAGGACCCAGTCTTCTTATCGACATCGAGTGCTTGGGGAGTCATGGAAGGTGCTATCCGAAATTTATGTGCTAAAAAAACTCTTTGCTGTATGTGCGGAGCTTTCTCTGATAAATGGCTGGATGTTGCCAGGAGATGTGGTAAACCAGCCGATGGTTTGCAGGTTGAATGGGGAAGCCACATCGACCCTCAAATTCTTGAGGAAAAACTATCCACTGGTGAATACGATGTAGTCACTCTTGTGCACAACGAAACCTCTTGTGGTATGATGAATCCCCTCGAGGAAATCATGGAAGTTTTGGCTAAATATCCTGATGTAATTTCTGTCATCGATACCGTGAGCTCGTTCTCCGTAGTCCCCATTTACAAAGATCTTTGGGGAATTGATGTTATTCTTACTGGTTCACAAAAGGCACTTGCATTGCCCCCGGGTCTTGCTTTGTTTTCTGTTTCTCAAAGAGCCTTTGCTCGTGCGGAAAAGATTGATGATCGAGGTTATTATTTTGATTTTATTGAGTTCTTAAAAAACCATGAGAAAGGGATGACTCCAAGCACCCCTGCCATTCCCCAAATTCATGGTTTAAAATTCACCCTAGACAAGATATTTGCCGAAGGTGTGGATGCCCGTCATGCCCGTCATGAACACCTTAATAAGATGGTTCATAATTGGTTGCATGATAAAGGATTTATTTTGCTCCCTGAAAAGAAGTTCTCCTCCAAATCACTTTCCTGTGTTCGTAACAACTTAGAGATCGATGTTGCTGGTTTTGTGAAAGCTCTCAAAATTGAAAAGAAACTGGCGATCGATGGTGGCTACGGAAAAATTAAAGGTAAAACTTTTCGTATATCGAATATGGGGAATGAATCCGAAGACTCAATGGCTCATCTCCTTGGATCGATGGATGAAATCCTTCCTCGTTTCCTGCCTCGTTAAAACGAAACCTCGATCTTAAATATTTACTATTGAGCCCTCTCCAAAAAGGTTGATGAAAAAACTTATTATTGCTGAAAAACCAAGTGTTGCACGAGATCTTGCCAAAGCATTGGGCAAAATTCCAAAAAAGGATGATTTTTTTGAAAACGATGAGTGGATCATCGACAGTGCGATTGGGCATCTAGTCGAGTTGTACATGCCGGATGATTTTGATAAAAAACTAAAAGCTTGGAAAATTGCCAACCTTCCGATTATTCCACCCAAGTTTGAGTTAAAGCCAGTTACAACGGCCAAAAAGAAATTTCAAAGCTTAAAAAAGCAGCTCAAAAGGAAAGATGTAGATTTTGTAATCAACGCATGCGATGCCGGTCGTGAAGGAGAGTTGATCTTTAATTACATTCATGAACTGTCTGGTTCTAAACTAGCTGTTAAAAGACTTTGGCTTCTTTCCATGACCGAAAAATCAATTCGTGAAGCTTTTAACAATCTGCGTGATTCAAGTCATATGCAACCCTTGCTCGATGCAGCAAGATGTCGTTCAGAGTCGGATTGGCTTATCGGAATTAACGGAACTCGTGCGGTTACAATCAAGAGGAATAAAGCCAGTAGTCGTCAAGTTTCTACAGTTGGGCGGGTTCAGACCCCGACCCTATCTCTTGTGATTGAAAGAGAGCACGAAATCCAATATTTCGAGCCCTAGTCCTACTTTTCGATGCGGGCAAATTTCGAAATTTCGAATGGGATATACCAAGGGATTTATCAAAGAACTCAGTTTCAAACGGAGGAAGCTAATGATCGTGACCGAATAGATAGAATCTGGGATGAAAATACCGCCCAGTCGATTTTTGAGCAAATTAAACAATCTACCCTTTGTCCAGTCTCTGAATCCCAAAAACGATCCAAGCAGAGTTCTCCCCGACTGTATGATCTTACTACGCTGCAACGCGAAGCCAATCGCCTCCATCATCTTCCGGCAAGTCGAACTCTTCAACTCGCACAAGCCCTTTATGAAAAGCATAAAGTAATCACCTACCCTAGAACCGACTCTAAAGCATTACCCGAAGACTATGTCGCTACCTGTCATGACCTCTTGAAACGTGTTAGTGGAGAACAACAAGCTTTTGCAGAAACCGTACTCCGAGAAAACTGGGTAAATCCAAACGATAAGCGAGTTTTTAACAATAAACAAATAAGCGACCACTTTGCGATCATTCCAACTACTACAAGTCCGGCCAAGCTGGATGCCAATGAATGGAAAATTTACAATTTGATTCTTAAGCGGTTTATTGCTGTTTTTTACCCCCCTGCAGAATGGGATATTACCACTCGAATCACCGATGCTTCTGGACACTCTTTCAAAACTGAAGGTAAAGTCTTGGTCAAGGCATCGTGGTTATCCTTTTATGGAAAAGACCATGGAGGGGAAGATTCCCTGGTTGCTCTTGGCAACGACCAAGAATCTAAATTTCTAGATACAGATCTCATCAAGGACGAAACCAAGCCCCTCCCTCGATACACTGAAGCCACCCTACTTTCGGCGATGGAGGGAGCGGGTAAACTTGTTGACGATGAAGACCTGGCTGAAGCACTCAAAGAAAAAGGTTTGGGAACACCTGCAACCCGAGCCTCGACTATTGAGCACTTAATCAAAGAAAAATACATCCGCAGGGAAGGTACTGAACTTTTCCCCTCACTCAAGGCCGAGGATTTATTTCAATTTCTACACGCCGCAGGCGTCGAAGTTTTAACGAGTCCAGCAATGACAGGTGAATGGGAACAAAAACTACGCATGATTGAGGAAGGTAAAATGTCTCGAGATACCTTTATGGACGAGATTTCGCACTTAACCCGTGACTTTGTCGCAAAAACTACCGGTTTCGATGAGACCACTGCATCCCTCAAGAACACGAACTTGCTCTCACCCTTAGACAAAAAACCGCTCTTCGAAGGCCTCAATAATTATCAAAACGAATCGGGTGAATTTAAAATATCCAAAAACATTGCCGGTCGACGCCTTACTGTTGATGAAGTTGGAATTCTCTTAGAAAAGAGACTCGTTGGTCCACTCGATGATTTCATCTCCAAAACGGGAAAACGGTTTTCTGCTATGCTCAAAATGGATGATGAATATAAAATCAGCTTTCTTTTCGATAATTCCAAAGATGATCAAGAGGAATCGGTCGAGAAAGATATGATTAAATCGTCTCCAGTTGTTTCTAGTTGTCCAGTTTGCCAGGCTCCTGTTCACCAAACCGATTTATCTTTTCTCTGTTCTAAAAACAGGCGAGTTAGCGATGAGGGGACTTGCACTTTTCGAATCACTCGAAAACTGCTCGACAAAGAGATACCCCTTGAAGAATTCAAGAAATTGGTTTCTGAAAAGAAAACCGGTCTAATTAAAGGATTCATTTCCAGAAGAACAAAGAGAAGATTTGATGCCAATTTACTACTCAAGGATAATGGTTCGATTGGGTTTGAATTCCCCCCAAAGAAAAAGAAATCCGCATAATTCATCTTTTCGTTATGCCGGTTTTTAAATATCTCATAAAAAATAACAGCAAGATACCTGAATATATTGAGGTAGAACAGTCCAGTAAAGAACCCCCACTCAAAAATCACCCACTAACTGGCGAACCTATCGAAAGAGTACTGCACAGCCCTAGCCTTACGCTTAATCATTCTGAAAAAAGGGAGAAAAATACTCTTTCACCTGATCACTTAGAAAAGCATGGGTTTTCAATTTTAGAGAAGGATACAAGTTCTCAAAAATTCATCCAAACCGTCGGTAAAAATCCAAAACTTGATTTTCAACATGGAAAATTCTCCCGCTAAGTCAGGCAAACCTAGTTGGCTGCGGGCAAAACTTCCTTCAGG
>JAYQBP010000058.1:0-10729 GCA_038137385.1 Opitutales bacterium | reverse complement strand
AATCATTCAGAGGTTCAACCAGTCCCCGTCCAAATATTTTTTTCCAGATTCGATTGACCACAACTTTTGTAAAACGGGGGTTATCAGGAGAGGTCATCCACTGGGCATATTGATTAACCAAGTTGTTCGATCTGGTAGAATTGAATTCCCCTTTATTTTCAAAAATTACCCCCGCTTGAATCAATTGATGAGGTTTTCCATCCTCATATTTGTAATCATGCGGTAGCTTTAAGGGTCGATCCTTATGCTTGGCTCCGAATTGAAGGGGCAGCAACATATCCTGTACTGCCTGACGAAAAGCCCGTGCCTGTTTCTCGAGTTGGTCCGGCTTGGAGGTCATCGACATCATCTGCATGCCTTCCTCGCTCTTTTTAAAGTCCTTGGCTAGTTTTTTGATCCCTTCAACCGTTTTTCCCTGCATACGGGTAACCATGCCATAGGTATGGGCGGCCATTTGATAGTATTCCATTTGGGTCCATTTATCGAAGGGATGGTTGTGGCACTGAGCACATACTAATTGGGTGCCGAGGAAAAGCTCTGCAGTGTTGGACATATTTTCCAAGGGCATCCCGTCGTCCCTTAGGTAATATCCTACCGCACCATTCTCCCAGGGGTATCCCTCTGAGCCAACTACTAACCGGGCCATTTCATCGTAGGGCGTATTCTTAGTGACCTGAGTCTTCAACCAATCTACATAGAGAAAACCAGCACCTATCTGATTTGCCTGGCCCATAATAAAGGTCTTGGCTCGTAGGTGGTCGGCCCACCAGTTAAACATCTGGCTATTGTAGGCCCGCGATTGCAAAAGCCGGTCGATTAGTTTTTGTTTGATATCGGGATGGTCAAACGGGGCAAGTTCTTCTAATTCGGAGTAGCTAGGAATTCGTCCGGCCGCACTCAGATAAATACGCCGCAGCAGCAGGGTGCTGGAGAGCTTAGGCGGGGAAGAAACTTTTTTCTGCTCATGGGTGGATTGGAGAATCCTGTCGATCTCACCCACTTCCTTGGCCAACGCCTCCTTTGAGAGCTGTAGTCCCTCAGCACGCAAAAAAAGAGGGAAGAGAAGAATCGAAATGCTTTGGGCAATAGATAAGTATTTCATAAGTAAACTATAAGAATAAGTTATCCCTAGCTCGGGCAAAAATAATTTGCACGGAGAAAAATTAAAAAAAGATGTTTTTTTTGGGAGAGGAATCCCCAACATTAACCATTCATAATCCGTTCAAGGGTCCAGAAAATTCCAAACGCGGCAATGAGGACGGAACCGGGAATGACGATGCCTTTACGATACAACTTCTCGTCCTTAAATCGATAGGTGCCGACGAGGGAGAGAAGAATGACTGCGAGCTGCCCCCCTTCCACTCCCAGATTAAATCCAACGAGGGAAAGTAGTAGCACCGAGGGATCGAGATTAAGATCGGAGAGGGCCCCGGCAAATCCCAGACCATGAATTAAGCCAAAGAAAAAGACCACTACGAGGCGACGCGGATGGTAGGCAGGAAAGAAAATATTTTCCAGAGCCACGAAAGCAATGCTTGCGGCGATGATCGGTTCGACCACCTGTTCGGGCACCGATATCCAGCCAAGGGTGGCCATGCCCAGCGTAATGGTGTGGGCCACCGTGAAGCAGGTCACCTGATAGAGAAGAGGCTTCAACTTTCTTGACAGGAGAAACAATCCTAGCACGAAAAGAATGTGATCGAGCCCCATGGGGAGAACATGAATGAAGCCCTGCCTGCAGAAGGAAGCAACGGTGCTCCAGGTATCAGCAACATAAGCGTGGCCGGCCGGATTGCTCGAGGCGATTTCCCTACTTGGCTCATCGGCTAGGTTCCGAGTTGCGTTGTTCTCGATCGGAGGAAGGGGCAGGACAAAACTTTCTTCCCCAGGAAACAGAACATTGACTCTGCGTTGGGGCACGCCGTTAATTTCGTTGGCAAAAATTAAATCAAGGGGAGCCGTTTCCCTTGCCCGAATTTGATAAGTGGTATGATTTTCTCTTTCTACTGATGTGAACGCACGGATCTTAATTATGGTTTCGTTATTTTCATCTTTATTTTCAGTTTCAGTAAATTCGAACTGAAAATCGGGCAGGTGCCATTCTTGATGACCCATCCGAATTTGAAGAGAGCTTTCGATTAGTTCAAAACTTTGGGTCAATAAATTTTGTCTGGCAGATACATTGAATTCCTCTAGGGCATTTGAAGTTAAAAAAGGTACCGCTTCAGGATCTTTGGAAAAGGCTCGTGGGTCCACTTCGGCGGTAACCTTAGCCGTGCCATTCTTATCAAATGAACCAAATACAGGAAGGTCGGGAATGGGATGGGCTTCCACGCTATTTCGAAAGTCGTGAAAAAAGCTAATAATGATTAGGATCTGGGCAAATGACTGGAGTGCATACATATTAAAAATTGTTTTCTCTTTTTCATACTTCTTTCTTGTCTCTTTTGAAATAGTGGATTGGTAGTAATAGTAAATTTGTACTCTTAACCCTAACCCATATTCTCAAAATGAAAATTATCGCCACTATACTTGCCAGTTTCTTTTTTGCCGCATCTGTTTTTGCAGGATGTCCCAGTAAAACAATCAAAGGAAAATTTGTCAGCTTTGACGGAGATACCAAGACCCTGACTGTGAAACAGGGAAAAAAGGAAAAAAAGGTTCAAGTCTCTAGCAAGACCCAACTCGATGGATTTGATTGCCCCACCAAATTAGCCGAAGGGGATAAGGTCGCAATCGATGGTTGCAACTGCTCAAGCAAGAAAGCTTCTAAAATTGCTCTTGCGAAGAAGTAAGTCACGAGTCCCATTCATCTTTTCAAGCCCCCAACTTATGGGGGCTTTTTTATTTCTATTTGTAAAAACTTGAAAGAGTTTCGACATCTGCCTTGTCTTTTATCCTTGATCTTAGGATTCCTCCTTTAGGTCCCCAAAGACAGCAGGGACAAAAAAGCATAACTCCGGTTAGGGCCATCGATGCGGAAATAGGAAAATTCATCCAATAAGCAAAATGGAGCCCGCCGACTGCGTAAAATATAGAAAGGGGTATGCAGCCAATCAACATGCTTGGCAGTCGATCAAAAAGAAAGGCCGTGGAAACCGCAGGTAGGATCATCATAGCTAAGACCAAGATAACACCCACGGATTCAAAGGATGCGACCACGACCAATGCAAGCAGTAGCATAAGTCCGTATTGGATCCACATTACCGGCATGCCCAAAGACTGGGCTAGACTTTGATCGAAACTGGTTACTAAAAGAAAACGATAAAAGAGTACCGATGAAATTAAGGTGATTAAGCAGACGAGGCCCGTCGTCCATAAGGAAGAGTTTCCTAGAGAAACCCCCCAAAGTATAAGCTCAGGAGCAAGTGGAGTCAGGCCGATTTCTCCATATAAAACACAGGCTGGATCGAGGTGTATATTGCCAACTTCCATGCTCAGCAGAATGATGCCTAAGGCAAAAAAAGATGTGAAAGTAAGCCCCATCGCTGCATCTTCTTTGAGGGGGGTATGAGTTCTCAACCATTCAATACATGCACCACACACTAAGCCAGCTAAGCATGCACCTAACCAAAGCGGGCCGATCGACAGGCTGCCAGTAAGAAGATAAGCAATCACAATACCAGGTAAAATGCCGTGGCTGATTGCATCCCCCAAAAGTGCCATTCGTCGAATGACCACAAAGCATCCGACTACACCGCAACTTAGGCAAACCATGATGCCCATAAAAATAATTTGCAGGTTCCAAATAGCTTGTTCCTCTGTGGCCCACATCGTAGTCCAAGGATGTATGAACGCTTCCATATTAGTGAGATTCAAAAGGGCGAGAAATCCATCCTCGTTCAATATCATTTTGGCTAGGGATTAGTTTTCCATGAGGATCCAGTTGGGGGTTAGATAAGATACGCTCCAGCCTGCGTACGGTTTTTTCTCCAATTACATGTTCAATTTTTTCGGCGTCATCGTGAACATGATCAGACGGGTATGAAGCTTCTTGGGTAAGATAAAGTTCCCAAAGTCGATGGTTCCTAATCATTTTACATGCAAGTTCCCAGCCGTCTGGTGTAAGGGAAATCATGGTTTCAGCAGGCAGTAAATTGTTGATTTTCTCGGTCGGGATTAGGCGTGTCGCGTAACCTTGGTTTACGAGGGTATCCACTTCCTGTTCGATCTCAGCATCACTTTTTCGACGCCTGCGTGCCAGAGAAGATTGAGGGAAAGATGGATTAGCAAATAACTCCTCTTCTAATACTTGATAGCAAGCTTTTAAGGTATTTTCCATCGAGATGCGACGGCCTCTTTTTCTGGAAAGAAACCAAGCAGGAAGAATGCCTCGGTTTGGGCCCAAAAAAAGCACTCCAATGAAAAGAAGAGTTGAGCAAATCACGATGACCGGACCCGCTGGCAAACGATCGCTAAGGATGGATATTAAGCAGCCAAATATCCCAGTAAAGGCACCGAGAGCTCCTGATAAAACAAGTAGTCGGTTCATTTTATAGGTGAGCAAGCCAGCGGTTGTCGCAGGTATGATCAAAAGAGCGGACACGAGAACTACCCCGATAATTTGCAGGGAACAAACGATGCAAAAGGCCAAAAGGATCCAAATAAAAAATTGCAACAGATCAACAGGTAAACCGGTTGATCGGGCAAAGGAAGGGTCAAATCCGCATACAAGTAATTCTTTACCGAATAAAACAAATATGAATAAGATGGAGCCGAAGCATATCAGAAGGGGTAGAAGATCTGCCGAAGAAAGGGAGACAATCGAACCAAAGAGGTAGCTTTCCAAGCCAGCCATGCCTCCTCCCGATGATTTTTGCAGGTGAGTAATGAGACAAATGCCCAAGGCATAAAATGCAGATAGCACGAGGCCCATCGCACTGTCTTCTTTCATTTTGGTATGGCGTTTAAGCAGAGAGATTATGCCCACACCGATAAATCCAGAGAGTGTCGCTCCAGTCATTAAAGTAATCTCATTTCTTGTTTGAGAAAACATGTACCCTACGGCAATGCCTGGGAGTACAGCATGAGAAAGGGTGTCACCAAACATCGAGAGCCGACGACTAACCACATACCCTCCCATCAAACCACAATTGGCTCCAATTAAAATTGTACCCAATAAAAACACCCGCGATGAAGCATCTTGCATACTTAGGAATTGAATCGATCGCTCCAGCCAACTCCCATCGGCTTGAGAAGAGATAGGGGCGGCGGTTAACATGCCGCACCCCCCAAAAAAAGCAAAGGCTACAATCAGTCCTGTGATTTTCTTCCCAAACATCATAAGCTTTGATTTTCGACCTTCCGACTGGCGATTTCGGAAAGCAGGGTGAGTTTACCGCCGTAGGTTCTTTGCAGGAGGTCGTGGGTGAAAACATCTGCAGTCTTACCAAAGGCCACTAAGCGCATGTTTAGCAGTACCAGTTGATCGAAGTAATCTTTGGCGGTGGAAAGATCGTGATGCACGACGATGAGCGTTTTGCCTTGATCACGCAGACTTTTGAGTAAGTCGACGATGGTTTTCTCGGTAATCGCATCCACACCTTCAAAAGGTTCATCCATCAAATAAAGATCACTTTGCTGTGCTAAGGCTCGGGCTAGAAATACCCGTTGTTGTTGTCCGCCGGAGAGATTGCCAATTTGTCTGTCGGCATAGGGCAGCATGTTCATTTGTTCCAAACATTGAGCCGCGAAGGAGCGATCGCGTTTTCCAATTCTTTTGAACCACCCTAGATGACCCAACCTTCCCATTAATACAACATCCATTGCCGTGACCGGGAAATCCCAGTCCACACTTTCCCTTTGGGGGACATAACCTATGTGATTCATAGCTCTATTTCCCGACTTTCCAAAAATTTTAATAAATCCATCCTCAGGTTTTATCATTCCCATGATTGATTTAATCAGGGTTGATTTTCCTGCACCGTTAGGCCCAATGATTCCTACAAGAGAACCTGCTTGCACCTCAAGGTCTATACCGTAAAGCACCGGTTTTTTTTGATAAGCGACCGTAAGATCATGAACCTCGAGGGGAAAGGGTATGGATCGATTCATCCGTCTTGGCCAAGTGCTTTTGAAATTGTGTTTAGGTTGTGTGCCATCATCCCTTGCCAGGTCGCAGTGGATATGATCTGCCCATTTGGGCCGACGGAGGTTTGCTCTTCCATGCCTAATGCATCGGAAAAAAGGGTTCCACCTATCACAGCTCCAGACTCCTTAGCAATTTCCTTTAAAGCTTTCGGGTTAACACTGCTTTCTACAAAAAGGGCAGGGGATTTATGCCTCTTGATAAAATTGACCAAATTTGTCCGATCCGCTAGGCCCGCTTCCAACATAGTATTGATGCCCTGTAATCCAACCACTTGAACTTGAAAATGTTTCCCGAAATACTGAAACGCGTCATGACTAGTTATAAGAATTCGTTTTTCTAGAGGAACTGCCTTTAAGATGGATCGACCCCATTGGTCCATTTCTTTCACAGAGCTCTTAAAGGATAGGAAATTTTTCCTAAATGTATCTCCTTGTTCCGGAAGAGCCTGAGATAGTCGATAGGTCAATGCACGGGCACAATCGAGCCAAAGGTCGGGAGAAAACCAAAGATGGGGATCAATAGAAGCCTTATTTCCGTCTGCAAAAATTAGTTTTTCAGTCGGTAAACCAACACATGGAGAAAAAATATTTTTACCTCTGTGCCTCGCACCCTCCAAGACCTGAGCCATTTTGCCTTCCAAGGATAAACCATGATAAAGGATCAAATCTGCTTGATGAAGCCGACGAATATCTTGTGCCGATGCCCGATATGAATGCGGGTCTACCCCTGGGTTCATAAGGGCATGAACCTCGATCTGATTGCCTCCAATTTGTCTGGCGAGATCTGCAAGATGAGTGGTTGTAGCCAAAACCTGTAAAGCCTCATCTTTACCCGAGGAGTGAACTTCTTCCGGTATGCCGCAACCAGTAGAAAGTAGATGTAAGAACCAAGCTGCAAGAAAAAGCAAGAAGTGGCAAAGATTTTTCTGGGGGTAATTAAAATATTTCACTTTGATTAATCAAAGTTCCAATAAATAGGCTTGAAAATTAATACGGTCAAGATCAAGGTCGTCCCTTATTCCCTGATTATGCCGAGCTCAACAGTAGAAAATTATCTGAAGCAAATATTGGTTGAATCATTGGATTCAGATTTGTCCGAAGTGAGTATGGGGAAAATCGCAGACTGCTTGAGCGTAACTCCAGGAACGGCCACCACTATGGTAAAGAGCATGGAGCAAAAGGACCTCGTTTCCTACCGTCCGCGCAAGGGTGTGAAGTTAACCCCATCCGGACGTAAAGTAGGTATGAATATCCTCCGTCGACATCGCCTGCTCGAGACCTTCCTCGTTGAAACCTTAAATTTGGACTGGGGTGAAATTCATGAAGAGGCTGAAGTATTGGAGCATGCCATTTCCGAAAAGGTAGTTGAAAAACTGGATCAGTTTCTAGGACGCCCTACTCATGACCCTCATGGGGACCCAATTCCTACTCGTGCGGGTTCTTTACCCAAGGCTTCAAACCGGACTCTGCTCGATTGTGATAGCGGAGACTTGGTGCGCATCGAATCCATCAAGGACCAAGGTAAAGAGTTCCTGCAATTTGCCCGAAAAAATAAATTGATTCCAGGTCGAAAGGTCGAAGTCATCAGACATGACAGAATTGCCGACTCCCTAGATTTAAAAATACAGGAAAAAACTCAAATTACCCTTGGTTCCAAAACAGCCCAGAAAATTATCATCCGTAACTAGTTCTTTTTCTAAAAAAAAAGTTGCCCATAAACTTATGATTTTATGAAACATTAACTACCCGTATCCTTGTAAACCCCAATCCAATTCTGTTATGCCTAGAACCGTTACATTATGTACTGGCCAGTGGGCCGATCTTTCCCTTCCTGATTTAGCTGCCCAAGCCTCCCAAATGGGTTATGAAGGTCTTGAGTTAGCTTGCTGGGGAGATCATTTTGATGTCGATAAAGCCGCGGTTTCCAAGAAGTATTGCCAAGAACGCTGGGAGATACTGCTGGATCATGGACTAACTTCCTATGCGATATCCAGTCACTTGGTGGGTCAAGCAGTCTGTGATCTTATAGACGAGAGGCACAAAGCAATTCTGCCTGCTGATGTGTGGGGTGATGGCAATCCAGAGAAAGTTCGTCAACGGGCAGCCAGAAAACTGTCCAAAACCGCCAAGGCTTGCCGTAACTTCATCAATGCAAAGCCAGGAAGGGGGAAGAAAGATGATTTCCCAGCGGTTGTCAATGGATTCACCGGATCAAGTATTTGGCACTCGATATATGCTTTTCCTCCAACCGATCAGGCTTACTGGGATAAGGGGTTTGCAGATTTTGCCAAACGGTTTGGGCCCATCCTCAATGAATTTGAAAAGCAGAATGTAAATTTCGCACTAGAAGTTCATCCTACTGAAATCGCCTTTGATATAGCCAGCGCTCAACGAGCCATTGAGGCGGTCAAAGGACATAAGCGTTTTGGCTTTAATTACGATCCTTCTCACCTCGGTTATCAGGGAGTCGATTATGTTCAATTCATTCGAACCTTCTCGGATCGTATTTATCATGCACATATGAAAGATGCTTGGTGGGGGCATGGGGACGGAACGGTCGGAGTGTTTGGTGGTCACACCACATTTGCCGATCCCCGTCGTTTCTGGGATTTTCGTTCGATTGGCCGTGGAGATGTAAACTTTGAAGAAATTATCATTGCACTCAATGATATCGGATATGCCGGTCCTCTTTCTGTTGAATGGGAGGACAGTCGGATGGATCGATTACATGGAGCCGAAGAATCCTGTGAGTTTGTCAAGAAGCTGGATTTTAAACCTAACGAGATGGCCTTCGATTCGGCCTTTGATAAGGAAAACCAATAAATTTAATCCTCATGAAAAAAAGAAAATTACGAATGGGCATGGTTGGCGGTGGCCGTGGGGCTTTTATTGGCGGAGTTCACCGCCGTGCAGCATCCTTGGATGGTCAAATCGAACTGGTTGCCGGTGCCTTTTCCTCGGATCCCAAAAAATCTCTGCTTTCGGGGAAAGATTTTTTTATCGAACCTAGCCGGGTTTATGCCTCTTATCAGGAGATGGCTGAAAAGGAAGCCGGGCTTCCTCTGGGAGAGAGAATTGATTTTGTTTCGATTGTGGTCCGCAATCATCTCCACTTTGCTGTGGCCAAGACCTTTCTGGAAGCGGGCATTAATGTGATCTGTGATAAGCCAGCCACCTTCACTTTGGCCGAGGCAAGGGAGTTGAAGAAAGTCATTCAAAAAACGAAAAAAGTCTTCGCTTTAACCCATAATTATACTGGATATCCCATGGTCAAACTTGCCCGACAAATGGTACAAAAGGGAGAGTTAGGGAAAATCATCAAAGTTGTCTGCGAATACCCCCAAGGATATGCAATTACTGCTTTGACTGGAGAGGATAAATCGATTGCTAATTGGCGGGCTGACCCCAAGGTTGCCGGGATTTCCAACTGTATGGGAGATATCGGAACCCACGCAGAAAACTTAGTCCACTACATTAGCGGTTTAGAAATCGATTCCCTATGTGCGGATTTATCGGTTAACATTCCAGGTCGAAAACTGGATGACGACGGGAATGTGCTGGTGCGGTTTAAGGGTGGAGCCCGGGGTATTATTTACGCATCCCAGGTTTCCAATGGGGACGAGAACAACTTAAATATTCGGGTCTATGGCACCAAGAAATCCTTAGAGTGGCATCAGGAAGATCCCAATGATTTGATTGTAAAGGATGCCCGTGAACCCCGCCAAGTGTATCGCCGAGGAAATGGATATGTGACGGGTGCGGCCGCGGAGCATACCCGTATTCCATTTGGCCATCCGGAAGGCTTTATTGAAGCTTTTGCTAATGTTTACAATGCCGCGTCCGTGGCCATACGGGACGAGGTTTCCGGCAGATTTCCTCGAAAGTCAGGCTACGATTATCCCGACATTCGAGATGGGATCATTGGCATGGCTTTTATCGAAACCGTGGTTAAAAGTTCGAACTCCAAACAAAAATGGGTCAAGTTCCCTGCAATCCCTAAATAATTATATTCTAAGCACACACGATATGACTCAAAAAATTGGTATCATCGGAGCTGGAGGAATGCTCCAGTATCATGCCCCCGGCTTTAAAGCAGGGGGAGCCGAAATTGTTGCAATTTGCGACATGAATCAAGAGGCAGCAAAAAAAGCAGCACAAACTTATGGGGCTGCACACACTTTTTCGGATTCGCAAAAGATGCTCGATGAGCTGACCGAGTTGGATGCCATCAGTATTATCACTCCCAACCGGACCCACAAACCTCTCGCTATCCAGGCCCTGAAGGCTGGCAAACATGTATTTTGCGAAAAACCACCTGCCCTCAATGCAGCCGAGGTTGAGGAAATGAAGCAGGCGGCGGAAGCAGCCGGCAAAACCCTGATGTTTAATTTTAACAACCGGGCTAGGCCTGAGTCCTATGCAATGCGTAGTTATTTGGAATCCGGGCAAATTGGCCAAATCAATTCCGCTCAGGCAAAATGGATCCGAAGAACGGGTATCCCCGGATTTGGGGGATGGTTTACCAATAAGGAACAATCTGGAGGCGGTCCGCTAATCGACCTTTTGCACATGATTGATTTAGCGATGTTTTACATGGATTATCCCAAGCCTAGTCATGTCTTAGCTCAAACTTTTGATA
>JAYQBP010000057.1:0-11122 GCA_038137385.1 Opitutales bacterium | reverse complement strand
TTGATGTACTTCATCGATTACTACGCGAGGTATAATTTGTATGCGGAGTTTTTCCCCCTTCCCCCAGAGGCAGGAGAATCGGGAGGGAAATGGAGAAAGATTGGAGAGTCCTTAGTGGGCACGGAACCTTTGGATTCAAAACAAAAGGCAACCATTGACCCGGCCCGTTTTATATCAACGGTTCAATCTCTGGTGGCTTCGTCTGACCAGGAACTACAAGAAAAAATTTCCAACATCCGGGAAAACCTCAAAATGGACTCCTCCGCCTTGTTTGCCGCCCAATATGCAGAGGCGATCCGACTGCGGCAGGGGGTGGATCCGATCATTGGTCATTACGAAGATTTGGGCAACTCATACCGGGCGAACGATGCCAAATCTTTCAATCAAACAGTCGCCGATATTCGTGCATTGATCCAACAACGGGCAGGAGAAGATGTTGCGACCATCGCTTTTGAAAAGACCTACAACGGATACGAGCCTTTTTACCGGAGTTCCATCGGTTATATCTGGGTGTTGATCATTGCCTGTTCCTCCTGGCTGTTCTCTGGGCATAAAAAATCAACCCTCAAGAAATTTAACGCTTCCAAAACTCTTCTCAATGGTGCCTATGTTCTCACCGGAATCGTTTTAATCGCCCATACTTTTGGGTTGGCTGGAAGAATGTACATCGAGGGCAGACCCCCGGTTACCAACCTTTATTCATCGGCTCTATTTATTAGTTGGGGAGCGGTCCTGTTATGCTTTCTAACCGAGAAATTCCTCAGGCTTGGCATCGCATCATCGATGGGCTCATTGATTGGTTTTGGAGGATTGGTCATAGCACACAATCTGAGCATTGACTCCTCGCTCAATCCATCGGGAGATACGATGGAGATGATGAGGGCGGTGCTCGATTCCAACTTCTGGCTAGCCACCCATGTGGTTACCATAACGATTGGATACTCCACCACTTTCCTAGCTGGATTTCTGGGGATTGCCTATGTATTCATTATGCTTTTTCGAGTCCTTTTTGACAAGGTAGGCAACGGAAAGGAATTGGACAGCAAATTAATGTCGATGATTTTCGGAGTCACTTGCTTTTCCTTGTTTTTTAGCCTGGTGGGTACTGTATTGGGGGGAATCTGGGCGGATCAGTCATGGGGCAGGTTCTGGGGATGGGATGCCAAGGAAAATGGAGCCCTGCTCATTGTGATTTGGAATGCCATTATTTTACACGCCCGATGGGCGGGTGTTGCCAAAGTGCGCGGACTTGCAACACTGGCAATTTTTGGCAATGTGGTCACGGCTTGGTCGTGGTTTGGCACCAATATGTTGGGTGTGGGCTTACACGCCTATGGCTTTATGGATAAGGCATTCTTGCCCTTGATGGTTTTCATTGGGGCACAGGTGGGCGTAATTATACTTGCCTACATCCCCGCTTTTCTAGCGTTCTTCTTTAAGAACAAACCTAAGCCAGTTTAATCGATCTTCAGCGATCGAACCCGAGCCTTCTTGCCTTCCTATCGGCATACCGCCAGTGCTCCTCCCATAACTCAAAAAGTTCATCACAATTTTTTTGGTATTTGAGCATTTGCTTATCGGTAATATTTTCATCATTAAGAGACGAGTGGATGAGTTGGCGCAAGGAAACATCCTTACGGGGATGCAAAACTGCCTGGGCATTTTGCTCTCGAATCATAAGGTATTTCTTTTTTTCAAAATTCTCGATCAATTCGGTCTTGGCCAGATTGAGGAGTAATTCAATCCTTGACCCAAAATCATTTTCGTAAGTTCGTAAGGCCTCGAACTTATCTTCCTCTTTTAGCAGGTTGATATCGCGCAAAGAATTACACCCCAAAAAAAGAGTTAATAATGCGATCAATGCAAAACTGGATGAAAGAGGATATACCATGGAATTGGATTCGGAAGAAGGGATGGAAAGTCGTCAACTCTCCGATTACCAAATTACTTTGGTTGGCGGGGTCGTGGGGTTAGATCAATCTTAGATCGAATAATTTTATGCACTTGCTCAACCGGATGACCAAAACAGCATGGAAATGGAATCCATTGATCTGGCAGGTTGCGCGATTTTTGAGCCCGTTCGGTTAATTCTACAACGAGTAATTTTTTACCGGCAAATTCATCCACTTTAAAATCCTTAATTTCATGATGCTCAATCCATTCCTTTCGAAACCATCCCCGCAGGGAATAGCCACGATGATCGATTCTCAACCTTGACCATTCAAACAACTGATCAAGTAAACTCAATAGACTAACCACTCCCATAAAAAGAGCACCTGCCCAACTCACAATCGGGCCAAATCGATTGAGCACAGCAAAAAAAGCAGCGACCACCAAATAAAATAGAGTAAGGCATAACTGTCTCCACCAAATTGGCTTGATAATTTGGACATCTGCAGGATTTGGCTTCCTCATTCCTTCAAATTCACGGAAGCTTAAAGATGGAAATTATAGGGGGCGTAAAGTGGGAAATAAAATGGTATCCCTAATATTGGCCGCCTTAGTTAGAAATATGACCAAGCGATCAATTCCCATACCCATACCTCCAGCCGGAGGCATGCCATGTTCAAGAGCAAGCAGGAAATCGTCATCGAGTTCCTGAGTTTCCTCCCCCACTTGCTTAAGGAAAGCATCCCGTTGGACGCCCGGATCATTTTGTTCCGAATAGGCAGGGGCAATTTCCTGACCATTAATACATAACTCGAACACATCGATGGTGGATGGGTCGGATTGTGTAACCTTAGCCAAAGGACAAAGCTCGCGGGGAATATGAGTAACAAATGTAGGCTGTACCAAGGTAGGCTCGATCACTTTTTCGAACACATCATTGGTTATCTCAAAGTCTTCCAGTTCAGGATCGACCTCAATGCCCATGGCTTGGGTCTTTTCCAGCTTTTGTGCTTTGGGCAGTTCAAACCAATCCTTGGTACCAACAGCTTCGAGTATGAGGTCTTTGTATTTGGCCTCTCTCCAATCACCGGACAAATCAATTACTTCACCCTCCGGGCGCTCCACTTGCAATGTACCAAGAGCACGCTCCGCAACCTGTTGAATAAGAGAACGAGTAAGTTCCATCATTCCGCGATAATCAGAATAGGCCTGGTAGGCCTCCAGCATGGTAAATTCTGGATTGTGACGGCGGGATAGACCCTCATTTCTAAAGACCCGACCCACCTCAAACACACGATCAAAACCACCAACCAACATTCGTTTGAGGTGAAGTTCCAGAGCAATGCGTAGATTAAAATCACAATCCAATGCATTAAAGTGGGTACGAAACGGCCGGGCAGCTGCCCCACCAGAAACCGCTTGTAACATGGGGGTTTCAACCTCAACAAAGTCGCGAGACCACATGAATTCACGAATTTCCCGAATAATTTTGCTGCGTGTTTTAAAGCGTTCGCGGGACTCATCATTGACCACAAGATCCAAGTAGCGTTGGCGATAGATTTGGTCGCTATCGCTTAACCCATGCCATTTTTCAGGCAGTGGACGGAGGGCTTTGGTGACTAATCGATATTCCTTCGCCCGAACCGTGACCTCTCCTGTCTTGGTCCGGAAGAGGGGGCCACGAACACCAATAAAATCACCAAGGTCTAATTTCTTAAAGGAAGCATATTCATCATCGCCAATCTCGTCCCTCCGAACATAAGCCTGTATCTTTCCTCCGCGATCGAGCAATTTAAGAAATGCAGCCTTGCCCATTAACCGAAAGGCGATGATCCGCCCCGCCACGGATACCTCCGGTCCAACTTCTTCCTCGGGAGGGAGAAGACTCACAGCCTCGGTGGAAACATGGGATTGTTCCCAATTAGCTTCAAATGGATTGCTACCAGATTCGCACAAACCATCTAATTTTGCCTGACGCACCGCGACTTGATCGCTGCCATCAAGCGTACTTTGCCCGTTGGGGGTTTTCTTATCCTGCTCGCTCATTTCAAAAACATTTGATCATGACAAGTTCAGAATAGGCTGACAAATGAAATTCCCCCAAATGTCAGAGGATTGAGTCGCTAGGCACGAGCGGCAGCTAAAACAGGACGAAAACCTAGATTCCTGAATCGATGATTTAAGGAATTGGTGGAACGGGAAGAAGATTGGCACTCCGCCGCTGTTTTCATGTAAGCACCCCCACGACTAATTCGGAACTCATCCTGCTCACTATCGTTGAGTAATGTGTTTACAAATGAATTCCCGACCCATTCGCGAACATTTCCATACATATCGTAAAGACCCCATGGATTTGGGGATTTCAATCCAACCGGGTGAATCTTTTTTATACTGTTCCCTCGATACCAGGCATGTTCCTGCAAATCGCTAATATCATTCCCAAAATAATAGTCGGAAACCGTGCCCGCACGGCAGGCATATTCCCATTCCACTTCAGTAGGCAAGCGATATTCATACTTTTGGGGAAGGTCTCCCGCATTTTTACTGAGGATGGTTAATGCTTTGCAAAAAGAAACGGCATCCAACCAAGAGACATTATTCACCGGGAGGTTTGCCAAGTTGCCACGAATGGATGAATCAAAAAAACTTGGATTTTGACCCATCACATATTCAAAAAGTCTTTGGGTAACCAAATATTTGGCCATCCAATAACCCTTTTTAACATGAACAACTTTCGTCTCATCTGAATAGGGCACTTTGATTGATATCTCCCCAGGCGGAATCCACATCATTGTGCCTGCCGTGGGATCATGAAATTCATCACCTGGAGTATGAGTGCTTTCCTCTGAGGATACCACTCCGACTTTTACGGTAACTGGATGACGAGAAGAATCTTTCTGATCTGTCTCCACCCCTTCATCCTCCCCCTGGACCTGACTGGAAATTTCAAGCTGGGTTATTTCGATCGATGAAGACTGGGTTTGGGAACGTTTTAAGCGGTCTTTCTGGGCGGAACGGGAATGTTCCCACATTTCCCAGAGAATTTTTCCATGATCAATAAAATCTTCCTCTGTGTCCACTTCCTCCAAGGAGGGAGTGGCGGGGGTTTCCATCCTTTGAAAAATCGCTTTAAGTGCCTTTTCCTGCCAAGAGGGATCATCCAAAGAGACAGATTGAAATTGTTGTAAACAAAGGGAAAGCCCCGCAGGCAAGGTGGTTTCCTCTACAAAAATAGTAAGAATTTCCTTATTTTCACTGATGGCATAGCCCACCTCACTTTTGACATATCTTGACTCCACCGCACGGGGGGAAATAAAGACGATAAACAAGGAAGAATTTTTGATTGCAGAGGCAATTTCCTCCACCCACTCACCGGCAGCTTTAATCCCTTCATCATACCAAATATTCGCCCCACTCTCATGAAGTTTGCGCATGGAATTGAAAACCAGAACCTTATCGGCGTGGGCATAACTTATAAAGGAGTATGGCCCTTCACCAGAATAAGCCTCAAAGGGAGGGCTGATACCCTGAGCTTTGTGAGATAGGGTGGTCACAAAGACTAAATTAATTACCCTTTCTTTTTAGTATGTAAACCGGGTAGGCCCCAAATTCTTTCGCCAACTCAAGATTACCCGCATATTCAAAATCAAATTCTTGATACCTGTAGGAAATTAAAGCCGCGACGGTTTCTGAAGTAAATACCGACCCTGGAAGTACGATGGGTTCAATTCGTGCAGCCTGATTTACATGACAACCAAAGAAATTACGCTTTCCTAAAAGAGGATCATATTCCTCGTAAACAGGGCCTGCATGCAACGAGATTCGTACTTCTAGCTTACCGTCCGAAACAAGTTCCGGCCAACTTCCTGAAATAAAATAATCTCGCATTGCCATGGATAATTCTAGGGCTTCACCAACATCATTGAAGACTGCAAAAAAACTATCTCCCCAACTATTTACAAATTCTGGATTACAGCCAATATCCTGAATCATTTTAGCAATGCTTCCATGAAAAACCTCCACAAATCGAGTGGTGTTTTCCTCGTTTACTTTACTAAATTTTCCAACATCAGCAAAAATCATCGTTTTTACCGACCTCATAGCCTGGTGTGATTCCCCAAAACTTTGGTTGAAAATAGGTTTGGTATTTCCGCTAGGAATCGGCGGTTCATCCATTTGGTCGAGCATGTGAAGAACTTCTTCCGCACTAATAACAATGGGCTCATTAAAAGTACGTCGCCAAGATTCAGCCACCTCGCCAGTCCCACCCTCCTGTCCAGAATTACCATCCCAAAATAAGAGCAGGTTGGGCTCTTCATCTAATCCTCTGGCCCGCATCGCGGCAAAACCAAGCATCACATCGTTACAAAATGTGAAGAGAGAATCATCCCCATAATAACCCTCCGATGTCACATAATGCACGGAGGTGGCTTGATCGAGAACCTTCTCGAATCTTGCCTCCCAATCCAGCCCCTCACGGCGCACACTGGATTGAATAAATTTTTCTTTGGAAAAAGGTAAAAAGACATGAGTTTCGCAACCTCTAGCTGCCATGACTTCCAGGAAAATAATATCCGTTCCACAAGCAGCTGAACTGTAGCCACAAGTGGCTCCCAAAAAATCCAAATTTTCTTCAATTTTTGCTCGAACAATCACCTCAGCCTCTTGGGGAAACCTGCGGTTCTTTCCAGGACTATCAATCAAATGGCCCGAACATGCCACAATTCCCAAAGTGGGAAATGCAAGTATGACCCTTTCCCGAATCGATGAATCCTCGTATAAGGAACTGATCTGTAAGGCTTGCTTGCGGGTACTGGCAATGTGAGAGGGTTTAGCATCGATCAACTCAACTGCATCGGAATAGGCATGAATCGCCTCGTCTATTTGTCCAAGTAATAAATAGGCCTCCGCTATGGTGGCTTCGATCCAATAATTGGACTGACCGTTATCCCGTAATTCAAAACAAAGCTTTTGGGCCTTATCCGCATATTCTCTAGCTTGGTCAAAGTTTCTGCACACAAAGTGCATGAAGGCTACATTGATGCATGGATAATAAAGATTATTATCCTCTTGGGTACTCAAATCATTTCCCTGCTGAAAATACCCTTTTTCATATCTCGCAATCGCAAGGTCAGCATATTCCTGCTTTTTTTGTGGATCGGCGGTGTTTTCGCATAGGTCTTTGTAGGCACTGGCGAGCAAACTTTGAGTCTCCATATCACTGACTCCCGATGCGATTAATTCTTCCAAAACTTGAGTGGCATGGAAGGGGGAACCAGCCTTGCAAAGGGCATGGGCAGCCCGCTGCGATAAAATTCTATGATTTTTAAATTTTAAAAGTCCAACCCGAGCGACATCGTGGGCAAGCAAAAACTCACCCACTGATACCATTCGATCAAGAAGTTTAAGAAAATGTTCAGCCTCAGCTTTGTCTTTATTAAAGAGTTTCCATTCCCTTCTTAAACTAACAACATTTCTGGTGGCTAATTGTGACATTGCCCTTCATTGCTAGGAGGATATCCCGTGGATGACGAGATTAAAAAAAGGGGTAATCCAAACCCCGAGTAGGGCTACATCTTTTCGTAGCGGGTGCGCAGCATTTGAGTAAAGGCAGCGACTTTGCGAGCTTGACGCTTTTTGTCGGATGGCTTTTCGAAGTAACGCTTAGCACGAACATCGCGGATGACACCTTCGCGGTCCAAAGTTTTCTTCAGACGACGAATCGCCCGATCCATAGGTTCACCTTTGCGGAGCTTAATTTCGATAGACATAATTAAAACAAAAAGTCCAAAGTATATTTTTAGAGGGTTTCGTCAAGCCGGAAGGATTTTAATCCGAGCGTCCATACTTACGCTCGGCTGGGGGTTCAGGTTCGCTCACCTTTACCCGCACACCCGAGACGCACGGACGCTCTCTCCATCTTAAAAAATCATCAACCCCGAGACGAAGGCGGAACCGGTCGTCCATCTGGACCACCAGCCCTTCCTCCTCCCCTTTTTGAGCGAAGGCAATGCTCACCTGAGCGTGCCCCCTACCTTTCTCCGACTCAAGATGAAGATCGGATAAAAATTGGGGTGCATCCGCCAACGAAGGATCAATGAGCCAAGTGAACTCATCAATTATTTTACTTAGAGAATCATTTACCGTTTCGACTTTTTCCACCGTGAGCCTGAGTTCTCCATCTTTGTTCGATGCCACACCTGTGATCACCATAAGCTCTCCCTCTTGCAACCGGTCACCAAATTTCGAATATGCTTCAGGGAACATGGGTAAGGAAAGATCTTTCTCCTTGGCTAATAAATTAAACCGGGCCCATGGCTTGGCATCTTTTTTGGTGTATCTTCTCTCCACATCCGAAACAACCCCACAAATACGAAATGATTTTCTTTCGCTAAGATTGACGAGTTCATCTTGTTTTAAAGTATCCACTAGTTCCCCCAAACCATGGAGGGTATCGACTGGATGACCCGACAAGAAAAAACCAAGCAACTCTTTTTCGAATTTGAGTTTTTGCAAATTATCCATTTCGGGAACCTCTTGGTTACCATTGGGGCCAAAATTCTCTATTGGAGACGTTGCTTTCTCCTCTTCTCCACCACCCATCAGGTCAAACAGGTTGGCTTGTCCAGCTTCCCGGTCTTTACGCCGTAATTGTGCCTCCCCCATCGCCCGGTCCAAGTCCGCCAGAAGGGCTGCCCGATTTGGATGTAATGCATCGAACCCTCCCGTTTTGATTAAACTTTCCAATACCCGTTTATTGACCGCTTTTCCATCCACCCGCTCCACTAAATCCCCAAAATCAACAAAAGGACCTCCGCGCTGGCGTTCCTCCACGATGCATTTTCCACCAACATCCCCTACTCCTTTGACTGCAGAAAGCCCAAAGCGGATGGAACCGATCCCATCGCCCGCCATCTCAAATGGGGTGAAATTCTCCCCCGACTCATTTACATCAGGTCCAAGAACAGATATTCCCATCTCCTGACATTCGGCCAGAAAGTGAGAAAGCTTTTCTGAATTACCAAGCTCACAAGCAAGCACACCGGCCATAAAATCAACCGGATAATTCGCTTTCAGGTAAGCGGTCTGGTAACTGATGATTCCATAGGCTGCGGAATGAGATTTGTTAAATCCGTAACCGGCAAACTTTTCCAATATGTTAAAAATATCGTTGGCTTTTTTGGACTCGATCCCATTTACCTCTTTGGCTCCTTTAACAAAAACTTCCCTCTGCTTTGCCATTTCTTCAGGCTTCTTTTTACCCATCGCCCGACGAAGAATATCCGCACCTCCCAAGGTATAACCAGCTATTCTTCTGGCGGCTTCCATGACCTGCTCCTGATAGACCATAACCCCGTAAGTTTCAGCACACACATCCTCCAGTAAGGGGTGCGGAAACTGAATGGTCGATGGGTCTTCCTTACCTTTGATATAATCTGGGATCCAATCCATTGGGCCGGGACGGTAAAGTGCAATCAGGGCAATAATTTCATCCACATTGGAAATGGTCATTTGGCGACAAAGTCTTCTCATACCCTCCGACTCCAACTGAAAAACTCCAATGGTCCGGGCTTCGTTGAGCAATTGAAAAGTCGCCTCATCATCAAGGGAGACTTGAGCTACACGAAATCCTTCCAGACCTGGCTTTTTGCGGATGTGAGCCTCGGCTTCAGAAATGACAGTAAGGGTTTTGAGCCCCAAAAAGTCCATCTTCAAGAGCCCAAGTTCCTCCACTGGATCTTTGGGATATTGGGTGGTAAGAACCCCGTCCTGGGTGGTCAAGGGCACCAATTCGCGAAGCGGACGGTCGGCAATAATCACACCCGCTGCATGGGTGCCAGAATTGCGAACCATCCCCTCGATTACCCGACCTGTGTCCACAATCTGTTTAGCGATTGGATTGTTGGTATACTCCGATGAAAGCTCCGGGCTTTTCGCTAGGGCATCCTCAAGAGAAATATTCAGGTCATCGGGAATCATTTTCGCCAACTTATCTGCCTCGGCGTAAGGAAGGTCCCGTACCCGAGCGATGTCTCGAATGACCATTTTTGCACCAAAGGTTCCAAAGGTTATGATATTCGCCACACAATCACGTCCATATTTCTCGCGAACATATTCGATGACTTCAGCTCTTCGACGCATACAAAAATCGATATCAAAATCCGGAGGAGATACCCGTTCAGGATTCAAAAAACGCTCAAATAACAAACCAAAGCGTAAAGGGTCGATATCCGTGATTCCAAGCACATATGCGACAAGGCAACCTGCTCCGGAACCACGCCCAGGACCGACCGGCACGCCGTGCTCACGAGCCCAATTCATAAAATCGGCCACGATGAGAAAGTAATCGTTAAAGCCGGTTTTTCCAATGACTCCTAACTCATAGTCCAACCGTTCGCTTAATTCTTTGGCAAGGGGGTTTTCCTCATTCCGGTCGTCGATCTTTAGATAAGCCTCATTATACCTCGTTTCCAAGCCTTCCATACAAAGCTTTTTCAGATAATCCACATTGTCTGAAACTTCACTGGAAACCTCTGGCGGAAGGGTAAAGACTGGATAGTTATTCTCTCCAAATGGAAGTTTAACATCGCACATCTCAGCCACGGCAAATGTATTGGTAATGGATTCGGGAACCTCTTTAAAGAGGTCTTCCATCTCCTCTCTCGACTTTAAGTAAAACTCACGAGCTTCATACCTCATCCTCTTGGTATCATCGAGCTTCGAACCGGTTTGAATGCAGAGCAATGCATCATGAGGAGCCCAATCTTCCCCCTGCACATAATGAACATCATTGGAGGCAACCATTTTGAGATCAAACTTCTTAGCTAGTTTAATCAATTCGGGGACCAAACGGGCCTGTTCATCAATTCCGTGGTTGTGCAATTCCACGAAGTAATTTTCTTTCCCAAATATATCGACCATTTGACCAAGTGCTTTTTCCGCGTCTTCATGCTGATCACGCAAAAGAAGTTGGGGAATCCAGCCTTGCATACAACCGGTAAATCCAATCAGACCGTTGGCATGTTCCGCTAAGGTCTCTAAATCAGTTCTGGGTCGGTAATAAAATCCATCAACATGGGCATCCGATACCACTTTGCACAAATTCTGGTAACCCTGAAAATTCTTTGCCAATAATCCGAGATGATAGGATTTGTGATTTTCCCTGCCTGGTCGCTCATCGTTTTTGTGATCCGTAACCATATAACCTTCACAACCAATGATCGGTTTAATC
>JAYQBP010000056.1:0-11130 GCA_038137385.1 Opitutales bacterium | reverse complement strand
TGTTGACTGACAGCCGACTGGGTGACTTCGTTTAATTTTGCTGCCTTGGAAAAGCTTTTGCTCTCGACCAAATCACAGAAGGTTTTGAAATTTTGAATATGCATTTGCTATAAACTGAACTTATTAGAAACTAGCTATAATACAAGTAATACTTATGATATCGTTTGAACAATTTTCGCTTAACTTGTCCGATTTGCGTGAAAGAATTGAAACAAGTTGCCTCGAGTGTGGTCGATCTCCTGACGAGATAACTCTTTTACCTGTAACTAAAAACTGGCCTGTCGAGGCGGTGAAATATTGTAAGCAAGCAGGTATTTTACGGGTTGGCGAAAATAAGGTACAGGAATGCATTGGGAAGAAAGCTCAACTGGATGGGGTTCACTGGGAGTTAATCGGGCATCTTCAGAGTAATAAGACAACTCAGGCATTAAGCCACTTTTCCCGTATTCAAACTATGGATTCGATAAAGTTGATCCGAAAAGTGCAGACGGTTTCTCAACGAATTGGCCAAAATACTTCGATCCTTTTGCAAATTAATTCAGGGAATGATCCTGCGAAATATGGTTTCAAAGTTGAGGAAGCTGAACGTGCCTTGGAAGAGGTCGTTAACTCTCCAAATTTAACCGTTGATGGATTAATGACCATTGCTCCCTATGTACCTGGAGATTTATCGGTGGCTGGAGAAGCATTCAGGAAATTAGCCGAGTTAAGAGATTCACTCTGTGCGAGTCACGGGCTCGATTTAAATGAACTGTCGATGGGAATGACTGATGATTTATCCGAAGCGATCAAGTGGGGTAGTACCATGATTCGCGTTGGCTCTGCTTTGTTCGGGGCTCGATCGAATTAGAACGAATACCCTTCTCATCATGGAATGTTAAAAAACCATCTTTTTAGAGAATGGATTCGAGTCTTAAAAATACCTCCAAGAGAGCGAAAACTTGCTGTTATAAGAATTTGATGCGAGCATGATCTTAGTGAGCACGCAAAAGAAGAATTCCAAAGCAGGTTGTATTTCCTGGGATGCAGTAAAGGCTCTGCTGGACGATGAGTCAGAAGTCGTTCGTAATGCGTTGGTTGAGCAACTCAAAGCTTTCCCTATTGAGGGCCAGTCTTTTTTGTTGGGAATGAGCCAAGGGCAGGATACCTACTTGGCTAAACATGCTCAAAATTTGATTGAAAGACTCGGTTGGATTGATGGAACCGGAGACTTTTTGCGTTTCATTCAGTCTTTGCGATACGAATTAGAAACAGGGTGGTTCTTATTAGACCGCACGGTTTGTCCAGATTTTGAAATGTCTACCTATTCTTTTTTCCTCGATAAGTTGGCCGATCGTTGTCGAGAGTTATTGCTTCAACCTTCCAACCCAAGAGTTACCTGCGAAGTGTTAAACCGGGTACTTTTTCATGAGTTTGGATTTAGGGGGGCCTGCGAAAATTTTGAGAATCCAGAAAATAGTTTCCTCCACCGGGTATTGGATCGGCGCGAAGGTCTGCCCATTTCCCTTTGTGCAATCTATATTTTAGTGGCCCGTAGAATAGGATTTGAACTAGATCCTATTGGTACCCCAGGAAGGTTTATGGTGGGTTGCTTCACTGAGCGTCATCCTTTCTACATAGATTGCTGGGCCGGCGGAAAATTGATCGAATTAGAGCAAATGGAGGACAAGTTGGGTATGATTCCTGATGAGGAGTCGGGAGCTATTTTACTTCCAGTGACCGTGGCGGAAACTTTGACCCGTGCATGCCGAAACCTCAGTCACCACTATCGTTCACTCGACGACTTATCCAAGGTTAGGATGTTCGAATCTTTTATTGATGAATTTGAAAGAGTGCACAAAGAAGCTCCCAATGCCTGAAGCTCCCATCTTGTTTGAACATCTCAAGCCCCTTCCACAACCTGAAGTGGGATTGGCTGTGCTTGGTTGCCCCATCCAACATTCCATCAGTCCACAAATTCATGGGGCGGCACTAAAGGTTTTGTCAGGTCAAGACTCGAAGTTTTCGTCTTGGCATTATCAAAAAATAGAGGTGCACCCTCAATCTCTTGCCCATGCATTACCTATTCTCGCAGACTTCGGATTTCGTGGATTAAATTTAACCATTCCGCACAAGGTGGATGTATTACCTCTCCTTTCCTCCGTAGAGGACCGTGCTCGCACCATGGGTGCTGTAAACACACTCAGTTGGGAAAAGGAGGGGTGGAGAGGCTACAATACTGATGGAGTGGGACTGTCCCGAGCCATTGAGGTAGAATTTAATCGTCCTCTTCGTGACTTCAATGTTTTGGTTCTTGGTGCGGGCGGTGCGGCTCGAGCGGCGGTTGCTCAGTCTATCTTGGATGGTTGTGGTCAGGTTGCTGTTTACAATCGATCCTTGGACAGGGCAAAACAGCTGTATGATGCCCTCATTAATTATGACTTGAAGCATGATCTTTTGGTTCTTGAATCTTTCTTGAATCCTTTTGCAGACTCAAATCTTCCATTGCTTATGATTAATGCGACTTCTGTCGGGTTGCGGAAAGGAGATCCTCCACCTGTTGATATCTCTAGGATTAAGGGCAATGTATATCTTTACGACATGGTTTACAATCCTCCCGTAACCCCGTTGATGCTCGCGGGTATAGAAAGGGGATACCCCGTGGCCAATGGGCTCGGGATGCTTGTGGGTCAAGCAGCTCGTTCGCTCGAAATCTGGTCGGGCAGGGATGTTTCATTATCGGCTATGAAGCAGGCTGCCGAGTCAGCTATTTCCTGATTTTTTAAAAGATGGAAAATATATTTGAATTCTCAGAACTGTTTCCTTGGCTTGGTCTATTGATTGGCTCTTGTCTGGGAAGCTTTCTCAATGTGGTTGCCTACCGCTTACCCCGAGATGAGTCTGTGGTATCTCCCAGGTCAAAATGTCCGAGTTGTCAAAAACCGATTCCATGGTCCATTAACTTGCCCCTTATTGGATGGCTTTATTTAAAAGGGCGGGCCCAATGTTGTGGGGCAAAAATTTCACCTCGGTATCCAATTGTGGAAGGTACTGTGGGCCTTTTATTTGCATGGATTTTTTATTCTTTCATGCTCCATCAAGATGTGGGTATTTTTGTGAGTTCTTGCTTATTTGTTTGGATCATGATTGGGGTCGTGGTGATCGACTTTGAAACGATGCTTATTCCTGATCGATTTAGTATTGGGGGTGCCTGCCTGGGGCTCTGCTTATCGATTTATTTTCCTTCTCTGCATATGGTTGAATTTTCATCTATTGGAGCGAGTAGGTTCTATTCGACAATGACCAGTTTAACTGGGATATTGATTGGCTCTGGTCTACTTTATTGGATAGGGGCTGTTGCGGGTCGTATTATGGGTCGGGAAGCCCTGGGTGAGGGGGATGTAAAATTACTCGGTTGCATTGGGGCTTTTTGTGGCTGGCAGGGGGCTGTGTTTTCTATTTTCGGGGGGGCTTTATTGGGCTGCCTCTTGTTCTTGCCGATCTTGGTTTTACAAAAGATCAAACTTTCGCCTTTCAAGGGTCACCAACCATTAGGGTTTGGGGTTGAGTTGCCCTTTGGTCCTTATCTTGCCATGGCCGGTCTGGGATACTTTTTTGGTTTGAGTCATTGGATCGATCCATGGTTTGGATGGACGAAGAATTGCGTTTTTTAATCACCTCAATTTCCTACTAGCTTGGTTAAATTTACTGTTTATCTATCCAGTTCGAGATGTTGGCGGTGATGATTTGATTAAATCGGGGCATTCATTGGCATAATCAGCTTAAATTCACCCCCACCTGATTCATGAAAAAATTGCTTGTTGCCAACCGTAGCGAAATTGCAGTGCGTATTTTCCGCTCTGCCACTGAACTTAATCTTAGGACCGTTGCTATTTATGCGGAGGAAGACCGTTTCGGTGTCCATCGCTTTAAAGCAGATGAAGCGTATTTAGTTGGCAAAGGCAAAGGTCCGGTTGCGGCTTACCTTGATATTGATTCGATCATTGCATTGGCCAAGGAAAAGGGGGTGGACATGATTCATCCCGGGTATGGTTTTCTCTCTGAAAACCCCAATTTTGCCCGAGCCTGCGACGAGGCGGGCATTACCTTCGTGGGCCCCCGACCTGAGCTCATCGAGCGTATGGGGGATAAAGTGGCGGCCAAAAAGGCTGCTGATGAGGCGGGTGTTCCTACGTTGCCGGCCACTCCTAATCCAGTATCCAAGCCAGCTGAGGCACTCAAATGGGGGCGAAAAATTGGCTTCCCCCTGATTATTAAAGCGGCTTTTGGAGGCGGTGGTCGGGGAATGCGTGTGGTCATGGATGAAAAAGACCTGAAACCCATGCTTGAAGAAGCCCAAGGAGAAGCAGAGCGTGCTTTTGGCAACTCGGCTGTTTTCCTCGAGCGATATGTCGGGCGGGCCAAACACTTGGAGGTCCAAATTCTTGGGGACCGTAAAGGGAATGTGGTTCATCTTCATGAGCGTGACTGCTCGGTTCAACGCCGGTATCAAAAAGTGGTTGAGGTCGCTCCTTCTATTGGTCTTCCCAGCGAAGTGGTGAAAGAACTCTGTGATGCAGGGGTGCAATTGGCCGAAAAAATCGGTTATGATAATGCCGGTACTGTCGAATTCCTGCTCGATCAAGATACCAACGAATGGTTTTTCATTGAAATGAATCCGCGTATTCAGGTTGAACATACGGTTACCGAGCAAATTACCGGAATCGATATTGTTCGTTCGCAGATCTTAGTGGCGATGGATCAACCCTTGCACGGTAAAAGAATTGGTATTCCTCAACAGGATCAAATTCCCCGAAATGGTTGTGCGGTCCAGTGCCGAGTGACCACAGAGGATCCAGAAAAAGGATTTACTCCTGATTATGGAAAGATTTTGAGTTATCGTTCATCCGCCGGTTTTGGGGTTCGTTTGGATGGTGCTATGGGGGATACAGGTTCCATTATTACTCCTTTTTATGATTCTCTGCTCGTCAAGATTACCACATCGGGACCTAACCTTGGCCAAGCTTTGGACCGGATGCATCGTGCGCTTCGAGAGATGCGCATTCGTGGAGTCAAAACCAACATTCCTTTTCTCGAAAATGTAATTTCCCATAAAGAATTTGTTGAAGGGCGTGCCTCCACGAAAATGATCGATATTACTCCCGAGCTATTCCGTTTTAAGGCTCGTAGAGACCGGGCATCCCGCCTGCTCAATTACTTGGGCGAAATTGTGGTCAATGGAAACCCTCAGGTAAAGGGCCGCGAAAGAATTAAAAACCCCTTGCCCTTGATTGTTCCTTCCCATGACCCCAAAGAATCCCCACCACGGGGAACTCGTGATCTTTTACTCGCTGAAGGAGCGGTGAAATTTTCTAAATGGTTAAGGGAACAAAAACCTTTGATGGTGACCGATACCACTCTGCGCGATGCCCACCAATCCCTATTCGCCGCCCGAATGCGCACTTATGATATGCTCACGGTGGCAGATTTTATTTCCCGTCGTCTCCCTGGTTTGTTTAGCTTGGAGATGTGGGGTGGCGCAACTTTCGACACTTGCATGCGCTTTTTGGGAGAGTCCCCCTATGAGCGTTTAAGAAAATTACGTGAGCGTATCCCCAACATTCTCTTCCAAATGCTTCTTCGAGGGTCCAATGGGGTGGGGTATGCCAATTATCCTGATAATGTGGTCCGAGAATTTGTGATTCATTCATCGGAAGCTGGGATGGATGTCTTCCGTATTTTTGATTCTCTCAACTACTTGCCCAATCTCAAGGTTGCTATGGAGACCGTTAGTGAACGAACCAAGTCCCTTTGTGAGGCTGCCCTTTGTTACACGGGTGATTTTACAGACCCAAGTGAAGAGAAGTATGTTCTTAAATACTATGTAGATTTGGCCAAAGAACTCGAAAAGATGGGCGCTCATATCATTGCGATTAAAGATATGGCTGGTTTATGTCATCCCACAGCCGTGCATCGTCTCGTTAAGGCACTTCGTGATGAGGTATCTCTTCCCATTCACTTTCACACGCACGATTCCAGTGGTATCGCTTCGGCCTCGGTTTTAAAGGCATCGGAAGCTGGGGTCGATGTGGTCGACCTTGCGGTTTCTTCCATGTCCGGCTGCACCAGTCAGCCGAATCTTAACTCCATTGCACATGCCTTACGCAACGCTCCTAGGTCGACCGGTTTGGATGTGGTCGCCCTGAATGATTTATCCATTTACTGGGAAGCGGTTCGTCAGTATTACGCTCCTTTCGACACTTCGCCACCTTTTGGCAGTGCTGAAGTATTTCATCATCAAATGCCAGGCGGGCAGTACACTAATTTGCGCGAACAGGCCACTGCCCTGGGTTTAGGAAAGCGTTGGCCAGATGTAGTTAAGACCTATCAAGAGGTGAACAAATTGCTCGGAGATATTGTCAAGGTGACGCCCAGCAGTAAGTGTGTTGGAGATCTTGCAATTTTTCTCATTACAAAAGGGGTCAAGCCAGAAGATATGATCAATCTGCCCCCCGAAACAGGCTTTCCTGAATCCGTCATAGATTTACTCTCTGGGAACCTTGGCCAACCAATGGGTGGTTGGCCCAAGCAGGTACAGAAGGTTGTTTTGGGTAAGCAAAAACCCATGCGTGGTCGTCCTGGTGCATCCGCTCCGAAGATTGATCTGAAAAAAGAATTTACCAGTCTGCAAAAGAAGATAGGGCGAAAAGCTACAGAAGATGATTTATTCGCTCACTTAATGTATCCCAAAGTTTTTCAGGAATACTTAGCATTCCGTGCGAAGAATGGTGACGTTTCGGTCCTTCCAACAACCGCTTATTTTCATGGTCTTGAGGTCGGTGAAGAAATCTCCATTGAAATTGAGGAAGGTAAAACTCTCTTCGTTAAACTTTTAAATGTTGGTGAGCCGGATGAAAAAGGGATCCGATCCCTTACTTTTGAACTCAATGGTAAAGCGAGAACTTGTTTGGTCGAGGATCATTCGTTCAAAGGGGATGCAAAAGTTCGTGAGAAAGCAGATTCGTCGAATCCTATGCACATTGGGGCTCCTATTCCAGCGATGATTAGTAGTATCGCAACCAGTGTGGGTAAGCCGGTTAAGAAGGGGGACAAAATCGCCGTACTCGAAGCGATGAAAATGCAAACCACACTTTATGCCTCAGCGGATGGAACAATAGACGATATTCTGGTTCAAGTCGGAGAATCCGTCGAATCTAAAGACTTAATTGCCAAATTGCGTGCTTAATATTGGATAGGCTTGTGACTTCCCTTTTAAACAACTTTATCCACAAAGCTTTTATCTCCCTGTTGGGAGTATTTCTTACTTCTTTTGCTTTTGGTCAGGATTTAATTATTCCGGAACCCGCTCTCCAAAGTGCGATTGCACGATCTTTAGGGGTAAGTGAGAAAAGTCTCACTAAAGAACTGGTAGCTAGCAAACTCATTCGTCTTCAAGCCAATGATCTTGGCATTCGTGAACTTACAGGTTTGGAACATGCTCAAAATTTAGAGTCCCTTGTTCTGCGGGATAATCTGATTGATCGTCTTTTGCCGATTCAAAACTTGAAAAATCTCAAGAATCTTGACCTTTCAGGTAATCGTTTAACGGATGTGAGTGACTTTGCTTCTTTTCAGTCGTCCTCTCTTCGATTGCTTAATTTGTCAAGGAATCGCCTCCTTGGTCTCAGTGGATTGAGTGGATTGAGTGCTCTGGCACAGCTGGATGTTTCCAACAACTCCTTGATTGACCTTGAAGGGATAAGCGACCTTAAGGGATTGGTTAATCTGTACGCCCAAGGCAACCAACTTGGAAGGGTCGAAAGTTTTGCGGATCGGAATCGGAATAAGGAATTTGATGAAGGAGAAACTTTCACAGACGAAAGTGGGAATGGCAAAAGAGATACGGACCCTTTGGTTGAGCTAAGCAATCTGCCCAAACTTAGTTCCCTTCATCTCTATGACAATCGCATTGCATCGATTGAAAACTTGAGCCGTTTACCTGTGCTTCACACCCTTCTTCTATCTGGCAATCTTATCGAATCAGTTGAGGCTCTTTCTTCTCTGAATACTCTCAGAATCCTTGAACTTGGAAATAATCAAATCCATTCTCTTGATGGGGTGGGACCATTGAGCCATCTTGAGAGACTCAATCTTTCAGAAAATCAAATTTGCGATCTAAGGGTACTTCGAAGATTTAAAAATCTCACACGGCTAGACTTAAGCAGCAATCTGCTGACTGATCTTAGTGACCTTTCCGAGTTATCGAATGTTCATACCCTTGGCCTTTCCAGAAATATGATTCGAGATCCCTCGCCTGTGCTTCGATTATCTCGCATGCGTCACCTGACTTTGAGCTATAATTTTATACCTGTAGAGCAGGATTTTTTCAAAGATATGTTTCGAGAGGCGGAGGCTCGTGGTATCTATTTAAATCTCCGAGGTCAGGCGGAATTTCGTTCCGCTCCGCAGAGCCTAGTTAGGTCCTTAATCGGTCACCCTTTTTCCAACCAAAAGTTGGGGGCTCACTTGCGGCAGAATGGATACCTCCGCTTGATCGATCTCATCTTGGATTCATCCCTCAATCAGGACAATGTGGATAATCTATGCAAAGTGTGGGAGGACGCTTTGAAATTCGATAAACCGATTTCCACTCTACCTTTCCCAGGCAAATAGGTTTTGAGTGATTGCTTTATTTATCTAAATAAAGCAAGGTGGCTAAAATCATCGAAATAACAAATCCGATTAAATAAATTACCCTAATAAAGAATTTGTGAAAGGCATGGGATCGAATCAACCGATCTAATGTCTTTCGGTATTCGTTTTTTAGGCGTCGTCTAAAGCTGGTTGGTTTGGTTGACAAGGTTGTATTTGGGCAAATTATCTACTCACACTATCTAATTCATGATGAGTTTCAATAGTGGAATGATAAGTCTTGTTCCATCCTTTACAGGGGAATGAAACTCACATAAAAAATAAGGAGATGGCTACTAAGCAACGAACCATTCTTAATGAAAGATCGGTTAAGGGGAAATCTCTTCATACCGGTGAGGAAGTAACTTTAACGATTCAACCTGCTTCGCCCAATTCAGGCTTTTTATTTCGAAGAACTGATCTTTATGGAAAACCAGAAATCGTACCCGCCGCAGAAAATATTACTGATCTTATTCGCAGTACAACAATCACTAACGGTAATGCAAAAGTACATACCGTTGAACATGTTTTAAGTGCATTGCGTGGCTGCGGGATAGACAATGCGGTGATTGAGTTGGATGCGAGCGAACCCCCTATCATGGATGGTTCCTCTCGCCCCTTTGTGAATTTAATCATGGAAGCAGGAGCCGTAGACCAGGATGAAGAACGGCAGTTTTTGGAGATCACTGAACCCGTTTCAGTCACTTCCGGAAACCGATCGATTATTGCCTTACCGCACGATGGCTTTCGGGTAACCTGCACATCGGCGGACGATCGAGGCATATATGTTCAACACCTTTCCATTGATATCGACCCCGAAACTTATGTCGCTCAAATTGCCCCAGCTCGTACATTTACGATTTACGAGGAAATTGAAGAACTTCTCAAGATTGGAAAAATCCAAGGAGGTAGTTTGGACAGTGCTATTGTGATCAAGGGAGATAAAATTCTGTCGAAGGAGCCCCTTCGCTTTGAGGATGAATTCGTCCGTCATAAAATTCTCGATATCGTGGGCGACTTCTCTCTTCTTGGGAAATCCCTTAAGGCCCACATCATTGCAGTCCGTCCTGGACATTCATTGAATTCCCAATTGGTTTCAAAAATTATTGAGACCTCCGCCGGCAAAAAGGGCAAAGCTTCTGTGGGGACATCGCCACGAAAATCATTTGTACTGCCAGACGAGACCGAACTGGATATTCGAAGGGTCTTGGATGTGTTGCCCCATCGTTTTCCTTTCGTCTTGGTTGATCGAGTTATCTCCATGGATGGGGATACCCGCTTAACTGCCTTAAAGAATGTTTCGGTTAATGAACCTTTTTTTCCAGGTCATTTCCCTGGTCATCCCGTGATGCCTGGAGTTTTGCAGCTTGAGGCTATGGCACAAGCCGCGGGGATTTTACTCCTTAAGAAGGGTTCAGCTGAAGGGAAAGTCGCTTTTTTTATGAGTGCAGACAAAGTCAAATTCCGCAAGCCCGTCGTGCCAGGAGATCAACTAATTATCGAGGCTCAGATCGACAAAGTTCGTGGGAACAAGTTGGCTACGGCAAAAGTAGAATGTAAAGTGAGTGGGAAAGTGGTATCCTCTGCTAATTTGATGTTTTCTATCGTAGATGGCGGAGAGGATGCCTGATCATTTCTGATGTCAGTCAAAATACATCCTCAAGCAATTGTTGAGCCTAATGCACAATTGGGGGAAAATGTCGAAGTCGGTCCATTTTGCTATGTGGGTGGAAATACGGTTGTCGGCGATAACACCAAAGTTCTTCATCATGCAACGGTTGAAGGAAAAGTGACTTTGGGGAAAGATAATACCATTTTCCCATATGCTCTGATTGGTGGTCTGACTCATGACCTAAAGTATGAGGGCGGCGAACCCGGTCTGACCATTGGAGATGGTAATATTTTCCGAGAATATGTAACTGCACATGTTGCCACAAATTCTTCTGATTTTACCACCATTGGTTCAAATAATGTTTTTCTTGCCTACAGCCATGTGGCTCATGATTGTCAAATTGGAGATCACATAGTCATGAGTAGTCACTCAGCTTTGGGAGGACATGTTGAAGTGGCAAATCATGTCAATATAGGTTGGGGGGCTGGTGTTCATCAATTTTGTCGATTAGGCCGACACTGCATGGTCTCGGCCTGTTCGAAATTAGTTCAAGATGTTCCTCCTTTCATGCTGGCGGATGGTTCTCCGGCAGATGTTCGTTCCATTAACAAAGTGGGGTTAGAACGTGCCGGTTTTAAGTCCTCTGACATTGAGCTTATTCGGGCGGCTTTTAAAGTCCTTTACCGTAAGGAGTTCAATCGTACACAAGCGCTTCAATTCCTCGAAGATAATTTTGCGGTGGAAAAAGAGCCTACATTGGGCGAAATCTTGTCCAATACGCGTTCAAGTACCCGTGGGATTGCATAATTAAGATTAGTTATGAAAAATTAGGAATCGGGATACAATGA
>JAYQBP010000055.1:0-11421 GCA_038137385.1 Opitutales bacterium | reverse complement strand
GCATAGCACCATCCAAGAGTAAATCTTCATCTAATCTCATTCCTTCCGCTAAATTACGGGTATCAATTTCCTCCAACTTGAAACTATGAGCATCTGCATCCAAAAATTTTGCTAATGCATCCACAATATTAGGGTCATAAGTCTCCGTTCTGGATTGCAACGTCTTTACAATAAGAGAATCTTCATGACCTAATTCCTGATAGTAGTCATAGTCCAAACCAACTCGAATTATAGAGGCAGCAGTTCGCACTCCTGACCCATCATCTAATTCAAATTGCGGTTGGATATCAATACGCTGCAGAATTTCACGCACATCTTCTAAGCCCGGTATCAGATCAATAATTTTTAATGTTTCTTCCGGAAGATCTCTTACCATAGCTTTCGTCTCCGGCTTTAGATCTTTTCGATGGTAAACAGACTCACTTAAATGAGGGGGTATAGAGAGGTAAGCAAGTTGAGAAAAGATTGCCGCAACCCCAACGCGCCAGGAATCTTTGAGTTGTATTTCTTCGGATAGCCCATTGGCTAGTCGCCTAACCCTCTGAGCACGACCGAAAAACAAAGGCTGAGTGGTAGCTAATGACTGGGCCAGTGCATCCACGGCACCCCTTAAGGTTTTATCTAATAATATCCGTCGACTGGTAATTAAATCGTATTGAATGACCGCATCTTGAAGGACCTTTTTTAAGATTTCCGGGGGACAAGGTTTGGAAAGCATTCTAAATACATTTCCTTCATTGACCGCTGCCATAGCAGATTCAAAATCGGTATGACCAGTAAGGAGAACGGTTACAACTTCAGGATCAATCTTTTTGATCGCTGCAAGCATTTCAGCCCCATTCATACGGGGCATTCTCATATCCGAGAGAACGACCGAAAAACCTCCTTCGTTTTTAAAAAGCTCTAAGCCTTCAAGGCCATCAGAAGCGAGGTGCAATTCGAATTTATTTCTCAGGTTTAATTGAAAGCCCTTGAGAATGGATTCCTCGTCATCAACACAAAGGATCTTATTGTTCATATTGAATCACCTACCCAGTAAATCGAAGCGACAGTCACAGTTTAGTTGACAGATCACATTGGCCAAAAACAAAGCAGATCTATCGCTTTCGAAATTGTTCGATTTTTTGTTCAATCTTTACCCGCCCATTCCAGTTGTTAGGCATTGGAAAGTCTTGGTTTTTTAATAAATCATCGAAAGTGACCTCTTTCGTGGTTACACCTCTGTCTGGGATATCAACTTTAGCAATCCAAGCAATTGCATTTAATACCAATCTCCTCGCATCCAAGGATGCCCAGTTTTCATGGAAGTGTGCTCCTGTAAAACCAAAGCCCCTTCCATAATTATAGTCTTGCCCGCGTTGATAAGCCCATGCCACATGCTGGGCTTCTTTTCGCTTAAGAACTGCATCTGCCACATTTGGATTGCCATGATGCGGATGACTTTCAACTCCGGGCTTTAAACGCCTCATAGTATTTTCAGGGGGATGGGCAGAGAGAATGGGTGTGATTGAACCGATCGCTGAAGTGGCCTCACGAAACCTCATGTGGTAATACCATTCATCGTGCATTTGGAATGGTTGTACTCCGCTTGAAATAGGATGAGTGGGAATAAGATTAAACTCCGCGTTCCAAACCGGGTTTACAGACCAAAAAGGTTCAAAATAACCACCAATCCATTTAAGAAAGTGATCTCCCGCTGGTCCCTTTGTGGTTTCTACACCATAGTGAATACAGGCTAAACCAACACCCTTCCTCATGATCTTGTCAAATGAAGCAAGGTGTTTGTTTAAGAGGTGACGCACCCCACCATCGCAGGCAACGACCACAGCATCCGCATCATCCAAAACCGATGGATTCTTTGGATAGCCTCCATCTGTAACCACTAGGGTTTTTATGCCCAAATTTGCAGCCTCCAAATGTTCGGCGAGTAATTTGCACCCCGCGGCGTGTTCATGAGCAAAAAACCCATGACTCTTGGGCCCCGCAATGAAAACAACTTTCTTCGGGGCACCAAGGGAAGAATAAACAACCACAATTGAAAAAAGAATTAAAACAAATCCCTTAACCCAATGATGAAACTTAACTAAAAAAGGAAATAATAGCATTTTGTTTCTATAAACGTTTCTGCTGTTTATATAAACTACTAATTAATCTTTTATGTGGAATTATTCGAAACCTCTAACAAGAATGACAGGAGAATGCCATTAATTCTGGTTTTTTTGTATTTCTTTTAAAGAAAGATAATATCGGTAGAAAAGAGGGTCTTTATCAGCTACCTGCAGCAAGACATTCTCGCCCATTTGTTCAAAGGAAGACCCAAGATTTAATACAATGTCTCGATTGCTTACATTTTCTAAATCCGTACTCCCAGAATGCATAACTCTGTACTCACGAATAATGGGGCAATCAAAATTAGGCTCATAGCTTGAATTGTTTTCATCCTCTGCCACCAAGGCTGGAATTTCCATGGAATATTCTTTCAAGTCTTTTGACTGATCAAACTCAGTCGAGTTGAATTCATCTATGATCTCCATTCCTGGATGCATTTCCTCATTTTGATTGAAATCCAAACACACCAGTAGGTAGGACATTGAGAATGGCGATAAAGGCAATCCTTCCTTTTCTTTATCGAGGTACAATAAACCTGCCAATTTTGAATTGTATAAGTATGGAGAATCACGATGAATCCGAACTTGTCTGATGATCGAGCTTAAAACTTTGGGTTGAGATTGTGTATGGCTCATGATTCCCAGCAACCAAGTATTCATCGGTTTCTTGCTAAGAGGCTGGATTTCTTCGGTCGGGTTTTTCAAAAGCACACACTTTATCTTCAAGTTTTCATTTCTTCGGGCACTTTCCACCATTGCGACCGCCTGATTGTCAGAATAGAGAAGTAAATTCTTCGCAAAATTAGGTTGCTGATTTTGCAAGTAATTTAATTTCGAAATTAGTTCCTGGTCATTATCAACTTCCATCAGTACAGAAGCGATTCCTTCCTCAGCTAAAAATGCGAATGTACTTTCCCATTTGGAAAATTCTTTTTCATAGTCTTCGCGGGAACTTTTTGACATGACCCTGACAAACAGAGCCTTGGAAAAATCAACCAACAAACCCTCTCTTCTAACTAATCCCAAGGTGACATCCAAGGAAGATGCGAGTCTTCTCAGTCCAGGTTTTACAACCTCTTTAACCATACCGAGGTTATCTATTTCGAATCTACCTAGAGGGTTATTAAGGTTATCTACAAAATTATAATACCGATCCCGAATCGGTCTAGAAAAACTCATTACCTGATTGGCATATCGTACCTCTCCATCCAAAAGACTGAGGAAGTCTTTTAAGTCTTCTTGAGGAGGAGGTTCTGCAAAATGATCTAATGGGAACTTTCTTAGAAATGAATTAGGCTGAAGAGAGTTTTCTTTTCCCCATGCTAAGCTTAGTCGCATCTTCGCATAAGTTTCAACAAATCGAAAGCAAGCTCCTTGAATTAGATAAAGGGTAAAAACAAAAAGGATACAAACAACAAGACAGTTGAAGCTTTTCTTTATCATGCCTGCTTGGATTCTAAAGTCTGTTTTGCTTCTTCATCCGAAGAAAGAGTGCCTTGATCTTCATCGCTTTGAATATCACTATCGATGTTGTCTTCCTGTTCATCTGAGATCCGGTCCGTCGTTTGTGATTCCTGAGCATTGGGACTTCCTGGCTCATCTCCTTGTTCAGAAGATTGGGCTAATATATCTTCGTCTGCCTCCCCTGGCTCTGGAACATCCTCCTCTTCGGTACCCTCCGAGTCCGGGCTTTCTGAATCATCCGTACCCTCTTCATTCTCAACCAAAACACCTTCGTCAGTTTGAGTTTCATTAAACTCATCATCCACGCCTAAAGGAACCTCTTTCGGGGTAGATTCCTTCAGTTCAGTGGCTGATTGAATCGCCACTCTGGGGGAGGTCGATGAATTCTGTTGGTTTCTTTTATTGTCGTGGTTACTTACTCGTTTACTCGAACGTAACGCAGCCCAAAGGCATACTATTCCCAGAGAGTAAGAAATGATAGTCAGGATAAAAACGATTATTCTATCTTTTGCCGCAATCACTTCATCTCCCTCAATTAATCTCAGCCAAAAAAACACCAAGAAGATCAGTAAAACGAGTGAGATTCCAAAATTCAAAAACCTCATTTGCAAAGAGATTTTTGGTAAATAGCTGATTATGATCAAGTAAAAGGATCCCACACCAATCAGGACAGACATTAGATTTTTCAGAAAGGATACACTTTCACCTATTCCATTGAGGTTAAAGTAAGCAAAATAGTCAGGTAGGGTAAGCCCAACTATTTTGAAGTGAACTAAGGAATGAATTAAATGGTCTAATGAAAGAAGACCGTAACTAAGAGCTGCCCAAAGAAAGACCAGAACCAACAAACCGACGGTTCCAGCAGTGAAGAAAAGCATTTTACTCAGAGAATGCATGGGCAAATAGATTATTTTATGCTCCGAAATTTTAACTTGATTGCAAGAGAATCTTTGCTGCGGGAATTAATCGACCACACAATCGCTAGTTTTTAGAACGAATGATTAAATTATCCCAATACACCGGAAAATCCGCATAGCAATATCCCCACAACATGCATTTTCCGCCGGCAATTACATCGTCCAAAGAAATCCAGGAGACTTGTTTGATTGATTCCATTTTTGCCTCTTTTTGAACAAGCATTCGAATTTTGGAAGCCATTTTTTTGGGATCTGTATCCACCTGCACTTTCACCTGCATCCAATTAAGGGAAGACCATTCAATTCCTTGCCCATGCTGCCAATCTTCCTGGAAAGTGAAAAGCACCTCCTGTCTGCTTGGATTGAGTTGATACTTGAATCCCCTCACTCCACCCAGATTACCAGCAACCATATTATGTCTTCGGCTCCTCGATCCCCCTAAACAGGAAAAAGACAACTCGAATGAACCAAATTTTAGGCGAGGGCCAAAAAGAAAGCCATGCTCCCCTACGGGTTGAGCAGATAATTCCAAGCACTTTCTTCCCTCCATATTAACCACGGAGAAATCACCATCTAAAATAAAGAAATCATCCGGTAATTTACCTAAAGCAATATTTTCAAAATCTTCTTGGTAGAATAATTCATAGTCTTGAGTTTCGCGGTCCTTTTCTTCACCGAATAGCAGGTTGTGTAAAGATAAGTGGAAAACCAAAAAGAAAAGAATCCTATTTTGTTCACTCATTTCTCAAGGCTTGAAACTGGGCTTGGTGGATTCCCTGGCGAATCGCCCAAGAAACAAAAAGAATGGAAACACCGAATAAAACCAAAGAAAAAAGAAACAAGAACCCAAAAGAAAACTGTCCAACTCCTACATAGAGGGAGGGCAAAATTCCCAATAAACCGGCCCCAATTCCCCAGGATAACCCACCTGTAACTAGCTTTCCGTTTTCTCTCCATGCCAATTGAAATAATTTCTTAGAGGAAAAACCTATGGCTCTTAGAATTGCCAGTTCTGCCCTTCGCTCATACAAGTTTCTGAAAACCACAACAAATACCCCAATCGTGCCAAGCAGGACCCCCAGTCCGCCAAGTGCCTGAAAAATAGCAAGGTATGTGTTTTCAACTCTAATGAGCTTAGTTAGCCTTTCCTTGGTTGATTGAATTTCAAGACCAAAATTATACAAGCGATCCTTTAAATGAAATAATACATCTGGCTCGCTTTGACGATCCACCGTCATCCAAAAATGTTGGTACCCTCCCCTGCCTGAAAAATTTTTAATCCAGTTTTGCTCCGCAAGATACAATCCGCCTTGAAGAAAGGAACCTTTAACCACAGCAGCTATTTCAACATAGAAGGGCCTCCCCTCTTCGTTAAGATAGGTCAATCGGTCTCCGACTTTCTTTTTCAGGGACCAAATCAAGGTATTTTGATCAACCAAAGCCGGGAAAATATTGGGTCCGATCGGCTCTTTTAGATCTGCCCAACTTCCGCCAATGAAATTAAATCTGCCATTCATTTGATCCAGGGGCACTCCATAAAGAGAAGGGGATAAGGATTGGTTCAAATTAAGGCAACTGGCATCGTCACCCACAGAGCTTCGAAGAGGAACCAAGGTTACCTGCCTCATCAAATCCTGATTTAGATCAAAGAGATCACCCGCCTCTTCACCCAACAAGTCATCGTAGATGGCCATGGCTGTGGTGATTCGATGAGAAAACCCTCCCGTACCTGATTGACGATCAAGGGGGTGGATTGTCGCTCTTTGCTTAAAGGCTCCAGCCCCGATAACTAAAAAGGCTCCTATTGAAAGCATGCCGATTACGATCAATTTCCTTCCCGTTCTACACTCCAAATGATCCAAAATTTTCGTTGGACTTGTTCCGTCATTGGGTAAGTACTGCTTACGATAATACCGTGCTAGGCCAGCCATAAGCAGAGAAGTTCCTGTTGCAAAGAAGGCGACACCTGGAGAGATGCTGAAGTACCAGGATAGACTTAAGATGAAACCGACCAAAACCCAGCCAATTCGCTCGATCCATTGAATCCATAGAACTTCCTTGGTAAGCATCGCATTCTTGGCAAGGTTTGCCTCATTCAATAGAACTACCGGAGCTATTTTGAAAAGTTTTCTGCTGGCCAAAGACAGAGCCATCAATCCCATAAAAAAAGATATTCCTAAGCCTGCAATAATCGATCCAACCGAAGGAGAATAAATAATTTGTAAATTAGAAACCGCCCCACTCCAAGACCCTCCAAGCATCCATAAGATGGATTTCCCAAAAAACCATGCCCAACCCAACCCCAAAACCGAACCGACCAAGCAGACCGCGGAAGCTTCGAGCCCGATAATCCACCTGATGGTTGGAATACGATAACCAACGGCAAGGAGCATCCCAACTTGTCGGCTTCGCTGATCCATAGAAAAACCAAACAGTAGACTACTTAGAGCGAAGCCCACTAAAATAACAAAAAATCCAAAGGCGAGAAACAATTGACTAAAATCCACAGGACCGACAGATCCCGCCAAAGCATTCGCCTCAAGTTCAATCAAACGTACCCCAGAATCCGAAGGTAAGAGGCATTCGCTTAGTTTATTCTCTAACTCACGGCTTGTCTTGAGCCCATTCATACGAAGACCGGTCAGTTTGCCCCATCGATTCCCCCACATCGACTGAGCCGAGGAAAGGGAGACAAACGCTTTGGGGGTGCCCCTGTAATCATCCCAATAGGTTTCGTCCTTTACTCGGATATTATGTTTTATAGGTATGCCCGTATCCCACTCCCCGCAATTTTCTGCTCCACTTAAACCCGGAAACCGAGGAGTCCAATCGCTCTCTTCACCCGGGGGAACTTTGGGGGGCATGGGTAAAATAATCCCTACCGAAAAACTCTTACTTTGTTCAATTAGCTTTCTCCTTTCAGCCACCACAAAGTAATGGAGGGTCACCTTATCCCCGAGGCTAGCATTAAGATCCTGAGCGGCCCATTCGTTTAAGGCTATTTGATCATCAGTCCAGTTCCGATCCAGAAAACCGGAAGTAAGTGGGTCAATGCCGGTGACCATTGAATAAGGAATGAGCGGCGAATCGGAACCCTCATGGCTTTCAGACTTGTGAATTGCATTGACTAGATAGGTGAGTTCTCCCTGGGCATCGGGATCTATTTCTTTGGCAAGATTCACCATTGAATCCGAAAGGAAAACACTTCTTGATCGAAGACACCTTCTAGGATTGGATCGTAAATCCAAAACCTCTAAACCGGCATCGGCTAGTGTCCAAATTTTTTCAATAGCATTGAGTACGGACTTCAAGGAACCGGGTGTTGAAATAAGCAATTGATTGGCAAAGTCCGTTCTTCCTTTAACCGGATCAAAAGAGATAAACATATCCTGCTGTAACATGGAAAGCGGTGCAAAGACTGTACGGATTGAATCCATGCTTGGATACAGCGAAAATTCGCCCAGCTGTGAGGAGCTCAGTTTGCCAAGAACGGGACGATTCCAAGAAACAAAACGGGCATCTCGCTCTCCGGAAAGCGGGGCATCTCTAGAGAAAAGGCTTGGCTCTTCCACTCTAAGCACCATGCGTGTTCCATGCCCCACCCCGATTTCTTTAGCCAAGTCTGGACTTAACCAAAACCCGGATTGATTGAGGTCAGGTATGTTTTTTTGTTCTTGAGCAAAGTGAAAGAAGCGATCATCTATACCGAGGACTTTGACCCGGCTTACTTTAATTTTGCCATTGGGGGAGACAAAGGTTCCCTGAGTCATCAAAACAGGTGCCAATCGAGTTTCATCACCAGCCGGTAAAAGTGCCTGAGTCCGATCAGCCAAATCGGAATGAAAATATCCCTCCTCTGAAAGCAGTGAGTGAGTTACTAAACCAATTCGATCTTGGGATATTCTCAGTAAAGTAGCTCGAACGGAGTCTCCAACCGTAAGAGCACCCACTAAAATCATAGAGCCTAGGGAAACCCCTAGGCATGTGCCCATGTGCTGCTGCCAAGAATGCTTTAGATTGGCGAAAATAATTCGCCAAATATTCATAACTCTTCCTTCATTAACTTACCTTCAGAAAAAGACCAAATCTGGTCCATCTTTTGAGCCAAAGGAATGGCATGGGTAACAATGATTAGAGTGGTTTCTAGATCCTCATTTAACTCCAAGAGTAATTTCATTAGACTCTCTGCATTCACATAGTCCAAGGAACCAGTAGGTTCGTCCGCCAAGACTAAGCTTGGCTGATTAATTAGTGATCTGGCCACCGCCACTCGCTGCTTTTCCCCACCAGACAATTGGCCTGGCAAGTGAGATAGCCGATGTGAAAGACCGACCCGATCCAAAAGCTCTTCTGCTCGGTTTTGTAACGCTTGACCCCTCAGTCCACCATGCCCAGCAAGTGCGGGAAGCATGACATTTTCCCTGACCGAGAGTGCCGGCAAAAGATGATGGGACTGAAAGATAAAGCCTAGGGTAAGATTTCGGAACCTTGCCGCCTCTTCCTCGTTGAGATTATGAACACTTTCACCGTTCACCCAAACTTCACCACTCGTAGGGCGATCTAAGCCAGCTATTAAATTGAGCAAGGTACTCTTGCCTGAACCCGATGGCCCAACCAGAGCTAGGTTGCTGCCTTGGTCTACAGTTAAACTGAGGTTCGAAAAAACGAGGTTATCCAATATATCATTTGGCCCCGGGTAGGCTTTGGTGAGGTTTGAAACATTTATAAAAGCAGGCATTTGAATTCTATTGAGAAATTTTGGGGTACACCCATCGACTTGCTTTCATTTCAAATCGTGGCAAGGTTTCCTTGACGACTGGCTTCACAGGGATTCTCAGAGAATATGCATCCTGAAGGGCCCTTTCCAAAGCCATGGCTTCATCCCTTCCACATTCGGCCTTAATCAAGACCTCCAACATTTCTCGATTTTGCTCAATAACCACCTGATATTCACTAATTTCTGGGAATCTTCGGATGATTTCATCCACTCCTGAGGGGTGAAGGTTTACACCACGAATGATTACCATATCGTCAGTTCTGCCAACGATTCCACCGATTAAATCAAATGTGGGTAACCCCAACTCGTCGACTCCTCTTTTTGCGCGAACTAAATCACCTGTGCGGTAACGAAGTACTGGAGTTCCTATCCGTCCCAGAGGGGTGAGGACTAATTCACCAAGCTCACCATCGTTAATCGATTGCGTGGTTTGAGGGTGAATCACTTCGGCATAGTAAGAATCCAGCAGAATTCGCAAGCCACCCCTCCCGCCGGGAATCTCATAAGCAACAGGGCCCACCTCAGTCATTCCATAATGATCATAAAGAAGAGAACTTCGGCTCCATGCTTTATCGACTGCCAGACGATGGGTCGGCAAGCTTCCTCCGCACTCTCCAGCAACGATAATTTTCTTGAGTGCATGGTTTTGTAAAGCAATTCCACATTCTTTTGCCTTCTCTATGATACGGAGTGCATAGGTCGGCGTGCAAAAGAGATATTCCACACCTTCCCCCAAAATAGAAGATAGCCTGGAATCGGTCGATTGCCCCCCCCCTGGTATACAAACACACCCCCTTTGCATGGCGGCTTCATAAGCCGTCCAAAAACCTAAAAATGGACCAAAGGAAAAAGCAAAAAAGCAAGAAGCACCCCTCTGTACTCCAGCCTCCGATAGAATACGGTCCCAATTCCCCAACATCCACTTCCAGTCTGCCTTGGTATCCATCCAGGTTACCGGCACACCTTTGGTTCCACTGGTTCTAGAATAATGCAAATATTTCTCTTTAGGATAGGTTAGGTTGCTTCCATGAGGTGGATGGGAAAAGCGGTCATTTTCCAATTCCTGTTTTGTGGTAAGCGGACAAACATGAGAAAACTCTTCAAAGCCCGACCATGTTTTCCAACCTGATATTCCTGGAAAACGTTCCTTTTGAAAGGAATTATGTTTATCCATTTCTTTGAGGTTTAATTGGTAGTCGGCCCACCTTTTTGCTGCCCACCTAAGAACCATTTCTTTTTGATCTTTCATCCTTTGGGACTGTGATCGAAATCAAATTTTTAATTAGGGGCTTGTTGACTCCGCCGTGACTATAGCTTTGGGCGGCTTAGGGGCATATTTTGTGATCATGTACCCACCAATCGCCGCCATAGCGATACCGAGCACGAAAGGCCATTTCACATAGGCCCAGTTGCCCTCCTTTGTGGTGCTGACCAAGGCGTTGACCATCGGGGCTCCGGCAAAAATAATCGACATGATGACCGGCACAAATGCCGGGCTTGGCATCTTACCAAAAGCGAGTAATACACCTAACGCGCCAATTGCTCCAAGCGTTCCAGCGATTAGTGACCACTGCCAACCCTTGGTTGGGTATGTCCAAAAAGTAATACTGCCCCCCTTTAATTTTAGAATGATGAGTGGGGCGATCACTGCAGTTAGGAAGTAGGCTAGGCCCACCCAGAGAAAGGCCATAATTCGGCCATTTTCCTTATCCCCCATGTTGCTTGAACCAATGTGCATACATACTCCATAAGTTCCCCAACAAACAACCGTTAACAAAGCAAAGTGTAAATAGTGCATGGACCGAGTCTCTATCGGCAGCCAATTTCAGGCAAACCGATTATCTGCAAACTTGCTTAAAAAATGGGGAAACAGAACAGCCTGGATGGGATAATCCTCAAGGACTAACGGTTCGCCAGGATTGCTCCTTATTACTCCAGATCATAAGTTTGCCATTTCGTGGATAATAATACATCCAGTCCTGATCCTCAGAGGAATAAACCCAAGGATAATGATCAAACCATTGCCAGCTTTGCGGCATAGGATCGCCCGCTTTCAAATTATAAAACTCTTCGGCTGCGGCAAGGGTGGTGAACCACCAGCTTGGATCTGTTAAAGGGGCACCATCCCCATCTACTGCATAGATAATTCCGTTTT
>JAYQBP010000054.1:0-11575 GCA_038137385.1 Opitutales bacterium | reverse complement strand
CCAAGGGGTTTTTCGGCCATGCAGAAAACCTGTTCTTTAGCCTTCCGGTACTGGGATCAGATGCCTTGAAAGTGTATAAGGCACTGCTGAGCCATCCCAGTGCCAAATTGCGCTCAGAATCCTGGGCTAAGTATCTTTTGATGGTGAAGGCGTGGGAGGATCCTGCTCTTTGGCAGGACGGTTTAAGAGATTCGGATCCTCAGGTCAGAGAGGTTATTTTATTTACCTTGCGGGGTAGGGTCCAGCAGGCGGGAGTGGGGCAGTTGGATGCCTTGTTGGTTAGTGAGTATCCCGAAGTTCGTGCATTTGGTGCCGAGCTCCTCTTGGTGGCAAGGGATGAGGTGGTTCGAGATAAATTTTTTGATTTCCTCATTGATGAAAATACTTTGGTGCGCACCGTTACCCTTCGGGTTCTGGCAAAGCGAAAGTTTGGCAACTGGGTCGATCTGCATGTCCGTTCCCTGAGTGACGATGATTTAGAAATTCAAAAAGCAGCCGGAGATGGACTGCTTGGCAACCCCAAGGAGGGACTGCCTCTGATCAAGAAATTTATCAAGGAGTCACCTTCAACTGAAATTAGCGTTTATCTTCAAAATGAGTTGCGCAAAGCTGGATTCAGTCCATGAGCATATTCATTCGATTGTCCATCGTACCATTCCTGTTGTTTTCTTCCCTGTACAGCGAGAATAAGGCATTGGCGATTCCAGCTCAGGATGGAATGATACAGGTGCTTACTTTAAGAAGAGATAACACGACGCGTATCCGCTATCCTGATGCCCTCCCCAGTCTTCTCGGCTTAATGAATGAGCATGCTCAGGTCAGTTTTGATCCCTTTCCGCTCTTTATTGAGTCTCTCACGGATCAAAGATTATTTGAACACTCCATTCTCTACATTAATTGTGATGAACTCCCTGATTTTGAATTTTCTACGGAGGAGAATGAGGCCCTGCTTCGCTTTATGGAGTTGGGTGGATTTGTATATCTTGATGCAGGGATCAAGGCGTCCTTTCTTGGAGCAGACCTTGGTCACAGTTATGCCGCATGGGAAGAACGGGAAGAGGTTCGCCAGTGGTTTACTCAAGTAGTTCCTGGTCGGTCTTTTACTCCTTTACCGAGAAACCATGAGATTTTCCGGACCTTCTATCAGGGATTGCCTGACAATAAGTATTTGAAGTTGGAGGAGGGGCAAAAGCGTTTGCCAGATACTGTACTCACCTTCGTTGAGCAGGAAAAGTGGCCCCAGGGAACTTACTCCTTGGTGGGTATAAAAATGAATGGCAGGCTTGCCTGTGTGGCATCCCCAATCTGTGCTATGGGGTGGGGACGGGATGAATTTGGTGCCTGGTTGCCTCCTATTTCTTTTCGTATTCGCGAATCGGCTGAAAATTTTGACGAAACCTTGCAAGTCGCATCCTTTAACGGGAATACTTTTGAAGTCACAAGGGAGGATGGACTAAAGGATGTCATTTACCAGATTCCCGGTCAGCGACCTTTATGGGTACAAGAGCCTACCGGGAGATGGAGAATCTTTAAATACTACTCCGGTGAAGAGATTAGTAATTACGCTCATTCTTTTTATGTACGCCTTGGTATGAATGTTTTTCTTTATGCCTTGCTAAACTAATCAATTTCTCGCTTAGCTTAGGTTCGATGAAGGAAGAAGATATATTTCCCACTCCCCCGGAAGCACCCATGCCCACTTTGGGTCAGAGGATGATTCATTCTCCTTACTTTTGGTGGCTTGGGGCATTGTTTATGATGGCCTTGTTTGTAATGTGGCTCCCTTCTCAATGTTCCTTTGATGCGATGTCTTTACCGCAAGAACAAAATAGGGATTTTGATAAAGAACCCTTTGTGGATTTGGAAACTGAGCTACAGCAGCAAGAGGATGGTAAGTGGTATACCACGAAAGATGGGGAAATCTACTCCGGAGTTGGAATGACCTTTCACCCCAATGGAAAAAGGAAAACCAGAGTGGTTTATGTCGATGGTTTACCTGTTGGATTAATCGAGGAGTGGGATTTAAATGGCTCCTCGGTGGGGCCCCGTTTTAAAGGTGAATTTAAAGCAGATTAGTTAGAGGATAACTTGGTTGCCGGGATGGTTGCGTTCAGCTTGCCCAGTCGGGAATGCACCAATGCCCCGGCTAGTAAAATAGGGGCAACCAGATTAACTAGGGGGAATGTCCAGAGGAAGTTTGCGATCGTCCCATGAAATAAGCTGGCTGGTTTTTTAATTCTTTGATCACGAGGCAATCTCAACTCAATCAGTTGTCCATATTCTCGTCCCAGTAAGTATCCTCCCAGTAAATATTGTAGAATTATTCCGATCGGTGGAATGAAATACCCTACAAGTAAAATGGGTGAGGCTAGGATGTAAAGAACCAGGCTCGACACGATGAACCGAAGGGAGGAAATCGTGGACTCGATCAATCCTGGCGGTTTGATCCATTCCACATTAGGATAGTGTTCTTCACGAATGGCATCGAGGGCGTCATCGAGAAAAATTCCTAGAAAAGCGGCATATACACTTCCCAAAAAGAAGTAACCCACCATTCCGATAAAGAAAGTACCAATAACCACCGATAGCTTAGCCAACCATCCATCGGTCCAACTCATCCAACCACTTAATTGATCGTTTAACGCATCTGATAAATGAAACAGGAAAGTTCCTCCCAATAGAAAGATTATAAATAGGGTGGTTAAGCTGAGTATCGTTGCCCAAAGTACCGGTTTCCAAAGTCTAGGATCTTTAAGCTGGTTCAGGGTTAACAAGAAATTTCCTATTGTTTTCATTTTTCCAAATATGAAAAAAATAAGCTTAAATACCATTCAAATGAGAAAAATTTTAAATAAAATTCGATTTTCAAGTGGACAAGAGAGCACCTAATTTTAAAAAGTAAACCGTGGAAATAAGGATTGGGAATAATGGCTGACCACAAATATACAGCGGACAGCATCAAGTCACTCGACTGGAAGGAGCACATACGCCTGCGTCCGGGCATGTACATTGGTAAGCTTGGCGACGGATCTTCGGAGGACGACGGGATCTATGTGCTTCTCAAAGAAGTGCTCGATAACTGTATTGATGAATTTGTCATGGGCTTTGGCAAACAGATCGAGGTCGAATGTGATGGTCAGGTTGTAAATGTGCGGGATTTCGGCCGGGGCATTCCCCTAGAAAAACTGCTCGATTGTTCTAGTAAGATTAATACGGGGGCAAAGTATGATTCCGAAGCCTTTAAAAAGTCCGTTGGTTTAAACGGCGTGGGTATCAAGGCGGTCAATGCTTTATCCACCAAGTTTGATATTCAGGCATTCCGCGAAGGGGAAACCCGTAGGATTGAATTTGCCTGTGGAGATGTGCAGTCGATCGACAAAAAGAACAAGTCGACCAAGGAAGAAAACGGGACCCAGATCACCTATGTTCCGGATGATTCCATGTTTAAGAAGTACCGCTACCGCAATGAATATGTGGAGCGTATGCTTCGATACTACACCTATCTTAACCGGGGCTTGGTTATTCGTTACAATGGTAAACGCTTCCGGTCCAAGGACGGATTGAAAGACCTGCTTGAAGAAAATATTTCCGAGACTCCCCTTTATCCTATTATTCATATCGAGGGGAATGACATCGAGGTCGCGTTTACCCACCTAGATCAGTACGGCGAGGATTATTTCTCTTTTGTTAATGGTCAGCACACCACTCAGGGGGGAACCCATCAGGCAGCTTTTCGTGAGGCCGTGGTTAAAACCATTCGTGATTTTTGTAAGAAAAATTTTGAAGCAGGCGATATTCGGGGAGGAATTGTTGCGGCGATTAGTATTAAAGTACAGGAACCTGTTTTTGAGTCCCAGACCAAGACTAAGCTTGGATCGCTAACCGTTTCGCCGGATGGCGAAACCATCCGTACTTTTGTTGGAAATTTCCTCAAAGAAAAACTCGATAACTACCTCCATCGACATCCCGAGACTGCGGATTCTTTGCAGGACAAAATCCAGCGCAGTGAACGGGAGCGTAAAGAGTTAAAAGGCATTCAAAAGATTGCCCGGGAGCGGGCCAAAAAAAGCAAGGTTCATAACCGCAAGCTACGCGACTGCCGTATCCACCTTAGTAGTAAGCACAAAGAAAAATTCAAAAGCACCCTTTTCATCACTGAGGGGGATTCGGCCAGCGGTTCTATCACCAAGGCTCGTGATGTGCAGTTTCAGGGAGTTTTCAGTTTAAAGGGAAAACCGCTCAATACTTTTGGGCTCACCCGCAAAGTGGTCTATGAAAATGAGGAGTTTAACTTAATTCAGGCCGCTCTTGGAATTGAAGAAGACCTTGAGGATCTTCGTTACAATCAGGTCGTCATTGCCACCGATGCGGATGTTGATGGAATGCATATCCGATTGTTGTTGATCACCTTTTTTCTGCAATTCTTTCCCGAACTGATCCGTCAGGGTCATCTCTTTGTTTTACAGACTCCTCTCTTCCGGGTTCGAAACAAGAAGTCCACGCTTTATTGTTACGACGATGCCGAAAAAGAGGCCGCGATCAAAACCCTTGGTCGAAATCCAGAGATTACCCGATTCAAAGGGCTTGGTGAAATTTCACCCGATGAATTCAAGCACTTTATTGGAGATGATATTCGCTTGGATCCGGTCAAGATTGATGCCAATGAATCACTCAAGGAAATGCTTAAGTTTTTCATGGGTAAAAACACGCCCACCCGTCAGGAATACATCATTCGCAATTTACGATTTGAGCATGATCTGGTGGATGAAGATGAGGAGGCCGCTGGTCTGCCTGAGGAGATTTCTGCTTCCGACACATCCGATCGTTCAGATGTCTCAGATAAGAAGGCAAAACAAAGTGCAGCTGCCTAGTTCTTTTTGAGATGAGTGCGGATCAAATAAATACCAATGAGGATGCAGAAGTCCCTTCAGATGCATCGGAGGAAGAGATCAGTCAGGATATTAAGGAAGAACCTACCAAGCGCCGGTTTGATCCGGAAGCTCTCGCACTGGAAGGTCCCAAGCGCGGCGATGATGATGCGATTTATGTCGATGACATGTATGGCGACTGGTTCCTTGATTATGCATCCTATGTCATTCTCGAGCGGGCAGTGCCCCATGCCGATGATGGTTTGAAGCCGGTTCAGCGTCGTATCCTCCACTCGATGAAAGAACTGGAGGATGGCCGCTACAACAAAGTGGCCAATGTCATCGGTAACACCATGAAATATCATCCTCACGGAGATGCTTCCATCGGGGATGCGATTATTCAGATCGGGCAGAAAGATTTATTAATTGATACACAGGGAAATTGGGGAAATGTACTCACCGGAGATTCTGCTGCGGCACCTCGTTATATTGAAGCACGCCTGACACCCTTTGCCTTGGAAGTCATCTTCAGTCCAAAAGTGACGACCTGGGCATCCTCTTATGATGGACGCAATAAAGAACCGATCACTTTCCCCACCAAATTTCCACTTTTGTTAGCACAGGGTGCCGAGGGTATCGCGGTGGGACTTTCTACCAAGATTTTACCTCATAATTTTATCGAGATCATTGATTCGATGATTGATGCTTTACGCAACAACCCCATCGATCTGTTGCCTGATTTTCCTCAGGGAGGTATTGCGGATTGCACTTCTTACAATGGGGGCTCTAGGGGTGGTCGTATTCGGGTACGGGCCAAGATCGAGACGGTTAAGAAGCATTTGCTCAAAGTAGTTGAGATTCCCTTTGGCACTACCACAACAAGTTTGATCGATTCTGTGCTTGCTGCCAATGATAAGGGCAAGATTAAGATTTCCAAGATCGAGGACAACACTGCAGAGTTTGTCGAGATTATGATTCATTTACCATCTACGGTATCGGCAGATGAGGCCCTTCCTGCCTTGTATGCTTTTACCGATTGTGAGGTGAGTCTGGCTCCCAATGCCTGTGTGATTAAGGACAATCATCCCCAGTTTCTCTCAGTCAACGACCTGATTAAATCCTCGGCAAATCAGACCCGCGAGCTTCTTCGACAGGAGCTGGAAATCCGTCTTGGTGAGTTGAAAGAAAAATGGCACTTTGCCTCGCTCGAAAAAATCTTTATCGAAAAACGAATTTATCGTGATATCGAAAAAGAGGAAACTTGGGAGGGGGTCATTTCTGCGGTGGATAAAGGGTTAAAACCTTATGTGAAAATCTTCCACCGTGCCATTACTCAGGACGATATCCTCAGGCTTCTTGAAATCCGCATCAAAAGAATTTCCAAGTATGATTCCTTCCGCGCCGATGAGCTGATTAAAGGCTTCGAAGAGGATATTAAAGAAGTGGAAGGACATCTTGCTCAACTCACACGCTATGCCATTCGTTACCTCAAAGAATTAAAGAAGAATTATGGCAAGGGGAGGGAGAGAAAAACTGAAATTTGTCGGGAAGAAGATGGTTCCCTTGCTCCGTTCGACCGAATTAATGCAGCTCAGGTTGTGGTGGCCAACGAAACCCTTTATCTTAACCGCAAGGATGGTTTTGCCGGATATGGTCTCAAGAAAGATGAAGCGATTGAGAAATGTTCCAATTTGGATGAAGTCATCGTCTTCGGGAAGGATGGTCTGATGAAGGTGATGAAAATTGCTGAAAAGATGTTTGTCGGGAAATCCCCCCTTCGGGTGAATGTATTCAGAAGGGATGAGGAAAAGGTTTACAATATGGTCTATCGTGATGGCAAGAGCGGGAGGCTTTATGCCAAGAAGTTCAAAGTAGGAGGCGTTACTCGTGAAAAGGAATACCCCCTATTTAAAACTCATTCAAAATCGCGTATCTTTTTCTTTGCGGTTCATGATAGCGAAAAAAAGAACAGCAACATACTTGTCCACTTAGACCCTGAGTTAAAAAGGGTAAAAGAAATGACTATCGAATTTGATTTTGCCTGGATTGATTTGCAGGGTCGTGGGGCCAAAGGTTCGACTTTGACATCTCACAAAGTAGATCGGGTGGTCAACACTCCCAGAGATCATTCCGAAGATGAGCATGAATCAAATGTAAAAGATATCCGTTCCGACTCAAAAGAAAATAAGTCTACTGATCCAAAGAACTCAAATGTTCAGCCAAAAAAAGAAGCAACCAATACGGTCACCAAGAATGATCACCGGGGAGACGACCCCAAAAGCCAGGCTACATTTGAATTCTAATTACCTTCTTGCCTGGGCTGGTTCATATTTCGAATGAGAGTTTGGTAATTTCATGTGCCCTTCGGTTCCCAGTGAAGAACTTTACCGTAAACTTCTACATGGGTTGGTAATCGTACTTCCGATTGGAATATTTTACAGCCCTGATTATTTTGACTTCGACCGATGGTCCGTTTGTTTTTTTACTCTTGGGGTCTTAGGTGTTTCTCTTCTTGTTGAAGGAATCCGTTTTCGATCGAATGCCTTCGGAGTATGGTATTTTAAAACATTTGGCTCGATGCTTCGAGTGGAGGAAAAAGATCAGCTTACAGGAGCCACATATATAGCGGGAGCTTGCCTTTTCAGTTCATCTTTGAGTTTAATAAGCGAGCAACTGGCAGCCTGTGCCTTTCTTGGCTTAACCCTTTTTATACTGGGTGATGCGATCGCTGCCTTGGTGGGTAAATCGATTGGCCGGACCAGGGTGGGGAGTAAAACGATGGAAGGAGCCCTGGCCAATTTCCTGCTCTGTTTTATTCTTACCTTTTGGGTTTTTCCGGAATTACCCGATTTTTTAACGAAATTAGGTAGCGAACTTACTGTCTTTAAGGCTCTCTTGATTTCCTTTTCGGTCGCCTTGTTTGAATTATTTCCTTTGAGATTAGGTAGTTGGAAACTCAATGATAATTTATATGTTCCTGTCTTGGTAAGCTGGGTAACTTTTCTTTTCTCTTAGCCCATGATCCATCTTTTTTTAAACGATCCCATCTCGATTGTTATTTCATCCGATGAGCAGAGTATAAGACTCAGTATATCTTTATGAACTTGAAAAATTGCTCGCTGGTTGAATCGTTTGGCCCAATCCATTGATTGATCTTTTTTTGCGTTAGTCAAAAAGCTAGGTTCCTTATGTTTTAGGTCTTCGGATACGCCCATTATGGGTAAACACAGATATCCACCCTGATTGATCGTATCCTGCAGTTTCGAATTTCTTTTTCTATTTTCAAGGTCCGAGAGTTTTCTGTCCATCGGATTGCAAGCGGTCAGAATATAAGTAAAATCTGGAAGATTTACTAGTTTATCAGAGATCACAAACTTCGTCTGTAGATAGGCCTCATTCACTGCTTAACCCTTGGTTTAAGACAATCCAAATAACTTACTCACTTGTTCTACAAATTGTTTTTGTTCAACCTCCGGGCAAGAGTTTTTCCAGTCCTGCAAATATTGCTCAAAATCTTTAGAACTATTCATTTTCTTGTGGTTTAACCAACCTAGGGCTCTCCAGCCGAAATCTGGGTTTTGGCTAAATAAATCGTATAGTTTTATGGCCACCCAAAGGTTTTGTTTTCGAAGTTGAGAATGGTTGGATAGAGTCTGTCTGTTTTGTTTCCACCAGCTAGAAAGTTGAAAGTTTTCTGGGTATGAACTTTTTAAGATTCTTTGATTCCTATATTTTGTAAATTCAATTGCATATGGCCTCCATGATTGAAAGGGAGGGGATACAGTCCAGATCTCTTCGAGTTTTGCCAGGGCGTATAAGGATGCGGTTTCAGCCACACTTTCCTCAAACCATTGATTGGTTAGGTCTCCTCTTTTATATCCGCACATCAAATGGCCCAGTTCATGCGAAAATTGAAAGGCATATTGGCACCAATATCTATCCCTTGCCGATAATTGGATTTTAATTTCTTTATTTTTTTCACTCCCATAAAGGATCCTTGGTTTATCCATGGAATGAGAAACTGTAATATTCTTATGTTTCCATATTGAAACATGGGGCAGAAATACCTGAGTTGTGGATTCCAATACCCTCTCAATCTCATTGGTTTTTACATTTCCCCACGGGCCAGGTTTTACATGAATCTCCCAAGACAGTAAGGAGGAACCAAAGAGAATAAAAAATAAGAATAGGGTAATGCCGCCCCTTGATATTTTCACATAGGAAATCGATTAATCAGTTTGTGGCACGGATTGTTTTTCCAGACCTATATAAGTACCCGTTTGATAATCATAAAAGATCGGTTTGGCATTTTGGGAAGTGGTAAAATACAACCAACTATTCGTTTGGTGCTTATAAAGGTAAGGCCACACATCCTCCTTGGTCCATAACCATCCTTGATTTCTGTCCCATAACCAAACACCCCCATTTTCGTCACTCGATGAGTATAGCCATCCTAGTTTGGCATGATACAACCATCCTTTTTCATAGTAGATAAAATGACCAAACCAGGTCGAAGTTTTCCACTCGCCCTGTTCTTCACTAATCTCTCCCCACCAGGTCTGAGGAGCTTCAGGAATGATGATTTTTTTGACAGGTCCAATACCATATCCGGCAGCATTTTTGGCCCATGCTCGGTAGTATAAAGTATTGGGGAATGGAGATTGATTTGACTGAAGTGTAAAGCTTGAGGGTTCACCAACTCCACGAACCCAATAAACGGTGGATCGTGACTTATCTAAGGATATGCCTGATGATACAACAAATCCAAAATCTTCGATCAATCCATTTCCTGTGTAATTAACCTTTCCAAATAATTGGATAGAACCGTTATCTTCGATGATGCCTTCCCCGGTTTCCATAATCGGTTTCATCGTGTAGGAGTAGGGGTCCTCAGGCGAAGTCCCATTGAGAAGTTCTTCTTCGTTGGTATATCCATCCCCGTCGACATCTTGATCATACGGGTCTTCAATCCCATCACTATCTAAATCCTCGATCACATTGATCAGTTCCACCACGAAGGATTCTTCGTAGTAAGCTCCGTCTTGATCCTCAACCCGAATAGTTAATTCAGTGAAAATTGGGTCTGTTTCGAAATCCAGTGGTCGGGTGGTTTGTAAAGATCCATTGGAATCTAAGTAGAAGATCGGTTGATCATAGATATCAGCATTTTCTAGGTCTGTGTTATTGAGATCCTCCTCCTCGGTGTAATTATGATCATTTTCGAAAAGGGAAAGATTATCGGATGAGTTGGTATCTGGGCTATCCTCTACAATAGATTCGGTATAAACTAACGGATCTTCAGAAGAATTCTTATCTGACAAATAAGTTTGAAGGATGTCACTTTCCGAATGGTTTCTATCATAAAATTCACCTGAGAGATTGTCGCTATCGGTGTCATGGATTTCCAGGATAGAATCATCATGATTTTCAAGAATATCGTCCCCACTTATATCGTAGAATGGTTCATCTAGATCAATAACCGGATAATCTTTAACGCCATGGGAATCCATAGTAGAGAAACGATACGTCAGAGTGCCATTGAGATCTGGATCGAATCCCTCAACGATTCCAACTACGGATCCAGCAGGCAGGTTTTCAGCTATACTTAAATTCGAAACGATTAATGATTCTGGAGGTCTGTTTTCATAAACATCGAGCAGTTTAATTAGGAATTCAGATTCAATCGATTCGTTGTGTTCATCCGTGGCTTTGACCAATATCCGGTATTCGGTTGGATCAGTTTCATAATCAAATGAGGCATTTGTCGTAAGTGTGCCATGGATATCTAGTGCGAAACGAGTCACATTTCCTTCAGAATCAAGTTCCACAAAGGAGTATTGAATATGATGTATCTGATCTGGATCCAGTGCAGTAAAATTGGCTATTTTCGTGCCGACTTCCAAATTCTCATAAAAGGTCAGGTTATTGTCTGGCAAAATCTCAAGCGGTGCTTGGTTGGTCACAGAAACTGTACGAATCACGCTATCGGCTTGGTTTCCACTGCTGTCCATGTAGTCGTATTGCACAGTATAAAACCCCGGGGTTTCATGATCAACCCAACCACTCAACCAAGCCGTACCATTGCCATCGACAAGATCGCTCCAGTTGGCCCCCATTTCAAGGTATTCGAACCCAGCCTCTAAGGTGACATTTTCGTCTCCGATCAGGGTGATCACCGGTGCTGTGGTGTCGACGACCTGGATCATCCGGGTGACTGGAACCGCGGGGTTTCCACTGCTATCAGTATAAGTGTATGTGATCAGATAGATTCCTGGAACCTGTGAATTGACTGTACCATTGGCATCGGCAGTCCCATTGCCATCCACGGAATCACTCCATCTGGCCCCCGCATCGACATATTCCGGTCCTGCCTCATGGGTAACATTGCTGTCGCCCAGTAAAGTGATCACCGGAGCATCCTGATCGACCACCTGGATGGTACGAACGACAGGTTCGGCTTCATTGCCCGCGGTATCGGTTGCGGAGTAAGTGATTTGATAAATACCCGGTGTGTTGTGATCGACGGTACCGTTGGCATCGGCAGAACCGTTCCCATCGACAATGTCATTCCAGTTCGCTCCCTGATCAATGTAAGGGGACGATGCGAGATGGGTGACATTTTCGTCTCCGATTAGAGAGATCACCGGTGGGGTGGTGTCCTCTACCTGAATCGTCCGAGTGACAGGAACCGCGGGGTTTCCACTGCT
>JAYQBP010000053.1:6296-11696 GCA_038137385.1 Opitutales bacterium | reverse complement strand
TTCAAGGTTTAGAACTTCAAGCTCATACATCAATGGGACCTTGGAAACATTTACGATTAGGAATAACCAAGCAGATGTTCCAATGAATGCATATTTCGGCAACCTCATTGCCAGTAAATAAAACTGAGCAATGGGACCGGCAGCATTGGCCAACATCGTAGCCATGCCCCCAATTAAACCGAGGATTGGCCCCCAAAAAAAAGGAACCTGAAGAGCTTCGGTTTTGCGCTTTTTGGACAATTGAAAATGAACAAGGCGAAGAAGGGTCATACCTAGAAGGATCACCCCGATAAGAACTTTGAGACTTTCTCCCCTACCCTCTGCTTGAAAGTAATCAAAGGTGACCCAACCGGCCAGTACACCGATCATAAAATATGGAAGTAACCGACGCACATGGGTCCATTCAACGAACTTTCGATATACGATCGTGGAAACTAGATCAGCAGATACCAGAACCGGTAAAAGTAGACCTACGGACAGGGCAACTCCCGACGGACCCAAAGCATCCTCCAGTACCAATACATAGAGAGCCACCGTCAGATTTCCGGCACCGGGTATCCCTCCCTTGCTCAATCCCATAATCCAAGCCCCTAACCCAAGCACGACCCAGTGCGTCCATGTAAGCTCAATCATGTCTGTTTAGTGAGCTCAAAAGGACTAAAACTTCCAGAATCAACTTCAAAGGCTTCCCAAATACCCGCATCTTGTTTGGATGGGAATTCTGTACCCGTGGCAAAAGTTTGGGCAGTTGGTGGAAGTAATTTTCGAAAATTGGACCGGCGTGATGAATCTAATTCTCCCAAAAAATCATCCGCCAGTAAAAGAGGGGTTCGGCCAAGCTTTTGTTTCAGAAAAGAAAACTCAGCCATTCTCAGGGCAAGCACCAATCCCTTTTGTTGTCCTTCCGAACCAAAATCACAGGCATCTTGGTCATTCAGCAGCAAAGAAAAGTCGTCTCGGTGAGGTCCTTTCCGGGTAGATCCAAAAAGACGATCCTTGGTTCGCTCCTTGGCAAATATCTCTAGCCATTGATCCCGAGTCTGAGCTTGAGATTCAGGCAGATATCTTAACTGTGTCACTTCCAAATTATGACTTAGTACGGAGTAAGCATGCTCAAAAGCCTGATCAAGCTCCGGAAATAAACTGCACCTCATTTGAAATAAGGTATGTGCAGAGGATGCAAGCCTTTGTTCAAAGGCAAGGATTTCCGAATCCCCGGCCTGTTTTTTGAGCAATACATTTCGCTCTTTCATTGATCGATAATAGCCCTGTAATGCGTAGAGATATGTGGAGGAACTTGAGGATAAAACTAAGTCCATCCACCTGCGCCGATCAGAAGGGCTTTCCCGAATCAAACGAAAATCTCTGGAGGACAAACAAACCGATGGAAATTCGCCCAAAAGTTCGCCTAATTTCTTAACGGGTTCTCCATCTAAAATAACCGACTTTGCCCCCTTTCTGCCAAAACTTATTAAAACATCCCGTTCATTCCCGTGATCATCCAAAAATTGAGCGAAAAGGGATGCCTCCTGAGCTTCCTGTTTAACCATGGATTCACTCGATGCTCCACGGAACGAACGTAAAGTGGAAAGCATCCCGATCGATTCAAGTAGGTTTGATTTTCCCTGACCGTTTTTGCCAATAAAAAATATCCGGTCACTGGAAAAGTTCAGCTTTACTGATCCCAGGTTACGAAAGTTTTGAAGATGAATACGGCTAAGTCGCACAGGCGAGAAAATGTCCTACAGAGATAGAATACCAGCGGCTTCCCGATCGGTCTTTAGTTCGTCAAAAGCACGCCCGAAAGCATCAGACAGACCTAACCAATCTTGCTCCTTGTTCTCAAGATATGAACTGATCCTTACTAACCTGCGACCTTCTGATTCGCTCAATCCAATCGCTCCCGAAAGAGAGGAGGGTTGAGACCGGGCGGTTGAACAGGCTGAGCCCGTTGAAACCGAGTAACCGTATTTGTCTAGTTTGCTCACCCAACTTAAAGAATCAAATTCAGGAAGACATACAAGGGTGGTATTCCATAATCGGGGAATTCCCCGACCAATAATTTTACTTTTGGGCACCCGATTGAGCAGGGTATCTTCAAAATGATGTTTCCAACTTACTTCTTTATCTTTGGTGCTTAAGGAAGAACAATTCAGCTTCCATGCCGTACGCATGCCCTCGATTCCCGAGAAATTTTCGGTTCCAGCCCTCGCTTCCATTTCTTGCCCTCCACCTTTAATCATGCTGACTGGTAAAGAAGAAACCAAGGCACCCACTCCTTTGGGTCCTCCAAACTTATGTGCCGAGAAAGAGAAGCTTGAACATTGATTGAGTTGACTAGGGTCCAACTTACCAATCCATTGGGTGGCATCACAATGAAACCAAATGTTTCTTTTTTTACAGATCTGAGCAACCTCTTCCCATGGCTGAAGCACTCCAGTCTCATTATGGGCCGCCATCAGCGAAACCAACGAAGGTTTGGTTTCTTCAATCATCTGCTCCACAATGGATAGCTCGACCCGACCACTTTCATTTACTGGAATTCGGTTAAGCCCGCGGGGACAGTAGTGTTGAGCCGGCTCAAGAATGCTGGAATGCTCAATCGATGAAATGATAACCGACGAAGAATGGCCCGTAGCATTTCTCTCTGCCCAAGATAACACAGCATTATTCGATTCGGTCGCTCCCGATGTAAAAAAAAGATGGGAAGGCAACACCCCAAGGGATTCGGCTATTTCCTCTCTTGCACTCTCAATAAGCAAACGAACTCGGGTTCCAAGACGATGCGGAGAAGATGGGTTGGCCCAGTTGTCTCTTAGGGCATTGGCGACAACATCGGTAACTTCAATGTTCGGGCGGGTAGTTGAATTATTGTCAAAATACACCATGGCATATCTTCAACAGGAACGCCCGACTTAGGGAGGTGTAGGCAAACTTAGTGTCTGCCCCACCCTAAGACTGTTTTTACTTTTCAGGGTATCCCGGTTGGCCGAGTAGATCAGATCGATCTTCGAGGCATCACCATAGATCTTTTTGCTTATCGCATATAAACTATCCCCTGGCTGCACAACATAAGAACTAACAACCGGTGGATTTGGGACATTGACTGCTTTAGGGACTTGGATTACGGCATCTTTCTTGGTAATATCATCGGGCACGGGCACCGCCGGTCCCAAAGGGGAACCTAGACGAGCTTTTAAATCTTCTATCTCCCGCTGTAATCGAGCATTCTCATCCTTGAGGTCAATGGTTTCTAGATAGTTCCCATATGGCTCGCCAGGTAACTTTCGCAGAATTTCCCGCTCAGCTGTTACAATTAATTGTTCGACCATGGGGGATTCTCTAGCGTTGGGCTCAAGTAGTAAAAACCTTCTGAAATGGTAAATAGCAGCAACCGGATCCTTTCTCTCGAATAGAGTCAATAAAAGCCGACCCGCTTCCAAGTGAGATTTGGGAGCTTGGGTTACCCGCCTCGTGACAGAAAGAAATTCATCGAGTGCTTCCTTATCCCTTCCCACCTTGAGGTAAGACTTACCTCGCTCAAAAGCAGGATCGTTGCTTTCTTCGATGATGCTGCCACTAGGTGCACACCCTATTTGTAAAAAAAATGATTCAAGGATAAGCAGAAAAACAAAGATTCGATTCGTAGAGTTCATTGGCCAGTGTAGGTTAGGATAAGCCTACGGGTATGAGGAGCAATGCGATGTTCCCATAAAAAAATTCCCTGCCAAGTACCAAGCTGCAAACGACCCCCAGCAAAGGGAATTTGCTCACTGGTTCTCGTCAGTGCCATTTTCACATGGGAAGGCATGTCATCAGGCCCCTCGTGAGTGTGGACAAAGTCGGGATAATCCTCTGGTACTAAGTCATCCATAAAACGCTCCAAATCTACCCGAGCAGAAGGATCAGCATTTTCCATAATTACCAAACTGCAACTGGTGTGCTGCACGAAGACATGGGCCAACCCGTCCGACAAACCAGATTCGTTCAAGCCAAGTTCCACGAGTTCCGTCACCTCGTAGGTTCCTTTGCCTGATGTTCTTACCTCGGAGATCCTTTTAGCGATTCCCATACTCAACAACTTTAACTCAATGGAGGTACGATTGGCAAGGGTCGAGCAATTTCAATAATAAGATTATCGATGATGTAACTCGGTTTCTCCATTCATCCAAATTTTTAAAGATTCCATAATGTCGTTGAGTTTGCTCTGTTCGATATTTGCCTGGTCCACAGGTTGCCCCAGTATGGTGACCACATCGTTGTACAATGGTTTAGGCAACCCAAACAGCCATGACTCCCGCACGGGGAGACCTTCGTTTCTGGCAAAACAATAGTATACCTTCAAAAGAACTACATTGGGAACTCGGGCTCGTCGAAATGAGTCCAGTGAGGACCGAAGTAGTTTAAACTGGGGCCCTGGATCAAGAAGGTGTGAACCATTATTCAAATAGAACCGGGCTATTTCTGAAGCCGTCATAAAAAGCAAAGGATAAGTGGCCAAGTCTCGATAACTTTCAATGGTTTCAAATTCACGTATAAAAGGAATGGAATTCTCAGATTTTTTGTTATTAAAAAGACATTCAACCTCATCCAAAAAATCGGGTGCAGGCGGATTTATTTTTTTTTGGCTAGAAATTGGGAAAAGTGCCCCGCTTAAACCTAACTCAGCACTAAACAAACGAATTCGCAAAAAACGACCACCAGTTTGTTCCCGTGATAGAACAACCCCAGATAATTCCCCGGAATTTATCAAAGCAGAAACGATTAGGCCGAAGGCGGAACCACGGCACCACCGGAAATCAGCATCTTCATACCATCGCCTACAGAAACATCTATTCTATGAATTTCACTCTCCTTAACTAGAAGTAAAAAACCACTCGTAGGGTTGGGAGTTGTGGGAACAAAAACATAAGTAAATTGGGCACCGATCTTGCCGGAGACATGCTCGGAAGATTCCGCGGTAATAAAACCGATTACATAACAACCCTTGCGCGGATATTCCACGAGACAAACTTCTTTAAACACCGCACGGTTTTCCCGGCCAAAAGTATCGACAATTTGTTTAACCGAACGGTAAACCGAGTTAATAAATGGCACCTTATCCAATACCCGTTCAGTCAAATTGATAAAGACACGCCCCAGTAAGTACTTTGAAAAATAACCCAGGGCAGTCAGAAAAAACACGCCAATAACCAAACCGGCAACTGCCAGAAGCGTCTCCAACCCGAAAAAGGAATTTTCTTCACTCAATCCAAGCTGGTAAGCGAATCGAAGGGCGGGCTCTTTAAATAAATCGAGCAAGAAATCGATAACAAAAATTGTGGTTCCAAGGGGGAGGAAAACCAGCAGACCGGTTAGAAAAGCATTACGGAAACGTCTGGATAAACTGGGAGCAGGAGA
>JAYQBP010000053.1:0-6286 GCA_038137385.1 Opitutales bacterium | reverse complement strand
GGGCAGGAGAGATCACTAATGGGATGGATATTATCGAGGTTTAGGATGAGCGAGACGAAAATCAGGCCATAAGGAAAGTTGGTTTATTTGGTTGATCACTCTTTGTTCTTCTAAACGCATCATTTTGCGGTCCACTTTTTCCAGGTCGTCAAAACCTACCAAGTGCAACCAACCATGAATTAAATATAAACTAAGTTCCTGATCCAACGGCAGATTCCTCGATTCAGCCTCTTCAATTGCTTGATCGACTGAAACACATATCTCTCCAACTAATTCATTTTCCAGATCCGCCGGAAAAGTTATCACATCCGTAGGTCTAAAATCCTGCAGGTATTTCCCATGAAGTTGGCAATGGGATGAACGATCCATGAAGACTAAGGACAATTCTCCAGCTAAATTATGATCATGCAGGGAAAAGATGGCCTCAAAGAATTGTTCTAATTTTGACAAATCGAAGATGAGATCCGGGTATTGATTAGCGACCTCCAACCTAGGTTTCACATCCTGCATTGGATTACGAAGCATTGTTAGGAAATGGGGAGCGAGAATCCTTTTCCTCATCAGGATACTCTATCCGAGAATGAAGCATATTCAAAGTGGTCTTAAGAAAACTCTTTTTGATCGTGGCCACCTCTTCAAGGGTAAGCGGACACTCATCAAGCTGTCCATCTTCCAAACGATCCTGGAAAATCGAATCCAATAATTCTTCCACACTGTGATGAGTGACTTTTGGTAAAGACCTGGCAGCCGCCTCTACTGAATCCGCAAAAAAGATAATGGCACTTTCTTTGAAGCGCGGGCGCGGCCCATCATACCTGTATGTTGATTCATCAGGCTCGTTTAATTCAGCATCACCATAGGGTAATTTGGCCTGTTTCGATTTTTGTTTAGCCTGTAAATAAAAGTATTTAACGAGGGTGGTTCCGTGGTGCTGACGTATGACATCCCGAATGATCTTGGGTAGGCGATGCTCACGGGCAATCTCAATCCCCTCCTTGACATGACTTTTAATTATGAGAGCACTCATTGCCGGATTTTGACGATTGTGGGGGTTGCCAAAATCTCCCTGATTTTCAGTAAAGTAGTGGGGTTGGACCATTTTGCCAATATCATGAAATAATGCACACGCTCTGCAAAGCGTAGGGTTGGCACTCACCTCCAGAGCGGCATCTTCAGCCAAATTAGCAACCATTAAACTATGGTGATAGGTACCTGGTGCCTCCACCTGCATTCTGCGCAGAAGTGGATGATTATAATCCGTAAGTTCAAAAAGAGTGGCATCGGTGGCCACTTTAAAGGCATTCTCAATCAACGGCATTGCCCCAAGTACCAAGGCTCCGGTGAATACAGAGACAACAAAAGAAGCTATGGCATGATTCAGCGGAACCATCCAACCACTACCGGATGCGAAACCAACTCCGAGAGCAACCAGTCCACCGGTAATACCCGCCATGGTTCCAGCCTTAAGAACACTTCCACGCAACCTAACTTCCCTGCAAAAATAAACTCCCACCAGTGCGGTGCAAAGAGACCCAACCAGCATTTCAATTCCAATTTCCTGCATCGTTGCATGAAAAACGCAGGTCATAATGCTGGTAAGTGTCGCCATGCGCGGTCCCACAGTAATCATTACAATCATGGGAGCAAATGCGATCGGCAACAGATAAGGAAGCAGACCAATCAGGATGGGACTGGAACCAAAAAGCTCTGTCTCCCCCAGCTCCATAATGAATCTGGAGAGGGCTAAATTGGAGATGATCGCCAAAGCAACAATACTTGAACGGGGTCCTTTAGTCCAAAAACTAGGAAGGACCAATCGGATATAAACTACTCCGAAAAGAAGGGTGACAAAGGTCACAAATATGCGCTTAGGAAGTAAAACACTATCTTCGAGTGTTAGATCTAAAAACTCCTGATATTTCTCTAAGTCTGAGGCGGTCACCTTCTCTCCACGACGCAAAATAATGTCACCTTCCTGAACCGAAATGACTGTGGGTTCCATTTCAGATATTGCACGCTCTTGGGCATCGGTAGTCGCTTTGCGGTCAATGGAACGGAGTCTCAGTCCCTTTAGAAGGAACTCTCCTAGATCGGATGCGAGATCATTGCGCAATTCCTGAGCAGCGAAGGATTCATTCTCATCTGCAAGTTCAATCACTTCACGCAGCTGCAAAAGACCATCTTCCTCCGTGCTTGAAATCGAACTTAAAACCCCATCCTTTTTTAAATTGTTCACAAAAGCGAGGAGTAAAGGATAATGAACGAGCACTTCCTCCGCTTGGCTCACATGGGATTTATAGTCGTAAATGACAAGTTTGTTTGAAAACTCGATCATCTGAGATTTAATTCGTGCCGTAGCATTCGATTCGGCAAGAAACTTTTGATCTACAGATGGGAATTTGACTACCCCATTCAAGTGGAGTTGGGAAAGGAGTTTATTACCCAAAATGAAAAAACTTTCACCACCCATCATGGTAGCTTGTAGAATCGAACGGGCTTCCGACTCATCTAAAGCAATTTGAAATTTAACTTTCAATTCCTCGATCAACGACTGAATCGCCAAATTCCTGGACTCACCTGACATTTCAACCACAGCAAGAATACCTTCCTGTAATCGAACCATTGCTTTAGCAAAGTTTTCCTCGCCGATAAAATCTCGGCTGAACTCTCTTGGAGTGCTACTTCGGATCCATTCTTCAGCCTCCTGCCTCCTTACTTCGCTGAGGTAACTGAAAGAACGATCGCTGTAAACATTTTCTGGAGCCACTTCACCCAAGGTCCTAAGACCAGGAGGCTCCTGCCCAACGAAACAAATTATAATGATCGCTGCAGCAAAGAAAATGGTCTGAGTAAGGTATTTACCAAAACGGTTCCAATAACCGGCAAAACCATCCAGGTTACGATTGGCTTGTTCGTCCTCTTGTAAAGTTCGCCGCCTACGACCAACCCGAACATTTTTACGGGTCGAATCTTTTTTTGTGTCATTCATAGAGAAGAAAATACCTAGGAGTTTTTGTCTTCGGAGGACCTGTTCTCGTAAGCAGAAATAATTCGACTAACGAGAGGATGCCTGACCACATCACTATGATTAAATTCATGGAAATGAATACCCTTTACCTCCCCCAGAACTTTCTGGGCTTCGCGAAGACCCGACTCCTGCCTTGGGGGAAGATCGACTTGAGTGAGGTCCCCCGTAACTACCATTTTGCTGCCCTCGCCCAATCTTGTTAAGAACATCATCATTTGGGAACGGGTGGTATTTTGAGCTTCGTCAAGCAAAGCAAAGCATTTACTTAAAGTTCGGCCTCTCATGTAGGCAAGGGGTGCGATCTCCACGACACCTGACTCAACCAGTTTCCTCGCTTCAACTGGACCTAAAACTTCATCCATTGCATCATAAAGAGGACGGAGGTAAGGGAGCAGTTTCTCCTCCAGATCACCTGGTAAAAACCCTAATGCCTCCCCCGCCTCAACCGCTGGGCGGGCAAGCACAATTTTTTCTACTTTCCCATCAAGCAAAGCATGCAAAGCAACAATCATTGCTAAAAATGTTTTTCCAGTACCAGCTGGACCAATCCCAAAGACAAGATCGTTTTTGATGATCAGATCTAAAAACTTTCTCTGACTGAGATTCCTGGCAACGACCGACTTTTTTCGGATTTGCAGGCAAAGGGGACTTTCTAATAATTCTTTGATCTCCTCTGACTTTCCATTGTTGAATTGCTGGAGGAACCTTAGAAAATCAAATTTTCCATGAATTAGCCCCTGCACACTCGCTACCTGAAGTAGCGAAAAAAATTCTTCGCCACGATCTAAGCTTTCAATGTCTCCTTCCATATGTAGCAGATTGCCACGGGCCACTAGGGTAACCCCCAATGTCTTTTCGCAAGCAATCAGGTTTTCTGGCGATTCACAATAGAGCCTGTGGAATTGTCGCTCCGATTCAAATTCGATGGATCGGTTTGGCATGCTTAAACCAATAAAATGACAACAAGAATTTACTCAGACTGCTACGAGAACCCGATTTGTGCTCCTAGTCCTAAAATTGATGAAGTGATGTTTTTTACTGAATGTCACGAGTTGATAAAAATATCTTCCCTAACTAGGGTTTCGCAAGCATTGAATCATTTAAAACACAACCTGTTTTCACATTGCAAAATGAAATCAATTAGGCATCAACGAACTAATTCTTAAATCTATGAATGTTTTATTCGTCAGTCCCGAAGTCAACCCACTCGTCCGAACTGGAGGCTTAGGGGATGTAGTCGGTAGCTTACCCATCGCTCTCCAAAAACTGGGTATCGATGTTCGCCTTGTTTGTCCTTATTACAGACGGTGCAGTGAATTGCCTTCTCGTAAATTAAAGAAGAAAGTTACGGTCAAATTAAACGGTAAATCCATCAGAGGATTCCTGAGGGAAACGACCCTTGGTGAGCATTCCATTCCCGTATACATGGTTGACCTACCAGAACTTTTTGATCGGGATGGAGTTTATTCCGACACCCATGGGGACTATCCGGATAATCCCCAACGGGCTTTTGCACTTTGTCAATCAGCCCTACAGGTTCAGAGCATCCTTGACTGGAAGCCCCATATTTTTCATGCCCATGATTGGATGGCTGCACCGGTTTGTGGATACCTAAACGCGATGCAATCTGATTTACCTGAGAAATCCAGAATTAGATCCGTTCTCACCATCCATAATTTACAACATCAAGGAATTTTTAGTTATGATGATTTCCTCTCCTCTGGATTACCTGATTCGAGTTGGGCGTTGGATGGTTTTGAGAAGGATGGCTCCCTTAATCTTCTTAAAGGTGGCATCCAAAATGCCGACAAAATAACTACGGTAAGTTCTACTTATGCAGATGAAATTCGTACGCCTAATTATGGATGTGGCCTAGAAAAAAGTTTGCAATATCGCGGCGCAGACTTGATCGGAATAGTCAACGGAATTGATCTGGATAGTTGGGATCCTCAAAAAGACAATGCTCTCGTTCAACCCATTAACCCAAATCGTCCAAAATCAGGTAAGCTTGCCTGTAAAGTTGATCTTTTAAACGAATTTCAATTAGCCTCCACTTCTGATGTACCCTTGTTTGGAGTTGTATCTCGACTTTACGAACAAAAAGGGTTGGATCTTCTCATCGAAATCCTGCCGCAATTAATGGCCGAGACCCATTCATGCTTTATTATTCTTGGAAGCGGCAACCCGAACGATGAACAAGCCATCCGGGACTTATCTACCTCTTTTCCGGAAAGAATAGGTTCATTCATAGGCTTTGATGATCGATTAGCCCGAAAAATATTCGCTGGAACCGACTTTTTTATCATGCCAAGCAGGTTTGAGCCATGTGGATTGGCCCAACAATATGCGATGAGATACGGTTCCTTGCCAATCGCTAGAAACACTGGGGGACTGGCGGATACGATCCAATCAATTGCCCGAGGTGAAAAAAATCCGAATGGCTTTCTTTTTCCTCATTCGACTCCCAAAGATCTGTGGCTTTCTATAAAGAAGGCAATTGAAGTATACGCAAATCAACGGAAGTTCACGCAAATGCGTAAGAATGCTTTTTCTCTAAAATGTGGTTGGGAAGAGGCGGCAAAACGGTATGTGGATACATATCGTTGGGCTTTGAGTTTAGGTACATCCGAAATATGAGGTGCCATTTAAGAAAGTAATCCACACTCACCCAGTCTCTTTGTGCATAACTTTAGCTCTTTTTAGAGGCTTTCCACTTGCCCTAGATAATTTTGAGCCTCTAACGTTGTCCGTAAAGATTTATGGAGAATTTATGATCTCGAATGGACCGTCCAGAACATTTACTCATGAAGCTGTAGAGGCTTGGTTCGTACGTTTGTGTAACACGGACTGGGAAATCCACTTCTCCGCAGAGCAATTAAAGAGTGCCCAAAAATACTACCGGGAGGGTTATCTCAGCACGATTGATATCCAAGAAAATCAAGCGATTATTACCAAAAAGATCAATCGGGAAGAATCTTATTCTGTGGTTGAGTGGAACCGTAAAGGTCCAGAAATTCGCACATCTTTAGACGAGGAGGATTTGGGCATCGCTCTGGCAACTGCCGGCCTTTACGAAATCGAGGAATTAATTTCTGAACTTCATGAAAATAACCCTTTGCTTGGAGAGGGTGCACTCGAAATGTCAGCAGAAGAAAATGCCTCTAGCGATGATTCTGATGATACAACTGCACAGCAATCGACTTTAGATAATGAGCAAGCCAAGCTAATCGTTCAGATAGATATTTCCGCCCAAAAAGG
>JAYQBP010000052.1:0-11709 GCA_038137385.1 Opitutales bacterium | reverse complement strand
GGGGCACATCAAAGGTTACCGTCTTACGGTCTTTCGAGAGCTGATAATTGCTTACTGGTACCTCCTTTTCATCCACGGGTGGCGAGCCATAGGTGCTGTAATAATGGTACCCCCAAGAGCGGACTTTGGGAGTGATCTTTTTCCCAATCCGCTCGGTAAAGGTGACCGAAAATCCGGTCTGGGTAAGGCTGGCGGAATAAAGGGCAAAAGGAATTGTTGTACCGTCCCACTCCGCATACTGAATCGCGGTGCGCTTTCCTCCCTTGCTAAACCATCCACGCCCTACCTGAGCTGACCATAGTCGACCTTTAGGGTCGAAGGACATTTTGACCGGCCCACTCTCCAAACCCCGCAAAAAGTCCACGCACCATCCCTGGTACTCCCCATTTACTTTTTCCACCCCGCAGCGGAAGTAGTTGGACTGGCGCTGATCCCCGATAAACATCTGCCCTGCAAAGGGGCCGAATTTCCCTTTGGTGGTATCCCAAATGGGGCTACCGGGGGAGTTGGCAATCACTTCACGCACCAGCCAGACTGCCGGCTTGGTTCTAATTTTATCAAAATCAGAAGCGGTTAGGGAGAGGACTTTTTCCTTGGTATAGTCCGCACGGGCGGGAAGGGAGGCAGGGTGCCCATAGAAGTTTCCTTCGCGCACATGGTAGAGAGGGCAGTCTGCCACCCAGTCTCCTTGGTTGTCGGTGATAAAGAGTTCATTCTCTGGGCTCATCCCAATCCCACAGGGGGAACGGAATCCGGAAGCGAGCGGTTGGAAGTGTCCATCGCGGTCAGACCGGTAGACCCAACCGCGCCAGGGTGCGTTGTAAGACATATTGCCCCCGCCGGTTCCAACAGGTTTGCCGTCCGTCACAGTGAATTCTCCCCGAGCACCGAGGTTAAGAGATGCATACTTACGACCGAGAGAGTCCGCTACCGGCCCAAAGTGATATTCGTGGTACTCACCGGATATACCAAACTCATCGGTTACCGTTTCGTAGCGGTCGCAGACACCATCCTTATTGGAGTCGACCAGACGGGTGAGTTCAGGTTTTTGTGCGACATAGTACGCTTGTTCTTGGTCATCCCAAAGGATGCCATTGGGTTCCATCAGGTCTTCGGCAAACTTCGTCCATATTTCGGCCTTTCTTTCCCAAACCTCGCCTTCCCATGTGGCGATGGCAAGGGTCCCATCCGGTTTATGGCAGAGACCGAGCACACTGACGGCACCACGGGGCAGGGGAACGGTTACCACCTTGTACCCGTCGGGGATTTGGGCGGATGCCATGCTCAGCGAGAGAAGAAGGACGGATAAGACAAAAATTTTCATAGGACTAATCAACATAGCAAATTACTGCACGGATACGGAAAAGGAATCGGAGCCATTAGGAGAAACCTTGATCCGTTTTTGAACACCATCCACCCATGTTGAGATGAAGAGGGAATCACCTGCAGCCTCATAGGATTTGAGGCTAAATTCTTGGCCTTGTAAAACGGTTTGCGGGGCATTGGGAATTTCCTGCCCTTTGGCGATCGACTGGTTTTGACTACGGCTGTCGAGCGAGGGAGTTTGGTTAACCAGAGCCGACTTCCAGGCTTTTAGAACCTGCCCGCTTGCACTATCATAAGCGACCATCACTTGGTTTGGCAGAAGGACGAGAAGGGTGCGTGGAGGGAGCCCGGAAATCCATTTCCGCACGACTTTGGCTTCCGTTCCCGGACGGACAATCTTGGGAGTGTTCCCTTCGAGGCTTTTACCGGTGAGCATCCAGGTGCCGCCATCGATGCGTTGAAGGCGGGCGTAGAATTTCATCGAATGCCCCGTGGGTTCCTCGTGTAAAACCTCGAGGTCATGCATCCCTTTTTCTAGATTAAAGTCTTTATTGAAGTGGGTGTTCTTTTTTTCCTTATCATTGGTGTAATGTATCTCCTCGCCATTGACCCAGATCGAAGTCCTTCCGCCTCCGCCGATATTAAAACGGTATTTGCCTGACTGCTTGATAAAAAGCTTGGACTGACCACGGAGCACCCCATCGAACATCCGTTTGGTGTAGAGAAAATTTTCCGGAATGATTTCCTGCGAACTTGATTCCACCGAATCAAAAAGTTGGGGCGTCAGTCGTTTACCCTTAAAGTAATCCCTTGCGTAGAGCGAACGTAGGGTCTGGCGGTTCCCTTCCTGTTTGTCCAAAATGAAATCGGTCAACGCCTGCCGGTCCTCCTCCGAGTATACATACTCATAAGCAATCATCTCTGTACCCACGATCCCTTTACCGATGGAACGCATGATGGCCTCGGAAGTGTCCCCATGCTTCCAGTATGCATCGACTAAGCTTGGCCCGATGCCCCCATCGAGGTTGGGGCCATGGCAGGTGACGCAAATTTGCGAGTAAATCTGCTCCCCCCGCCCGAAATTATTAGCAATCGTAAGATTAACTAAACACAAGGGTATGGTTAAAAATGTGAGGCAATTTAAATTCATATGATATAGCTTTGATTCAATGAAAAAATAGAACAACTTAAATCACTCCTCCAAATCCAATAAGTTGCCAACTTACAGGGATTTTGTGTTTTTCTTACAGAAATTAGATTATTTTTCATATCAGCTCACAATCTAACTGCTGTTTAAATATCTAAAAAAAATAAACTTTACTCTTGAGTTAATCTGTTTTCTTTAAAAGTTTAAATTTGTGAATTTGGCAGGAAATGTAAACTATCATATTATTCCAGTTTTCTTTTTGTCTTTATTTCTAGGAATCAGTCAATCAGTGCGGGGAGCCGTCGATATCATATTTGATTATTCCTATGACACATCTGGTTTTTTTACTAGCGAGGCGAAGTATGTTATGGATCAGGCAGCCTTCGCTTTTGAATCGAGACTAGCCAATCAAACACTCGGTTCAATGATTCCTGCTGATTATAACTCTACGGCAGTAGGAAAACTAGTCATCGAAAATCCGACCACTGGAGCAGATTTAAATGTGACCTTTGGCTCAACAACTTCTCGAGGTAATATCGTAGGTAAGGAAAACGAAATTATTATTTTCCCAGGTGCCAGGGCAGTAGGTACCTCCTATGTTGGGAAATATACTTCCAAATACAATTTTGATGATCATGATTTATCGGATTCTTACTGGACTTACATAGATTCTAGAGACGAACTTGGGGATGATCCTCCCGTTTTCGGTGGCAGTCTGAGTATGAATTCTGATTTGGATTGGTATTTTGATACCAATTTAACTTCGCACTCGGATGCCTTAAATAGTGGGAAATACGATTTTTATTCAGCCGTTATCCATCAACTTGGTCATTTTTTTGGTTTTGATAGTTGGATGTATGCAACGGATTATCTTTGGGACGAGAATTACACAGTCTTTGAAAGTTCTAATGTCACAAATGAATATAGCGGAAATGGGGTGCCCGTTGTTTATGAGTCGGGCACAAATGGTTTAAATTTTGGTGATTTGAACACCAGTTTGATCAATTGCGATTGTCACCCAGCCATGGTTGAGTTCAATAGTACAAACACCCGGATTCCTTTCAGTGATTTGGATTTTGCGGTTTTAAAGGATGTTGGATTCACGATATCAAATGCGCCTATTTCGAATATCGGAGGTACTTACACCGATCCAACATTAGGAGGTACTTATTATTTACCCGTCAAAGAGTCCTACAGTAGTTGGCTATCATCCAACCCAACGGCGGCTCCCGAACCCCACTATGTTTTTCCCATCATGGGTGGAGTGATCGCTATCCTTGCTTCCCGAAAAAAAAGACCTATCTCCAAAATACTAACTTGGTTGAACAAAAGTTGTTTTTTTAAAAGTTGATCTGTTCCTGCATTGATCAAACCTAACATGTATGAAAGGGTTATTTTATGTCGATCATTAGGCTTGTTTCTTTAATTTGTGTCTTGTTGTACGGGTTTCAATCGCTAACTGCGGCGATCGATATAGTCTGGGACTACTCCTATGACACGGGAAACTACTTCACTAATGATAGAAAGTATGTAATGGAGCAGGTTGCTTATGCTTTTGAATCAAGACTGGGTAATGAGTCCTTTGGTTCTCTTGACCCGAGTGATCATAGTGGCAGTACGATGACGCCATTTTTGACTTTTGGTAACCCCACTACAGGATCATCCACTGATGTAAATTTTGGCAGCACGACATCGGATGGGAATGTGGTTGGTGCTGCGAATAAGGTTGTTATTTTTCTGGGTGCACAAGCGGTGGGTACAGGGAATTACCTTGCCGTTGCCAGGCAAGGTTATGGTACGGGATCTTATTTTGCAGGAGATGCTTGGATAAATTATTGGAACAACACCAGAAATACCTCGACAAATTGGGATTCGATCGGTGGGGCGATCAGTGTCAATTCCTCTTTCGATTTTTATGCAGATACTGACCTAACATCTCACTCAGATGCCACAACTTCCGGAGATTATGATTTCTATTCAGTTATGGCTCATGAGCTCGGTCACATTATGGGTTTTTCCTCACTTCCTGAAGCCTGGATCAGTAGTTCCAGTTGGACTGGAGGGAATGCAACAGCCGAATATTCCGATACGAATGTTCCGATGAACGGAAACCCACACTTTTCTACTAGCTTAGATCAGAATAAAGTAAATTGTGATTGTCATCCATCGATGTTGCCGAATATTCCGGTAAATACCAGAAGGGGGTTTAGCGATCTGGACTTTGCTGTTTTGGAGGATATGGGGTACGCCATTTCATCTTCTCCCAGCGGAACAAACATTGGGGGTACCTACACAGATCCCACATGGGGAGGCTCTTATTACATACCTGTCAGCCAAAGCTATTCCTCTTGGTTAGCGGGTGACCCTGTTGGGAGTGGGGGGTCAGCAGCACCCGAACCCGCTTACATCTTTACTTTATTTGGTGGATTGATTGCGGCCTTATCAAGTAGAAAAAAACTTGTCAGTCTAAGCAAACAGCTAGCATTTAGGTGAATAACCTGACCAAAATAGTATTCGCCACCCTTTTGGGTGGATTACTTTATTTTGGATATGACTGGTACACCCAAAAGACAAATCTTGCTCTGTTAACGGAAAAAAAATCTGAAAATTTAAAAGTCTTAGCCTTTTCAGAGCCCGAAAAATGTATCCAATTATTAACCGATTATTGGAATAAGGATGAGATTACATATGACGAACTTTTATTTCTTATTGAGCTGTTATTGGAAAGCCCAATCCGTTCACCATCTCCTAAGCTAATAGAAGATTTAGAAACTTTAGCTTCCCAAGACCCAGACGCCCAAGTGTTATCTGCTTGTTTTGAATTTGAAAAAGGAAATACGCTTTCCTCAATCGATCGTTTAAATCGCTTATGCATGGAGAACCCCAAAAATAAGCGTGCAGGATTTGAGTTTCATAAAATCCTCTGGACAACTGGAGGACTTGCCGACCGAATTCGAGCGAAGGTGGCTCTGAAAAACCTGGCTAGTTATGAAGATAGGTGGTCTTACAAAGCGTTGCGAGTGCTATGCTTCACCCCCCCTCGAGCCGGTTTGATAAGAGAAGACATCATGCAGTTTTTAGCTGATTTAAAAAGCCATCCGCTGGTAACTTCGAGGGATTTCCTTAAATGCATAGATATACAAATCGCAAGCGAAGAAGATTTTGATTTGGAAAATGCAATTTTAGAAAGTACTGACAGGATAGGAAACCCCCTTAAAGAAGAAGACTTTGGAACTTGGTTAATCCAGAAAGTTCGTCCGTTCGAGGCTGTAAAATTGGTTACCGAACAAATTGCGTTGAAAAATAGCCTTGGTTTTTTTGCCCGCTTCCAAGGTTTGCTCGAGACCAATCAAACTAAAAAAGCAAAAGACTTACTTTCTCTGTGTAAAACTCGGTTGACCGATGAGGAACAATTAAGAGCCCAAACCTACTGGTCCATCGCTGTAGGAAAAAAAGAGCCTTTTGTTGACTTTTTCGATGGTGCCAAAAGTTTAAATTCTGCTCAATCATGTTTGGATGTGGCTCGCTTGGCTCTTCTAAGTAAAAAGATCGACTTTTGTAATCTTGCATTTCAAGAAGCATGGAAGATTAACTCGGATGCTTTTGGTTTGGATCAGGCAAATCAATTTCTCCAATTATCCCTTCTCCAAAGAGATACCAAGCAAGCACATGAAATTAGCAAAGGTTTGTTGCGCCGGTTTCCATACAAATTTGGAAATGCCAATAATTATTGTTATCTCACTCTATTGCTTGGTGGAAAAGATATCGAGATGGAGAACGAGGCGGAAAGAATCATCTCTTCATTTCCTGGTAATCCAACCTTTCTTTCCACTCTTGCATTGGCTAAGTTGAAAAATGGCAAGTATCAAGAGGCTTACAAGGCAATGGAACGCAGAAGGTCAGAAAGGTTTTTACCTGGCGAACGCGCTTTATTGGCCGCCATCCTTAGCCAAGTTGAAAAAAGAGAAGAAGCACTTAGGATATCCAAATCATTGAGTGAGCAAAGAATGCTTCCAGAAGAATGGGAGATGTTACACGATTTTGATTTGATTGCTAAGTGAAGATCATCCGTTGCCTGATGGTTGAACAATTCTTTTTAAGGTCTTAGAAAGGAGGTTCCTCGCCTCTTGGTAGGATTTTTGACCCGTGAACGAAATAAGAATAACTTTTCTTTCATAGGACAGTCTGCCTGATAAAAACCATTGGGCTTTTTCGATGATGTTGGCTTCTTTAAAGACAAAATTTTCAATTCGCGTATCTATGGGTTGAGAACACCAAAATACATGAAGGTCAGAAAGTGGAATTTCTTGACTAACAGGTTTGGCATAATGTCGAAATTCAAGAGAGGATTGGCCAAAGTTGAACTCAACAAGTTTTCCGGATTCTACCAGCTTAATACCTGTGTGGCCCATGCAAAAGTCGGGTGGGTGGTTCCGGCTGCAAAGGCTTGCCGCAGCCGAGTCCTGTTCATATCCAAAGTGTATAATCCAGGCAGATTCGGTAGGTGAAAGTGCCATTTCGCCCTGTTCTCCATAATCAAAGAGAAGGACTTTTTGAATCTCCTCAGGGATCCTTTCACTTTCATCCAACCTGACCTGCCAGGTAAAGTGAGGATCCTTTTTTTGCGTCCATGAAAACCAACTCACAGTCAAGAGTTCTCCAGCTATCAAAGTAATCGGAATGAATCTCGATAAGGGAGTTATTTGCCCAATACAATTTGCCTTTAGGATACCCAAACCTTCATGCCTGTGACCGGTATTCTTTATCTCGAATATTTTTCCAAACGCATACAAAGAGAGCACTGAAAGCCCAACATAAGTGTTTCCTATCGTATCGTGCCAGTTTTCTTGAGCCTCATTTCCAAATTCCAAAAAAACCAGAGACAGAGATAGGGCACGGAGAAAGTTAAAAGAAACCGCAAAACACAATGCGGATGATAGGTTGAATAAAAACCCTCCTAAATTGTGCCGAAAGAAGATAGAAAAGAATAAGGAGAATGAAAAAAGGTTTTGAAATGAACGAATACCACTACACCCATGGTCAATCGCAACCTGTTTGCGATCGACTAAAATGAGGTTGCCCATCAACTCAGCAGGATGACCAAGCCAAAGTAGGGATTCTGTAGTCAATGCACTGACCCAGTTAGTCAGAATATAAATAAGCTTCGATTCTAAATGAGCAGGCCAGGGAAGACAGCTAAGTAAATAAATTGAGCAAAGGAACCAAGCAGGCAAAGAAATGAAGTGTTTTGTAAAAAGCCTTAAAACAAAAAAAGAGATTATGCATAAAGTAGACATTTCCATCCAGAGAGGAAGCCTCCAAAACGGATCGGGTTCTCCTGTCATTCGAAAAGGAAGCAAGAAAAACAAGCAGATGGTCAGGATGATTACACCATCATATTTTTGAGATATCGAATAGGCCCACTCGTTTTTCCTTTTAAAAAATAGAATAAGAGCAAGGAAGGGAACCATCCAGCCATGGGTGTAATAACTGGCCTCATTCCACCATAGGCTGGTGCGGAAAAACAAGGAAGCCCATGGTAATAATAGGCAACTCAATGCAAGAAAAGCTAATAGATTTGAACTTATCCTAGGCACAATTAGTTAGGGCAAATCTATTGATTTAATCCAGTTTTTTTAAGATTTGGTTCAAGAGTTTCTTTTCGGGGGAAGTGAGCAGGTCTTTATCTTTTGTGGGAACCCATTTTCTGGCCAACTCGAATCCTTTTACTTCGCTTAAAACAGCTGCACCAATAAGCCTCTGAGTTGGGCATCGAGGGGGTGGCTGTTGCAGAAGTTGTTCAATGGTTAACATCGCATTTCCTAACTCTTCTTTTTTAAGATAGCAAAGGGCGAGTGCATACCTTGCAGAGAAGTTTCCGGGGTTCTGACCCACTGCATCTTCTGCCCACTCTCTACAAGAATTTAAGTCTTGGTCGTGAAGAACTTTGAGGATGCAGGTCTGTAATTCTCCGGAAAAATTCGATACTTTTGAGGGCATGCGAGTAGATAAAAGAGTATTTTCTAATTCTAAGGTCTGGTTCAACCTTCGGTAACAAGTTGCCAATATATATTTGATGCCTGAATGGTTTTGACTGCGCTTTTCTAATTCTCTGACAAATCGAAGTATGCAATTTGCATCCTTAAAAAGAAATATAAACCTCTGCATCACTTCGAGGTCTTCATTTCTTGATGTGGCCAGTATATCTACGATTTCATCCTCATCGATTGGGGATTTGATTCTCTTTTTAAACATGTAATTTAAAAACCTTACTACTTGGTGAGAGAGTAAGGTTTCAGATTCATACAGTAGGCTACGAATCGATTGCTTGTCATCAAGAACCATGCTGGTCAGGATTTTATCGATGATTACATCCTTCTCGAAAGATTTATTTTCCGTTTCGAGATTCATTAATTCACGGGCAAGGTCCTTTCTTCCTATCTGGCTAAGAAGTTCGATTGTTTTAAGACGCGTTTGTGAATCGGAAAGATTTTCAGACTCTTTATTAAGCATGTAGAAAAATTTATCTAAGGTAATATTTTGTCCTTCATAAACGGTATTCATGGCCAAAATAGTTTCCTCTAGAGTCGAATCCTGGAAATTCCATAACTTCTCTGCCCAAGCTTTTCTCTCTGCCAGTTTGCCTTCCTTAGACATTAAAAGACGCCTTAAAGCTGCCCTGGCAATCGAGTCGGATGCTTCCGATTTCTTTCTAAGTAAAGCGATACCCTGCTCAAGAAGGTATACCTGTCCAGAATTTAAACATAAATCCCATAGGAAAGAATGCAGTTGTAGGGATTTGGGATAGCGATTCACTGAATTTTGGGCCAATTCAAATGCTCTGAATTTACCCTCTTCATCGGTTCGAGATAATAGAACACACCTTAGAAAAATTAGTTCCTCTAAGTTTGATTCGGTCCATTGGTTAACATTGAGCCAATTTTCTGCTTCTCGATTTTTCCCCAAAAAAACACAGTTCCTCAAGTAATTGAGTTTGTCTTCCTGCGTGGCTAATTCGTGGCTAGCAAGCTTTAAGGACCATTCTAGGTATCTTGGATGCATCAGGGCTTTTGCGGCCTGGACCAAGGATCGAAGAATCTCTATATCACCTTCTTGCATGAGGTGAGCACTTTGTGCAGTTAATAGAGCGGTTGAATATTCTTTGTTTTCAAGAGCAGACAAAGCGGTTTTAGCAAATTTCTCCGCTTTATACTTTTTCAGTAAAGGATAACCAATCAATCCAGCAGTCGCGAGAAAAACAAGAAATGGAATCAAGAAAAGCCCAATTCTAAATGACAGGGGTTTTTGCTTACTTCTTAGTAAAAAAAGGAAAAAGCCTAGCTTCAAAAATTCAGGTTTTTTCCATTGCGAAATTCGGAGGAACAAGGAGTTCTTATTTCGGCGAGAAAGAACCCACCAAATGTAAGCGATTCGGCTCTTTGTCCCTTTTGTTTTTACTAAGTCGAATAGCCAGACTCTGAGCTTCCTGGCATTCTTGCCTAGGATAAAAGGCCAAAATCTTGGATCAAAAAAGTGTCTCAACTTATTAACTTTTTATCTGTTCAAATCATTGAGAACAAGAAAAATATAGGATATCTAGTGATGAATCTTTTGAGTCAATTCGAAAAAAATTGAAACCGAAAAATCCTGTAATAATGATCTAAATATGGATTTTCGTTTTGTTTTTATTCTACTAGGTCAATTTATTTTTTCGACATTTCTCAATGGAGAGAAATTTCCCAATGTTATTTTGATCATGACAGACGATCAGGGCTATGGAGATCTTGGTTGCCATGGGAATCCAGTCATCCAAACACCGAACCTGGACCAATTATATGCCGAATCGATCCGGCTGACGGATTATCATGTCAGCCCGTTTTGTACGCCCACTCGGGCGGCCTTAATGACCGGGAGGTATCCGGCCCGTACTGGAGCGTACCGTACGAGCAGTGGGCGGAGTAACCTCCATCACGACGAAGTGACCATGGCTAATTACTTTGCAGATGCGGGCTACCATACCGGTTTGATTGCCAAGTGGCACTTGGGGGATAATGCACCCTGTCGGCCACAGGATCGAGGTTTCCACGAGGTTCTTTGGCACAAAGGGGGTGGCATCGGGCAGGCCCCCGATTTCTGGATGAACAATCAGTTTGACGATGTTTATGAAAGAAATGGGAAGCACGAACAATTCGAAGGCTATGCCACCGATGTGTGGTTTCGTGAATCGATGGCTTTTGTGGAAAGAAACAAGGGCAACCCCTTTTTCCTTTATCTTGCCACCAATGCTCCACACTCGCCCTACAAGGTTCCGGAAAAGTGGGCCGCTCCTTACCGGGATAAAGTAAAGTGGAAGTCGGGAGCTGAATTTTATGGTATGATTACCAACCTTGATCACAATGTTGGTTTGCTCCGCAAGAAGCTCGATCAGTTAGGGCTAGCCGAAAATACCATCTTTATTTTTACCACCGATAATGGTACGGCGAAGGGCAGGGGAGGACCGGGGGCGGAAGAGGGAAGCTTTCACGGATTTAATGCCGGGATGTTTGGGCAGAAATCAACCATTTGGGAAGGTGGGCACCGGGTGCCTTTTTTCATTCACTGGCCCAAAGGCGGATTGGTGGGTGGGGAGGACCGAGCCCACCTCACCGCCCACCTCGATGTCTTACCCACCCTGGCAGAATTATGCGGGTTGAAACTGAATGCGAATCGTCACATCGATGGTTCCTCTTTTGCGGATCATTTAAAGACAGCAAATGCTAAGCCCCACCGAAATCATTTGGTTATACAGTTACATGGAGGTACCCGATTTTCTGAAAAGGAAGGCCCATGGATGATGTCCTGCGTGCTCGAGGGGAAGTGGCGCTTACTCGAAGGAAAGGCTCTTTACGATGTATCCAACGATCTTTTGCAACGGCACGATATTTCTGCAAAGCACCCCGAAGTGGTGGCAAGGTTACGAAAATTATACGAGAATTTCTGGGAATCAGTCTCCCCTCGGATGACCCCAGTTTGTCTGGATCTCGGGAACCCAGCGGAAAACCCCACTCTTTTGTGTTCCCAGGACTGGCGGTTGGAGACGGGTAACCCTCCATGGAATTTTGCGGAGATTAACCAGTATAAAAAAATCACTGGACCGTGGCATGTTTCTGTCACTCAGCCGGGGAGGTATCGTTTTACATTACGCCAGTTTCCCAAAGAGGCGGGCAAACCCCTGCGGGCGGTTCGTGCGAAGGTGA
>JAYQBP010000051.1:0-11727 GCA_038137385.1 Opitutales bacterium | reverse complement strand
TGCCCAAAGTTCCATACACAAAAAAGCATAGTTATTTCTCTAAGCCGAAGGTCTCAGAAATTATTCAATTCCTTAAATAAAAAACGATGGTTGTAAGTCCAGTTGTTTTATTTGTTTACAATAGAATTATCCATACTCAAAGGACGATCTCTTCACTGTTAGGGAACTCATTAGCTTCAAGCACCGATTTAATCATTTATTCAGACGGTCCTCGTAACGAATCAGACCTAAATCAAGTTGAAAATGTGCGACAATTCTTAACCGAGATTAACGGATTTAAGTCCCTTACCATTAATCTTAGTGAGAAGAACTTAGGTCTCTCCGGCTCCATTATCCATGGTGTATCTGAGTCTTTAAAAAAATATGACAAAATCATTGTACTTGAAGACGATTTAGTTGTTTCTTCTTTTTTTTTGATGTACATGAACGATGCATTAAATCGCTACCAAGATGATGATAGGGTAGCTAGTATCCATGGCTACACATACCCTACAGATTGTGCCTTGCCCGAAACTTTTTTTATGCCAGGGGCTGATTGTTGGGGGTGGGCCACATGGAGAAGAGCATGGTCTTTTTTTAATCCTGACGCTGAGCAACTTTACAAAAAATTAAAAGAGTCAGATAAAATCAAAAAATTTTGTTTCAATGGACATTCGAATCATAGCAAGCTTTTGCAACAGCAGGTTAAAGGTAAAGTCGATTCATGGGCCATCCGGTGGCATGCTTCAGCCTATTTAGCTGGTATGTTTACTTTATATCCCGGACATAGCCTAGTACAAAATATTGGAAATGACGGTAGCGGAACCCATTGCGGTAATTATAATTCTCACCTAATCAAATTGTACGAACAACAAGTAGTAGTAAATGAAATCGAGGTTGAGGTTTCGAAAGTTGGGTATGAGGCTTTTAAGGGTTTTTTTAAGAAATCAGAAGAGTCAATTTTTCGAAAAATCATGAGAAAAGTTTTCTGATCCAATTCACATGACTTTAATTTCATCGAAAACATTAAAAAAGTGGTTGCCACCGATATTGGTTTCCAACCTAAAAAACATTGCACGGTCAAACATAAGTCTTTGTGGTAGATACTCGAATTGGCAGGAGGCTTTGGCTAGATGTGAGGGTTATGATTCTGATGAGATACTTGAGAGAACTCTTACTGCGACTCAAAAAGTAAAACAAGGACAGGCGGTTTACCAGCGGGATGGAGAGTTATTTGAGCAAATTATATACTCCTGGCCAGTAACTTCTGCCTTGATGTTTGCTGCCGCCCAAAATAAAGGAAATTTAAATGTTGTAGACTTTGGGGGTTCTTTTGCCAGTTCTTACTTCCAAAATAAGAAATTTCTAGATTCTCTACAATCGGTTCAGTGGAGAGTAGTGGAGCAAAAAAGTGTGGTGGAGGCAGGTTCAAGTAATTTCGCTAGTCAAGAAATATCCTTTCACTCAGACTTGCATCAATGCCTACAAGATAACCTGCCTAATGTGTTATTGCTCTCAAGCGTTCTGCAATATCTGGAAAAGCCAGTTCACTTTCTTGCCCAACTCTCAAAATATAAAGTACCCCTCATCATACTTGATCGGACCCCATTCCTTAAAAAACCAGATTTGTCGTATGTGAGAATTCAAAAAGTACCTAAGAGAATTTATCGTGCTAGCTATCCGTGCTGGTTATTTTCTAAGGACGAACTCATAGCGTCTCTATATGAGAATGGATATGCTCTGGTCGAGGAATTTGATTCACTGGACGATCTGTCCCCCGAGGCCACTTGGCAAGGCCTTATCTTTCGTTACCCTCCACATGAGTCCCTCAGCGAATAAAATAGAGCATTTTGCCACTCTGTTTGATCAGACTTTTCTCCCTCAGGGGCTTGCTCTCATGTATTCTCTGAAACGAAGGGTCAAACATTATAAACTATGGATTATTTGCATGGATGAAGACAGTTTTTTGTTCTTATCCCCAAAGGCACTACCGTTCATTGAATGTTTGAGGATTTCTGAATTAGAAACAGAAGAGCTTAAGGCCGTCAAAAAGACTCGTTCCAAAGGGGAGTATTGTTGGACGGTTACGCCATTTGTACCAAGGTTTGTCTTTCATCAGGATCGATCCATTTCCCGGGTTACATACATCGATTCTGACCTTTGGTTTCTGCAGGATCCCACACCTATATTTCAAGAGTTTCACAATTCTGGCAAAAGCGTTATGATAACAGAGCACGCTTATGCCCCAGAGTATGACATGTCTAAAAAGTTTGGTAAGTTTTGTGTACAGTTCATAATTTTTGAGAAAGATGGGTCTCAAGAGGTAACAAAGTGGTGGGAAGAGAAATGTTTAGAATGGTGTTATAATCGATTGGAAAACGGTAGGTTTGGCGATCAGATGTATCTTAATGACTTTGAAGATTTGTTTCCAGATAAGGTGCACATCCTGCAAGCTAAGGAGTATACATTAGCTCCCTGGAATGCCTCACATTTTGACTTCAAAAAGTCGTTATTCTTTCATTTTCATAGCGTCCGATTATTGAGTGATATTAAAATTCACTTAGGTGTTTATCAACTGCCTAAGATCGTTTTCGATCAAATTTATCTTCCTTATTTTAATGACTTAATTCACGCCATAGATGAGATGAAAAAGGAGGGTGTCTTGGTGGTAAATCAAGTATCGCTCTCATTCGTGATTAAGACTGCTATAAAAAGGCTGAAGTTTTTATTTACGCTTAGATCTTGCAAATTAATTATGACCGAAAAAATGGTCCGATTGTAATATACAATGAGACAATTTTTCGGTGGTTTTAAAGTACTTAGTCCAAAAGCAAAACTCAGGTTGTTTGTACTTATACCTGTTGTTCTTGTTGGAGTATTTCTAGAAACCTTAAGTGTCGGGATGGTGATTCCTGCCCTCGGAGTTTTGATGAGCGAAAATTACCTAGAAAGCATTCCTCATGTATCTCAAGTTCTTGAAAAATTTGGAAACCCGTCTCATGATTCACTCATTATTTTTGGACTTGTTGCTCTAGCGGGTTCTTATCTGGTCAAAAACCTCTATCTTTTCTTTCAAATTCAAATGCAAGGTACCTTTGTTTACGGGGCACAACGTGAAATTACCTATCAATTATTCTGCAAATATTTGAACCAGTCATTTTCTTTTCATTTAAATACCAGCAGTGCTCAACTCATACGCAACCTAACTACGGAGGTTTTGTCTTATTGTAATTTTTTTCTTATGCCAGTAATTAATCTGGTTACAGAAATTTTAGTTATCACTGCAATCCTCGGATTGATCTTGTTTATAGAACCGCAAGGCACATTGATTCTTATTTTTGCACTTGGGTTTTTAGTTTATTTCTTCGTCAAAGCCTCGAGGAAGACGGTTACATCTTGGGGGGCCAATAGGTTAGCGGCTGAGGAAGGTAAATTAAGGCATTTACAGCAAGGATTTCGAGGTATTAAGGAAATCCTGTTATCCCAAAAAAAGGAATATTTTCTGAGCCGCTTTCAGATTCATAATAAACTTTCCGGTTTAATGAATAAAAAAGAGTATATTTTTCAATATGTACCTAAACTTGGGGTAGAGGTGATCGCAATTTCTAGCTTAGTGGGGATGTGTCTTTTTTTAATTCTTCAAGGAAATTCTCATCAGCAGGTTACTAATATGCTTGGTCTCATGGCCACTGCTGGCTTCAGGTTGATTCCAAGTTTCAGCCGAGTGCTCAATAATTTGCAGTCAATCCACTATGGTTGGGCAAGTGTAACTGCCTTACAAACCGATACGATGAATTCGTCTGATGGAACCTACATCGACACCTCCCTGCAGAATCCGTTAGAGGATTCAACGGTTCCTTGTGTCTTTGAACAACATCTTGCTTTCTCCAAGGTTAGCTTCTCTTATGGCTCGCAAAAAAATCCTGTACTCTCATCAATAAATATGGCGATCGAGAAAGGAAAATGTATTGGGGTAAAAGGTGAAAGCGGTGCTGGGAAGAGCACCCTCGTCAACCTGATTCTAGGTTTGGTTGAACCGACAGAAGGAGAAATTTTAGTTGATTCTGTAAAACTGAATTCTTCGAACCTTTTACAGTGGCAAGCTAAGATTGGTTATGTCCCTCAAGACATCTACTTGCTCGATGATACATTGAAAAGAAACATCGCATTTGGCCTAAATGACCAAGAAGTAAATAAGGATCGGGTCTTGAGTGTTCTTAAACTGGCCCGACTCGAAGCTTTACTGAATCATTCTCCATCGGGTGAGGAATTTACAGTCGGCGAAAACGGTTCCAAATTAAGTGGTGGGCAGAAGCAGCGGATTGGAATTGCGAGAGCTCTCTATCATGACCCAGAGGTACTGATTTTAGACGAGGCAACGAGTGCCCTAGATCCTGAGACAGAAAAGCAAGTTCTCTCAAGCCTAAAGCCTATGTTGGGAAATAAAACGATCCTGATCATTGCTCATCGTGATTCGGCCCTGGAATTATGTTCTGATATTTATCAAATTGAGAATGGTCGAATTTTTAAAACAATCGAGTAAAGCCCCTTAGCACCTTGAGTTTTTCAGTTCATTCCAAAACTATTTACGATGACTGGAACATCGGAAAAAGAAAAAAGTATTTTCTAAATCTAATCATCGGATTTTTGTTCTGTTGGGTTCTCCCGCAAAAGTTTGCACACTTCACGGAAACACTTCTTTTGTTGAATGATTTATGGTTGTTCGGATATTCCCTATTTTATGGACTAGTTTTTGCCTCCGCACTGGAAGTTTTCGGTTGTTACGATGAAGTCTCTTCTTCTCGCATTAGGCATTTATTTTTTAGTATTTGTTCCGGTTTTGTCGGTGGTGTTTTGTTAGTTTTGTCGGTTTGGTTAGTTGAATATGAGTTTGTTGGCAGATATGTTTTCTTATATGTATCAGCAGGTTCTGGCTTGTTTTCTTACTTTACTGCCTTGGTGATTTCCAAATTAGCATCCTTAAGTATACCTAGAGTTTATCTTCGTGTTTCGGAAGAAAAGACCAAGAAATTAAAAGAAAAGGCGGAGCAGTCTAAAGTTAAATTTATATGGGTACCTAACCAGGCACAGGGAGACCATGAAAATGGTTTATCTTCGGACCGACTGGACGTCGTGGTTATTGATTCATCGGAAACTCTACAAAAATCTGAAATTGTCAACTACCTCTCTATGGGTTCGAAAATATTATCTTTAAATCAATTTTGGTCTGAATTCTTTCGGTCTTCCCCTCCTTGTTATATTGACCAAAACTGGTTCGTAGATCTTGATCTGCATTTGCGTAATCCTGTGGGCAAAAGAGTCAAACGATTGTTAGATATTGTACTTTCTCTCTTGGGTTTATTGATGGCTGCCCCTTTGATTGCTTGTGCTTCCTTACTCATTCTTTTTGAATCTGGTCTCCCTATTTTTTATACCCAAACCCGTTCGGGTTACATGGGGAATCCTTACACATTGTTTAAACTCAGGACAATGAGGCAGCAATCGGAAGGCACCGGGCCTAAATGGGCAAAAAAAGGAGATCAAAGAATTACAAAAATAGGAAGTTTTCTCAGGAAATGGCGGATCGATGAAATCCCTCAGTTATGGAATGTCCTCAAAGGAGAAATGTCGTTGGTCGGCCCTCGTCCAGAACGGCCTGAATTTGATCTATCCTTGAACCTCGATGTCCCATACTGGAATTTTCGTACCCTAGTAAAACCGGGACTGACTGGCTGGGCACAGATTCGCTTTGATTACGCATCGAACATTGAGAGCTCGGAGGAAAAGCTGGCCTATGATTTATATTATATCAAAAATGCCTCCTTTTTTCTTGATATGGAAATTATACTTTCCACTCTCCGGTCAATAAACAAAGGGAGTCGTTGATGAAAGTCTTAGTTACAGGTGGTGCAGGATATATCGGTAGCCATACCACCCTGGTTTTATTGGAAGCGGGTTACAAAGTGGTGGTGTTAGATAATTTTTCGAATTCGTTTCCAGAGTCCTTGATCCGTGTGGGTAAACTTGCAGGTAAAAAACCGATTCTTGTGGAAGGTGATTTGAATGATGGAAGGCTGCTTGAAAAAATCTTTTCTGAACATAAAGACATTGGTTCGGTGATTCATTTTGCCGCCCTTAAGGCGGTCGGGGAGTCTACGGAGTACCCCCTGAAATATTATCGCAATAATGTTTCTGGTTCCATTTCCCTGCTTGAATCAATGCAGACTGCAGGTGTACATGACCTGGTCTTTAGTTCCTCATGTACGGTGTACGGCGAACCCGCTTATGTTCCCTTGGATGAATCTCACCCAACTGGGCGTGTTTCCAGTCCTTACGGACGAACTAAGTATCAGATGGAGGAAATCATCCGTGATCATGTTGCTTCCCAATCAGGGCTCAGGGCGGCAATACTACGGTACTTTAATCCGGTTGGAGCTCATCCCAGCGGAGAAATTGGAGAAGATCCTCAGGGAATTCCTGATAACCTTGTCCCCTTCGTTTGTCAGGTAGCGACAGGAAAACTCAAGAAATTAAAAGTTTTTGGAGACGATTACCCTACTTGCGATGGCACTGCCGTGCGTGACTACCTGCATGTGGTTGATTTGGCGGAGGCTCATTTAAGGGCCCTGCAGGCAATCGAACAAAGGGGGCAGGGATTTACCTGTAATCTGGGGACGGGTAGGGGATCGAGTGTGCTTGAGGTGATCGCTTCGTTTGAGGAGGCCACTGGTAAAAAAATTCCCTATGAATTTGCCCCAAGACGGAAAGGAGATGTCACCGAGGCCTGGGCCGCTCCATCCTATGCGGAAGAACTTCTTGGATGGAAGACGACCCGTGGGTTAAAGGAAATGTTGGCCGATGCCTGGAACTGGCAGAGCCAAAACCCCAACGGGTACAGGGCTTAATCGGCTAAATTGTAGTCTTTCGGTTGACGGCCACTTTTTGCAATCGCCTGTTTGACCGAGTCAAGGTTCAAGAAGTTACCCAGGCCAATTCCCAGCCTCTTAAATTCCCCCTCATACAACTCCACTACAAACTGTAAATCTTTGGCCCTCGATGGCATACCTGACAAATCATAGGGCCGACCACGATGGAGTTCCTTCAATCTTCCATCGGCCGAAAAATACCCGACATCCAATGGGATTCGGGTGTTCTTCATCCAAAATCTTTGCGGTTGAGGATTCTCAAACACAAAAAGCATACCTTCCCCAGCGGGCAAATTATCGCGGTGCATAAGACCGGTTTTTCTAGTAACTGGGGTTATCGCCAGTTCAAGTTGCAGGGTCTGTTCTCCGATTTGAATCGCATACTTTGCCTGCTCCGTTTCCTGTTGGGTAACGATTTGCTGTTCCTTGCAGGAATACAAAAATGTGCAGAGGAAGACAATTGGCAGAACGGAAATAAATCGCATAGTAAATGAGTATATTAGATGAAAGAACTTCTTGAACAGATCAAAAGCCTTCGTGTTCTGGTCATTGGTGATGTGATGCTGGACCGCTATGTGATCGGAGAAGTGAGCCGAATTTCCCCTGAAGCTCCAGTGCCCGTTCTTGCCGTGACGGATGAGAGATCGGTGGCGGGAGGAGCCGCTAATGTCGCCCTGAATCTTCACTCTCTGGGGGCTGAAGTTGAGTTGATCGGTTGGTTTGGAGAGGATGAGAGGGGGGCTGAATTGATTGACCTGCTTTCCCAAAGTGATGTCGCAGTGGATACCCGCTTTCGTTTTTCTTCCGCCCCAACGATTAGTAAGTCCAGAGTTACCGCTTCGAACCAACAAATTTGCCGGGTGGACCGTGAATCTTCACCTCAGTATTATCAGCCCGATCTAGAGAAACTGGGTAATTTGATTACGGAAAAAGCAAGTTTAGTGGATGCCGTAATTGTGTCTGATTATGGTAAGGGCTTTGTTTCAGAAGAACTGCTTTCCTTGGTTCGTCCCTGCTCACAATTCCTTTCTGTCGACCCCAAACCGAGTCGTCCTATTGCCTATGCTCAGCCAGATCTGCTTACTCCCAACCGTCTGGAAGCCTTGGAGATGGCCGGTTTATCCAGAGAGATACGCTGTTCATTTCCTCAGGAGGAAGTAGTCCGGAAAATCTTCGCAAAATTTTCTCCCCGCTTGCTTGCAATTACTTTGGGAGCACAAGGAATGCTGCTGGCCAAAGACGGAAAAATTCTGCAAACCATACCCACCGCAGCCAGGGAAGTGTTTGATGTCTCCGGAGCGGGAGATACGGTGATTGCATCGCTTTCCCTTGCTCTTGCCGCTGGCCAGTCCTTTGAACAGGCAGCCGAATTTGCCAATCTTGCTGCAGGTGTGGTGGTTGGCAAGGTGGGTACAGCGAGTGTATCCCCGGAGGAAATCGTCGACCTCTTGTCCTAGTCATGGGCAAGCAAAAGGCCTTGTTTGTGGATCGAGACGGTACCCTGATCAAAGATGCACACTACCTGAAAGATCCTGATCTTTTGGAAATCATTGAGACTGCTGGGCCTGCTTTGATCAAAGCCAAGGAGGAAGGTTATTTACTTTTCTTGCACACCAATCAATCAGGCATTGCCCGTGGATACTACGACTGGGCAGATGTGCATGCCTGCAACCAGCGTATGCACGAAAATTTTGGTTGGCCCGCTGACTTTTTTGCCGAGATATGCATCGCCCCGGAATCTCCCCAAGAAAAAACTAGGTACCGCAAGCCCGATCCTCGGTTTGAATTGGAAATGACTGAAAAGTATCGCCTTGATCCCACCTCTTGCTGGGTGATCGGGGATAAGTGGATTGACCCCCAAACCGGACTGGATGCGGGAATGCACGGGGCATTGGTTCGTACCGGTAAGCCCGTTGATCAGGCATTGGAACAAAAAGCTGCCCAAAAGAATGTATCTATTTTTAAAGACCTGGCCGAATTTGTTTCTAAGGAATTAACCTGATGACCGAAAAAAATTTACCCAGTCCATGGGATTTACAGAACGATGACTTACATGCAGATTGCCGGATATTTGAAGTTCGTCAAAGACGGTTCAAGAGAAAGTCGGACGGGCTGGAGGGTGATTTTTATGTGTTGGATACCAATGATTGGGTGAATGTTTTAGCAATCACTCCCGAGCAAAAAATCGTTTTGGTCCGCCAGTTTCGTTTTGGCAGTCGTGAAAATTCTTTGGAACCTCCTGGTGGCGTTGTGGAAAAGGGGGAGGATCCCATCATCGCAGGACTTCGGGAATTGGAGGAGGAAACTGGCTATGTTGGGGAAAACCCCGAGCTGCTTGGATCGGTTCGGCCGAATGCAGCTATTCTGTCTAACCGTTGTCATGTCGTTCTGGTACGAGAGGCTACGAAGAGAGCCCAATTGAATTTTGATCAACACGAAGAACTGGTTACCGAGCTCTACCCAATTGCGGAAATCAAAGATCTGGTGAAGTCGGGAGAAATTACCCATTCGATTGGTCTTAATTCGATTTTTCTGCTTTTACTTGAACTAGAAAAGGGTCTGTTCCACCAGGAATGATTTGATGGATCGTATAATTCATAAATTGCTTACCTTTGCTTCTTTACCGAGTTATTCACAATTGTTATTCTGAAAGATTATGAGCGATCTCCTTTCCATCATCAAAGAAACCGCAAATCCAAGTATTGAGTCCCTGTCCAAAATCTTGGGCCGTGAGGTTGCGGATGTAGAAGGCGAAATTAAGGCCCTTCGGGATAGTGGTATTCTGCTCGGTTGGGTCCCTTTGATTAATCCATCCCGAAATGAAGGAGGAGAGGTAAAATCGGTCATTGAGGTTAAGATCAGTCCGGAGAGGGAAGGGGGCTTTGACCGATTGGCTCATCGAATTTCCAAATTTGACGAGGTGGAGGCATGCCATTTGATGTCGGGAGCATATGATCTCTTGGTGATCGTAAAAGGAAAAAACCTTCATGATGTAGCCACTTTTGTTTCAGAACGTCTTGCCACCATAGAGGGTGTTCTTTCCACGGCTACCCATTTTCTTCTTCGTTCCTACAAAGAACACGGGCACCTGCTTTCCCAGGATGCGGACCATTCAGAAAAACCCCCAGTCAGTGCGTGATTAACCGATGAATTCCCAAGAATACATTGCCGAGCATGTGCGGGATTTACCGAGGTCCGGGATTCGCGATTTTTTTGCCATCGTTTCGGAAATGCCCCATGCCATCTCGCTCGGTATTGGCGAGCCCGATTTTATTACTCCCTGGAAAATCCGGGAATCCTCGATTTTCGCCCTAGAGCGTGGGAAAACTTCCTACACCGACAACCGTGGTCTGCTTTCTCTAAGGAAGGAAATCTCCACCTATGTAGAAAATCATTTCGGTCCGGCTTACGATCCGAAAACGGAGGTGCTGGTCACCGTTGGGGTTTCCGAAGCGATTGATATCGCTCTTCGTGCATTGATTAACCCAGGGGATAAAGTCCTGTATCACCAACCCTGCTATGTTTCCTATGCTCCGAGTATTTCCCTTGCCTTGGGTGAGGCAATTCCGGTGGCAACCAATTCGAAGGATTCTTTCGCCCTTGACCCACAAGGCTTTGAAGATGCTTGGCAACCTGGTTGCAAGGTGCTCATGCTGAATTTTCCGACCAATCCAACTGGTGGCACCGCAGATCGTGAAAAACTTGAAAGACTGGCGAAGTTTGCTGTGGAGAAAGATCTGATCGTGATTAGTGATGAGATTTATGCCGAATTAACCTACGAAGGGGAGCATCTTAGCATAGCGGCTTTACCGGGCATGAAGGAGAGAACGATTTTTCTCCACGGTTTTTCCAAAGCCTTTGCCATGACTGGTTTTCGGGTGGGATTTGCTTGCGGCCCAGACTGGTTGGTGGAAGCCATGATGAAAATTCATCAGTATTGTATGATGTGTGCCCCCATTCTCAGCCAGGAAGCAGCAATCGAAGCTTTAAGGAATGGAGCAGAGGATGTTGCCCGTATGCGGGAACATTACGCTAAGCGCAGAGACTTTGTTGTACGAAGGTTCAATGAAATGGGTCTGAGTTGCCACTTACCCCGTGGTTCTTTCTATGCTTTTCCTAATGTGTTTGAAGCCACCGGATTGGAAGAAGTGGAATTTTGCCATCGCCTGCTCAGGGAAGCGGAGGTTGCGGTTGTTCCTGGCACCGCATTTGGACCTCACGGAAAAGGCCATGTTCGGGCAAGTTTTTCCACATCTTATGAAAAACTTGTGGAAGCAACAGACCGGATGGAAATATTTTTGAATCAGGTAAGGAAAGAACAGCACTCATTACCTGCTGCCGGGTAAATTTTGTTTAATCAAAAATTGAGTGAATCCTAGTATTGCCATTGTGGGTCGTCCCAATGTTGGGAAAAGTAGATTATTCAACCGTCTGGCAGGTAGACGTATCTCCATTGTTCATGATCGCCCAGGTGTCACCCGTGATGTGGTGGTGGCGGATAGTCCGCATGGTTTTGTTCTTATGGATACTGGGGGCATTGGGATGATTCCAGAAATGACCCCTGCTGAAATCCAAAATGCCACCGAGGATCAAGCCGAATTTGCCATTCGAGCAGCAGACTTGCTTCTGTTTGTGGTGGATGGCCGTTCTGGAATGGTGCCCCTCGATCAAACCTTGGCCCAAAAATTTCGCAAAATGGGAAAGTATCCTGTTTTAGTGGTTAATAAAATGGATAACCCGGAGGAGGATTACTCTTTTGAAGAATTTAAAAAATTGGGCTTTTCAAAACAGGTTGGGGTATCTGCCGAGCATGGTCATGGGG
>JAYQBP010000050.1:685-12161 GCA_038137385.1 Opitutales bacterium | reverse complement strand
CCCCACTCTGGGCATTCAATCAGCTTTTTCTATTGATGGAAAAGCAGCACAACCGCGGGCAGGATGGAGCCGGCATTGGTTCGATGAAACTGGATATGCCAGTTGGGGAGTCCTTCATGTTTCGTGAACGTAGCACAAGTAGTAAAGCTCTGGCCAAAATATTTGGGGCTCAGCACAAAGCCCTTGGTAAAATGGTGAAAAGGGGGCGTGCTTTTTACGAGTTTCCTGAAACCATTAAACAAAACTTTGATTATGGTGGAGAAATTCTCCTTGGTCATTTGCGCTACGGTACATCCGGACAGTACGGGTCCAATACTTGCCACCCTTATTTTCGCAAAAGCAATTGGCCAAGCAAAAACCTGATGATTGCGGGAAACTTCAATCTTACCAATGTAGAGGAATTGAATAAACAGCTGGTTCAGCGCGGTCAGCACCCTGTCTTTGATACTGATACGCAGGCAATTTTGGAAGAGTCTGGATATCATCTAGATTGTGCGGTGGATGAATTAGCCAGAATTGCATCTACCAAAGGAGTGGAAGGGGAGGAGCATACCCGGTGGATATCTGATCAAATCGATCCCGTTTCTATTTTTCGTGCTGCATCAAAAAATTGGGATGGTGGATATGCCTTGGCTGGTATTCTTGGCACAGGGGATTGTTTCGCGATGCGTGACCCCCATGGGATTCGTCCGGGATATTACTTTGAGGATGATGAGGTATTTGCGGTGGCATCGGAACGAGCCCCCCTTATGACCGTATTCAATAAGGGAATGGATGAAATATGCGAAATCCAGCCTGGTGGAATTCTGGTGATGCGTCCCAATGGTAGACTCGTCCAAGAGCAATTTTCAGACCTTCCTGAAAAAACCTCAGGTTGTTCCTTCGAGCGCATCTATTTTTCCAGAGGAAATGATCCGGATATCTATGCTGAGCGTAAAACTTTGGGTGCTTTGCTTGTTCCTCAGGTTGTCCGTTCCGTGGGAAATGATTTTTCCAAGAGTGTCTTCAGTTATGTTCCGAATACTGCAGAAAGTGCCTACTATGGATTCATGGAGCAACTACGCTTGGTGCGTCGTGCGGAAGTTAAGCAACGATTGATGGATGCCCGCCAATCGGGTGAATTGACTGATTCTCTGATTGATGAACTGGTTATGGACAATTGGCCCAAAGGCGAAAAAATTGCCAATAAGGACATTAAACTACGCACTTTTATTAGTCAGGAATCAGGTCGGGCCCAGCTTGTTTCCCATGTGTATGATATTACCTATGGAGTCGTCCGTGAAGCACACGATGCCCTCGTATGTATTGATGATTCCATCGTTCGGGGAACTACTTTAAAGAAGAGTATTCTAAAAATCCTCGGTCGTTCGAAACCGCGTAAGTTGGTCATCGCGTCCACAGCTCCCCAGATTCGTTACCCCGACTGTTATGGGATTGATATGTCTGAACTGGGTAAATTTATCGCCTTTCAGGCTGCGGTTTCCTTGATTCAAGATCATGGATACAAAGGGTTACTCAAAGAGGTTGCCGAGATGTGTCGAGAGGCTCTTAACAAACCAACTTCCAAACCGGTCAACCATGTAAAACGGGTTTATGAAAATTTTACGGTCGATCAAATATCGGAAAGAGTGGCTGAGTTGGTGGCTCCCGAAGCTCTAAAAGATAAGACTAAAGTGGAGATTCTTTACCAAAGCGTGGAGAATTTGCACGAGGCTTTACCGGACCATCCAGGGGACTGGTATTTTACTGGAGACTATCCAACGCCAGGCGGGTACCGGGTGGCTCATAAAGCCTTTTTGAATTATTACGAAAATAAGGACGGTAGAAGTTATTAATGCTTGACCGAGTTATACTCTTCCAGAGTTTACCAAAAAGTCTTTGACATCCCCTTCCTCTCGATCGTTATAATCGAAGTGGATGGATACAGGTTTTCAAACCCTCGTACTTAACCGATTATGGCAACCGGTTAATGTGGTTGGTATTGAGCGTGCCTTTAGTTTGCTTTCTTTGGATCATGCCCAAGTCATCTATGCTGAGGATGAAAGCTTCAGGGTATTCGATGCAGTTGCCTGGTTTGAGTTTTGTCGAAGTACGGAAACTACGAAAGGTATCCGGGTTGTCCATACGGTGAACCAATCCGTGATTGTACCCAGTGTTCTCCTTCTTCGTTCTTATGATCGTATTTTGCTCCAAGATATGAAGTTTAACCGGCAAAACTTATTGGAAAGAGACGATTATAAATGCCAGTATTGTGGTAAAATGTTTGCTCCTAGAGAATTGAATATGGATCATGTTCTTCCCAAGGATCGCGGAGGGGGGACTTCCTGGGAAAATGTTGTGACTTCGTGTATTCGTTGTAACAGTAGAAAGAGTAATCGTCTGCCCAAAGAAGCTGGTATGCGGTTACTCCGAGAACCCCAGCGTCCTGCCCGCCGCCCCTTTGTTAGCTCCTTATACGGAAAGCCCGTTGAAAAATCTTGGGAGTATTTTTTACAGGCAAAAAAATAATTCTCATTATTCATTCATATAGTTAGGTCCTCATACGATCCAAGGATTCTACTCATTAACTTCACGGGTTGAACTTTCCTACCTCGCATCTCGGATAAAAATATTTTAAGGCATTTTTGTGCAGGATTCTATTTCAGGTAAGCGTCAGGAAAGTCGGGCCATTGATGCCCTATACCGAATCAGTACACTTTCTGGTAAACACCTCAACTCACTCCGTGCACTGGAGTCTATCCTCGATGAAGTGATGAAAGTATTCTCGGCAAATTCAGTCTCAATTTCCTTGCTGAATGCCAGTGCAGACCGGCTACAGATAGAGGTTTCCCTTGGCCTTCCTGAGCCAAGCAAGGGTTTTGAATTACCGGTGGGGATTGGAATTACTGGCTGGGTTGCCGCGAGTGGTGAACCCTTACTTTGTACAGATGTTTCCAAGGAAGATAAATATTTCAAGTTGGATGAAAGGGTTCGTTCGGAAATGGCCGCACCTTTAATGGAAAGAGGCCGAACTGTGGGGGCACTCAATGTTGATTCCTGTCATGTGAATGCATTTGAAGAGAAAGATCTTAGGTTATTGGTCCTTATGGCAAACGAGGCGAGTCGTGTACTGGAAAATATGTGGATGATCCAACAACTGCGAAAAAAGGCCGACCAATTACAAAGTCTTGTTTTATTAAGTCAGGATATTTCAGGTACCCGGAAATTTGATGAGGTATTAAATACCATCTCCCGGGAAGGTCTCTTACTCCTTGGTTGCAGGTTGTCTGCCTTTTTTCTTTACGATGAAAAACAGGATCTTTTGTGCTTACAATGTTTACAGGACCGGAATGGAAAAAGAAGTTATTCGGAGGAGTTAAAACCAGGAGATAGTTTACTGGGGAGTGCATTACGTGGTCATAGACAGGTACAAACCCGTGATCTTTTACGTACTGAGGAGCACCATTTCATCGACTTAATCCGTTCAGAAAATTTGGTTTCTATGCTGGTGACTCCAGTAATATTTGAAGATGTTCCTATAGGATTGATCACCCATTACACCGAGCGATCCCACCGCTTTCATGATGATGAACGGATGATTGCCCGAGCCTTGGCTGACCTTGGGGCAATTGCCATTGAAAATGCCCGGCTTTATGGACGTGTTTTCGAATCGGAAGAAAGTATGCGCAAGAGCGAAAGGTTAACCACTTTGGGTACTTTGGCGGCAGAAATAGCCCATGAGATTCGAAACCCGTTGATGGTCGTTCGCTTACTTTTTGATTCTTTGAACTTGAACGATGAAAAAAAGGACGAAAGTTCCAAAGATTTGTTAATTATTCGGGAAAAGCTCAATCACTTGGAAGACATTGCTGGTCGGATTCTTGAATTTGGAAAGAGGCGGGAATCTTTTCGCAAGAATGTTGTCTTGCACGAGATTCTGGAAGATGCTGCCGTGCTTGTGCGGCTCAAACTTGAGCAGTCCCAGATTAATCTTTGCTGGGGGGGGCGTACCAAGGATGAGAAAGTGTTTGTCGATAAAGGACAGATCCAACAAGTCCTTCTTAATCTTATTTTAAATGCGGTAGAGGTTATGCCCAATGGAGGAGATTTATTTATCGATACAAAAATTATCGATGAAAGAGCTCATATTTATGTTCGCGATCAAGGTTGTGGCATCCCCGAAGAGCTTAAGGGTCGGGTCTTTGAATCCTTTCTAACGGGGCGAAAAGAAGGCACAGGTTTAGGTTTAACAATATCCAAAAGAATTATGCGTGCCCATGATGGAGATTTGACTCTTGTCAGCACGGGAAAGTCGGGCACGACTTTTTGTATCCGTCTTCCCTTATCCTCTTAATTTTAGTAATCAACCTTGAAACACTAGACTTCATGGTAGTACTTGCCTTCATGCAGGGCACTCCCCAGTTTATCCCGCAAATCCAGAAAAGTACGGGGAGAAGGAACGAAGCTTTTGTCTAAGGGTTCGATATTGAAAACATCGGTAGCCACTCCTTGCTCGGTGGCAATCCGGGCAAATAAGATGCTAAAACCGGCATTTGCAATATGTTTGGCAATAAGATGTAACAATCCAATACGGTCGGCTGCCCGCACTTCAACAATGGTCCGGCCCAAAGAAATATCACGATACACATCGACCTGCGGTGGGATGGTCGCCCCAAACTTATCCGAAGTGGAGAAGGTTTTGGATTTTTCCTTCTTTTTGCGGTGTGCCGAAATTTTCTTAACCGGACAGTCTTCACCTGCGATAAAACTCTCGAGAGTATTTTCAAAAAAACTTCGAATAGTTGGGTCCTCCACAATGCCTCCGGTTTCTCCCTCAACATAAAAAACATCTATGGCTAATCCATCTGTTCGTGTGATGGCCCGGGCCCCTAAAATGTTCAGTCCGGTAACGGCGAGAGCTCCGGTAATTTTTTCAAACAAACCACTTTGGTCTGTAATCACCACATCCACTACGGTCAGGGTACGCCTTAGATCATTGCGCCAACTAACCACCGCCTGATTTTGGGGTTTGCCATGGTTGGCGTATTTTTCGACCATTTCAATATGCAGGGCAACCTCCTCGCGGCCTGCATGAGAGAAATAGCGCACAGGCACTTGGTCCAAATGCTTAAGAATCGATTCTTTGGGCACATCCTTTACTTCCAAGTCTCTGAAGGAGTCCCTTAACTCACTGGGGTCTTTACGGGCCCGCTTGCCATCCAATACCTTCATGGTGTTGGTAAAGAGTTGAGTATGCAGTTCCTCTTTATGCGAATTCCATAGATCGGGAGCTGTGCCATTGGCATCACAATAGGTATGAACATAGAGAAAGCGCAATCGCTGCTCACCCTCAGAAAAAGATGCAAATGAATCGATCACATCGGGATCCTCTAAGTCAAACTTGTTGGCAAACTTTACCATCTCCAAATGATTTTTAACCACAAAGAGCACACGGTCGTGCATTTCCTCAGAAATACCCAACCTTTGCATTAAGGCTTTGCCCAGCTCTACTCCCCTTTCACAGTGTCCTTTGGGACCGCGGTCTTTTCCAAGGTCATGGATGAATAAAATCAGGTAAAGTAGGCCTGGCACTTCATTTTTTCGCAATGCTTTTAGATAAGGCTCAGAACCCGGTCTTTTTCCCTGAAACACCTGATCCAAAATTTCGATACATCTCAGGACATGAATATCGGCGGTAAAGCGGTGGTAGAGGTCATGTTGTACCTTACAGCTTAGCCGACCAAATTCAGGAATAAATCTTCCCAATACACCAAGTTCATGCATTTCCATGAGCGTGGGGGCGACATTACCCACTTCTTGGAGTATGGAGCGAAAAGTTACATTGGCCGATGGAGAATTAATTAATCCAGCATCGATCAAAGAAAGGCGGTTACGGACCATAGACCGGAGGTTAGGCGAGAGTTTTGCGGATAATCTTTGGGAGTGCCTGAAGAGCCGCAGCATACGCTCTGGATCCTTATCAAAAATTTCAGGATCGTCGGAATTTAATACACCATCCTGAAGCTCGAAGCCGTCAACTTTTTCTGCCGGCGATGCCCGGTAAGCATGAAGAACTGACCGAAAACTAATCGAAGCCGTATTCCCAATGGTAGAACCGACTAATCTTTGTTCGAGCAAGCTGGACAGTTGATAAATGGTATTGGCTCGGGCATAAAAATCACCCATGAATTTTTCGACTCTGGGAAAGATATCCTCATCATGATACCCAAGGCCCAACGCAACCTCAGGCTGTTTTTCTAAGTGCAACACATCCACTGGTCTTTTGCTACGAAAGTGCAATTCGTTTCTCACACGAAGTAAAAATGAATACGCCTCCTGGAAAGAGTTTGCCTCATTTTTATTGAGGTACCCCCTTTTAATTAGAGAGCCCAATGGATCGTCCTCGAACTTAACTTTTGTCATCCATAGAACCCCTTGGTAATCACGCAATCCACCCATCCCATTTTTTAAGTCGGGAGCTTGTAAAAACACGGTATTTCCTTTTTCCGACCTTCTTGCCAATTGGTTCTCCAATAATTCTTCTAGATAGTCACCCGGTTTTCGCTTTCTGCAGTATTTTAGGAACTTGGAGATGAATTTTTTGGCAACTTTCCGATCTCCACAAATGTAACGGGCATCCAGCATCGAATTTTTGTTACGGATGTCTTTCTGTGCTTCCCTCAAAGCTTCTTTCATTTCCCGAGAGGCGTGTCCCACTTTCATCCCAGTATCCCATAAAGGATATAAAATCTCCTTGGTCATTGTTTCTTTGAGTAAATCGAGCGATTTTCCCATTGAGTCTCTTGGGTAAAGAAACATCAAATCAATGTCACTATGTGGGCTTAGCTCACCTCGACCGTACCCTCCAGTGGCTAAAAGGCACATCGGTTTGATTTTCACCAAGCTTTCTTCCGCTACTCTTAAGGCGTAGGTGAACAACGATTGAACTAAAACATCAATTGTAATCGCACGGGCCCGAGTCAGTCTTAGTCCTGAATCGCCTTTTAAGTGGTAGCGGTGGAGCATTTCTTTTTCTAAACGGACAAACTCCTTAATCATTTGAAGACGATTGGCATGACTCTGTCCCGAATGAAAGACTAACCGCTTTTGGGCATGCTGCCTGGTTCTTCGAAATAAGGGGTCATCTTCCATAAATCCTTGAAATCATCTAGAAAAATCCCGAACTTCTAGCGAGCTAATTCCTTTCTGATTGATTGATTCGACTGGTTCTATATCTTATTGGGAATCAGCATGACTCGCATTTTATTCTCTCTCACCTTTCTTGCAGGGGTTATTTCCTCTTCTGCTGAGCCTTTTTTGCCGCCTACGGACCCTTTCATTCGACATGAAGTTCGTTGGCTTGGTGATTCAGATCATTTTAGTGGGTTGCAGACCTCTTGGCCTTTGGATCTTGGGGCTCTTTCCTCCCTTCAATCCAATGGTATTCCTCATTCCTACCTTGATTCACTCAACGCTATAATTTCCAAGGAGTCCAAATCCGGCTGGTCCCCTTTTTCCACTTCCTTAGGGCTTGCAGATGACCGGGTGACTGCTCGGGGATTTGGTCCTAAACCGCGTGCCAGTTTTTCCACGAATGCATCGGTTTCCTGGATGAATGATCGTTTTGCGGGCAAGCTATCCTTGAATGCATTTTATGGAATGGAAACCGACTGGAAGGGCAGGAAAGATGAAGGATTTGCTTTGGATGGTTCCTACATTGGTGCCCGCTTGGGCAACTGGTCGGCCACTTTGGGGTTACAGGAAAGATGGTGGGGCCCAGGTTGGGACGGCAGTTTGATCCTTTCCACCAATGCCCGCCCTATCCCTGCCATTTCGATTGATCGTAGGGTACCTGAGCCTTTCGAAACCAAATGGTTGTCTTGGATTGGACCATGGAGTTTTCACTCCTTCATCGGAAGATTAGAAGAAGAGAGAACGATACCAAACCCCTATCTTTGGGGAATGCGAGGGGAGTTTAAGCCAGAAGTCGTAAAGGGCCTTGAAGTCGGCTTTTTTCGCATGATGCAACTTGGTGGAGAAGGGCGTCCTGAAGGGCTTAAAACCTGGGTAGATGCTTTTCTTAGTCAAGATAACTATGGTGGAAATACTGGAAAAAACGATCGATCCAAAGAACCGGGCAATCAATTAGCCGGATTGGATTTTCGGTGGAGGGTTTTCGATTCCCCATTTGCTGTATATGGTCAAGTCGTAGGTGAAGATGAAGATAAATTTCTGCCCAACTGCCTGATGTTTCAATATGGGTTTGAAGCGTGGAAGAATTTGGGCGACTCAACCCTCCGCGTATTTACGGAGTATGCCGATCTTACCTCCTATTGGTGGACAGATGACCCCCGATCTAGGAATATTTCCTATGGTCATCATATTTACAGTGATGGCTATCGTTATCGAGGTCGTCCCATTGGGCATTGGGCTGATCAGGACTCCCAGATAATTAGTATCGGTGGTCTCTTGCAAAAAGATGATGGAATTGGTTGGGGGGCAACACTTCGAACAGGAAAACTTAATGAAGATAGTGCAGGTACGAGTAGCGTATCGGACCGTATCTCAACCGACTATTTTTCCATCGATATCATTAATTCTCGCCAGTATTCCCAATATGGCCTCTCTGTACAAAATTCCATAGGTTGGGAATCTGTAAAACCTCATGGTTCACAAAAAGATGATTCCATTACTGGGTTTTTGGTCTTAATGAGACAATTCTAGGATTCCCCTTTTTAATATGAATATTACTCGATTAAAAGTACTTCACCCGATCTTTATATGTTACTTTGTAGCTTCTTGGTCTTTTGCAGATCCCAGATTGAATTTTGTTTTATCGAATTTATCTCCCGAACAAAGAAATGCTCTTTCCCAACATATGGGCACGGTTTCTCCGAGTAACGCTCCAGTAATCCATTCCCAAAAGAATGAAGCCTCGAAAGAAAAAAGGGAGACCGGTGTTGATCCTAGTGGCACGGAAAAGGTTGTAACCGAACCCAAATCAGAAGATAAGTTAAAGCAATTACTTTTTCTCGAACAATTGCTTGTTCAAGATCTTGAAAATTATGAATTGAGTCTTGAAGAATTCATCGATGAGGATGTTCATTCTCCGGTTGATGAAATAGAGTTACTACAATCCATTGAAGAAACCCAAAATCTTCTTAGGCAAATCAAAAAGGAACAAAGATTTGAAGTCTCCCGTTTGGCCTCCGTGGATACGGATGAAAACGATCAAAGGTTAAAGCCCTTTGGTTTTGATTTCTTTCAAGACCAATCTGCCGATGATACGAATACTTTAGAACACATCCCTGCAGATTATCAGGTCGGTCCAGGTGATATTCTTGAAATCCTGTTGTTTGGACAACGCAACTCATCGCACAGCCTTCTTATTAATCGGGATGGTATCATTCAGTTTCCTGATGTCGGTCCAATCAATGTGTTTGAGAAAGACCGAGATTTTTTAAGCATCAAAAACACAATCAACCAAAAGATTCAAGTTACCTTGGGAAATGGCGTTCAATCATCTATCACTCTTGGTGTTCTCCGATCGGTACCAATTTTTATCGTTGGACAAGTGAACGCACCCGGGCGATATACAATATCTCCTCATTCTTCCATAACTAGTGCAATTCGCAAGGCGGGTGGGGTGACTGAAAAGGGGAGTGTTCGTACCATTGCTTTAATGAGAAACGGCCAGGAGGTTAGCAGTCTTGATCTCTACGATTTGTTAATTCGTGGAGATGATTCTGCGGACAAAAAAATAATTTCTGGTGACGTGATATTTGTCCCTACTGTGGGCAATCAGGTATTGCTCAATGGAGAGGTCAATATCCCTGCATTATTCGAAATAAAGGATAAAACTACACTAAGCTCGCTGATTTCGATGGCTGGAGGATTCTCTCCCTACGCATATTCTAATAAGATTGCCATTCAACGGAACAACAGCTTTGGTCGATATGATTTGCGAACCCTTGATTTTACTGCCGATCAAGAATTTTTACTAAAAGGAGGGGATATTGTGGAAGTGCCACGAACCGAAAAAAGGTTTGTGGATGCCGTTCAAATCATGGGTCCAGTTGAGCGTGAGGGCTATTATCAATGGCATAAAGGCATGCAAATGAGCGACCTACTCTCTGAAACTGGTTTCTTACTTAATGATGCTGATTTGAACTTTGCCTATGTATTTCGAAGTGATGAAGTTAGAAACTTATCCATTCTCAAGTTTTATCCTCGAGAAGTATTATCAAATGATTCAGACCTCCCGATTTTGCCTGCCGATCAAATCGTTATTCTTTCGAAGAAGTCTGGCTTTGATAGATTTCAGGATTTGAAACATCTTAATCTTGAACTCAAGAAGCAAACTCCTAGTGGACAGAAAGCAAAAATTGTATCTGTAAGTGGTGAAGTTCATTATCCTGGAGAATTTCCTCTAACCGAGGGCATGTCGATTTTAGATCTAGTTATGGCTGCAGGCGGTCTAACGGATTCAGCTTATGGGGTTGGAGCTGAACTTACTCGAATCAATTATGATCAACGAAAATATTCCAAGGTGGAGCATATTCGAGTCGAACCTTCTTTCTACACGGAAAACAATTCCAGTGAACCATTTTTTTTGGAACCTTACGACCGACTTAATATAAAGCCCATTCCGCTTTGGAGTACAGGAAATTTTGTTCATTTAGAAGGAGAAGTTAATTTTCCAGGGTCTTACCAGATTGCTCGTAACGAAAGTATTCAATCTTTAATTGATCGAGCGGGTGGTCTAACTGAAAATGCTTTTGAAGACGGGGCTTTCTTCACTAGGGAAAACCTTAAGGATAAAGAGCAAAAGGAATTAGAAAGGCTCATGAATCAACTGCAGTCAGATCTAGCGACATCTTCTTTAGATGCTTTAAATCCAGCTGAAGCTCTTCGGTCCAAAGATGCGGCCAATTCAATGATGAAGAGACTGGAAAGCACAGAACCTGTAGGTAGAATGGTTATCGATCTAGCATCTCTGTTAAAAAAAGATAGTAATTTAAAACTCCAGCTACAAGATGGAGATAAATTAATCATTCCATCCTACCCTTCCTCTGTTAGTGTGATGGGTGAGGTTAACTTTTCTACATCCCACATGTTTAGAATTGGATTGAACAGAGATGATTACATTGCGCTTAGTGGAGGAACAACGGATAACGCCGCAGAAAATAATATTTTTGTGGTAAAAGCAGACGGATCCGTTTTCTCTAATAACACGAACCGTTGGTTTGAAAGCAAAAGGATTACCGAGATAGAAGCGGGAGATGTAATCGTCGTTCCCATTGATGTTAAACAATCCCGTTTCCTTGAGCAAATGTCCTACACTTCTCAAATTATTTACCAAATGGCAGTGGCTGCTGCGGCCGTAAATTCCTTTTAGATTCCGGAGGCTTTTGATTTTAGAATCTAAATTTTCTTTTTAAAAGCGGATCGGTCAGTTTGTTCAAAAAAACTTGAACTACGAGAGCTATTCTGACAG
>JAYQBP010000050.1:0-675 GCA_038137385.1 Opitutales bacterium | reverse complement strand
TTATTGTCCCCGTGAAAATTGAATTACCAAGCAGATGGTTGGAGAACTTGAGCACAAGTACTCAGATATTATACCATCTAGCCATCGCTTCTGCCGCCGTTCATTCCTTCTGAATTTCCACTAAGAATTTCACAATATGAGCATTGGATCCTGATACTTTGTACAATGATTCTGCTTTGGAGAAGTACAGACATCTAATCCGGAGAGAAACCCGCGCAAACAGTTTGGACAGCATTCGATCTATGAGTGGGGCAAGTTTTTTTAATGAGGTACTCTAATATTCATTTTACAACCAAGTCAGTTTGTTCAAAAAAACTTGAACTATGGGTGCAGTTCTGCCACATGAAATACAAATGAATGCATTTTCAGTGGCCGATCCAACAACGAGTAAACCGTTGGATACTTTGGATGATTGGGAAGTTGCGGTCATTGATCTTTTTCTCAACGCGGCCAATTCATTTGGGTTGCCCAAGTCCTATGGTCAAATCTACGGGCTCTTATTTTGCCGGGATCAGCCCTTGGCGATGGATGAGGTGATGGAACTTCTGCAAATCAGCAAAGGTTCAGCCAGTCAGGGTCTGCGTGCCTTGCGCCAATTAGGTGCTGTTTCTTCCGTATTTGCTCCAGGTGACCGTAGGGAACGATATATGGCAGAAAGTCGCTTGCGGAAGCTGG
>JAYQBP010000049.1:871-12267 GCA_038137385.1 Opitutales bacterium | reverse complement strand
ATTGGTTTGTGTACTTGAGCAAACCAAGAACTCCATCCTTAAACAGTACAAAAAGATGTTCATGCTTGAGGGTGCCGAATTGAGGTTTACCCGGGAAGCAATTACCACGATCGCAGAACAAGCCATTACTATGAAAACTGGTGCCCGAGCCCTGCGGTCCATAATGGAGTCGGTCATGCTGGATGTGATGTATGATCTGCCGGCCATTGAGGAACCGGTAGAGGTGGTGATCAATGCCGGGGTGATTCGTGGAAAAACGAAGGCCAAAATTGTTCGGACTTCCCAAAAGAAGCGAAATGCGGCTTAATTTGGCTTACCTTCAAAGTTAAAAGCTCAGCAAACTAACCCTCTTGTTATTGTCTGGACGGGCATCGGTTATGCCCAAGGGCAGATCGATTTTTGAGCGAACTTCCAAAGTTTGTCCGATCTCAGCCCCCTGAAGGTAAAATTTTTCGGATCTCAGTTGTCCAGGGGCGAGGTTATCAATGCGTACTTTCTTTTGCATCCCCAGAAAGTTAACCTCAAGATGTAAATTCCCCAACCATTGGTTTCCCTGGTTTTGTACCATAACTTCGAACGGGAGGGTGCCCCCATTCACTCCTTTGGGGTAATCAAAATAATAACCAACCAAAGCGGGGTCAGAATAGTTGGGGTTATTTTTGTTTTCTAATCTGGCTAAACTAATCACCCCATGCCCTGAAATCGAATCCACTCCGGGCTTCTCCGCTTCGTTGCTGTATTGCTTAAGTAATTCTTCCACGGCGAACGGAGAGAGGTTTTGATCTTGAGAACGCTCCACGGCAATCACACCGCTCACAATTGCAGCGGAAATTGATGTGCCGGTAAAATTTCCCATCTTCGTTGATTCCCAGGCTGTCAGCACGCCCACTCCAGGAGCTGCCAGATCCACACCCTCACCAAAGTTGGAAAAATTCGAAACCCGACCACTCGTACCCACCGAGGTAACTCCAATTACCCCATCGTAAGCGGCAGGGAAGTTCACCAAGCCAAGTCCCTCATTGCCAACGGCGGCAACCACAGAGACTCCATGAGCCGAGGCGTAGGAAACCGCCTGTCTTAAAACCTCGCTCCCCTCCTCTCCACCCAGACTTAGGTTGATCACATCTGCTCCATCTTGCACGGCAGAAACAATGGCTGAAGCCACGGTGTAGGAATCCGTGCGGCCGGATTGATCGATCACCCGATACGAAAGGATTTCACTTGCCGGAGCAACCCCAACATAGGATGCCTGGTTTGCCGTAATCACCGAAGCGATGGCGGTACCATGGGAGTTATCAGCCACGCCAGGCGAAGAAAGGAAATTCTTTTGCTTAATCGGAACCCCAGCGAGCATGGGATGGGCGGGATCCACTCCAGAATCCAAAATGGCAACTTTGACTCCAGCCCCGAGCCCTCCACGTTCGGTTTGTCCGCCCATCCACTGAATGAAAGAATCCTCAAACCCTTCGCGTTCGATAATGGAATCATTTCTGGGGGAAACCGGTTGGCGAAGAGGAGAGTTCAGGCTTATTTTATTTTGTTCCGTCAGTTCCGTGATAAGGGGAAATGCCTGGAGCGGGTTATTCACCGAGAACTGGATGATTCCCAATGCGGGTATTTCTCCCATAATCTTAACCCCAGATGAGGAAGCGTTCTTGATAAATGAATTGAATTCCTCAGGGGATAAAGAGACATGCCATTCATTGTCTGGGCTTATTTTTTTTAAGATATTTTCTATTTCCTCTTCCTCCTGTGCATCCCTGACATCCATGACCTCGTTGGCTAAAGAATATGAAGCAGGCAAAGGATCAGGAAGAGCACGCTTCCCACTACTTCTGGAAGAATGGGGAGGGCTGTAAAAGTCATCAACCGCAGGGTTCTGAATGTCCCGGCCCTTTCGGTAACTCAGGTATGCACCCAAAGCAAAAAGGAAAAATAAAAGAAGTCTCGACCAGGACATGAAGAATATTCTGATGTAAATAAGATTGCCCGCAAACTCATAGATTCATCAAATCAATTTCTTGAAGAAAAAAATCGTTATTGTGGGACATGGGCTTGCAGGTGCTGTTTTGGCCCACACCTTGGTCCAAAAAAAGGAACAAGTGATTGTGCTCGATGCCGGAATGCCAAATTCCGCAAGTGCCGTATCAGCCGGTCTAATCAATCCATTTATTGGCCCGAAGTTAAATACCCCCGAGGACTACTCAGAATGTATGCAGTCCAACCAGCTCTTTTTTGAAAGAATATATAATGCAACCCGCATTCCATTTCTGGAAGCGATCGAACTGATCCGGGTGTTTCAAAACTCCGAGCAAAAGAAAAGATGGAGCGCTTTGCCCGAGGAATACAAATTGGGGGTCCTAAGTAAATCCGAATGCCTAAATCATAAAATCCATGCAGATGAGGGTGCGGGCATCACTGCTGCATGGATATTGCACTCGGCAGAGTTTCTAAAATATTCTCGAAACCATTTTCAGAAAATAGGCTGTTTTCTGAATGAATTCTATGAGGAAGAGAAGTGGAAGGGCTATCGGGTTGTTTTTTGTGATGGATTCCGAGCCACCGAGAACCCATGGTTTAAGGATTTACCCTTCGCCCCAGCTCAGGGAGAAGTGATCACCCTGGAGTCTTCCCTGATGCTCAATGTCAGCAATGGCACATGGCATCTGGCGGATAAAGAGGCACACGCAGTTAAAATTGGATCAACCTGGAAGCATGATCTGATCGAATGCGGACCCACCGATCTTGCGAAAAATGAAATTTTCAAAAAAATGAACTTTTTACCCGATATTAACCAATCCAAACTGCTCGCCCATAAGAGTGGGGTTCGTAGCGGAACGAGAGACCGAAATCCAATCATTGGCGTACATCCAGATAATGAAAACCTCCACATCTTCAATGGGTTTGGGTCCAGGGGATGCACCACGATTGTTCAAGCAGCTAAAGAGTTGGCCGGGTTTATGATCGGGGAAATAGAACTGCCCAAACGCAAAGATTTAAAACGCTTCCTTTCCTAATCAAGCAATATGAGATTAGTGGAACTTGCTCATTCAAAAATCAGAAAAATCCTGAAATCGGGAGATCTGGCCATAGATGCCACGGCAGGAAACGGACATGACACGTTATTTTTGGCCAAGCAGGTAGGGAAATCTGGTCAAATTTACACTTTTGACATTCAGCCAACTGCCATTCATTCCACAGTACAACGCCTGAAAAAAGCAGGGTTGGATCCAATCGTAAAAACTTTTCTCGATTCCCACACCCAAATTCAAAAATACATCGATCAAGAAGCCACAGGAAATGTTTCCGTGGCCATGTTTAATCTTGGATATTTACCAGGAGGAGACCATCAGGTGACCACTGCCCTAACGAGCACGGTTACGGCTATCCTGCAATGCTATGAGATGATCCGGCCGGGTGGTCTAATATCTGTGATCGGATATCGTGGGCATTGCGGAGGCAAGGAAGAAACCAATGCGGTCCTTGATTTATGCGTACAGAATAACTGGAGTGTGGAAAAGTTCCCCGGAAATGACCGCGAAAACTCCCCTATTCTTCTGGTTATTAAAAAAGATCAGAATGGAGAGACGGGATCAATATCCTGATCGTAATCCACTCCATCCAGACCGAATCCAAATAACCGTAGAAACTCCTGCTGATATTCCTCAAAGTTGGTCAGTTCCAAGAGATTGCTGGTTTGAACAGATGGCCATAATTCTCTGATTTTTTTCTGAACCTCATCAGCCATCTCCCAATCATCCAGACGGATACGACCCTCTTCATCCAGTTCCAAAGACGCATTCTCACCGTAGAGTCGATCATGCAAAAGGCGGTTAGTCTGTTCAATGCATCCTTCATGAGTACCGAGCTCCCGCATAACTTTAAAAAGCATGGAGACATAAAGAGGAACTACAGGTATGGCCGAACTGGCCTGAGTAACGACCGCCTTATTTACCGAAACATAGGCCTTTCCTGAGCAAGCATTTTGCATTTCCTGATGTAGTGTATGACCCACCTTTTCTAAATGGGCCTTGGCACGGCCAATGGTACCATTTCGGTAGATTGGCCAGGTGACCTCAGGCCCGACATAAGAATAAGCGAGATTCACACAGCCCTGCGCTAATAAACCTTCATCAAGCAGGCGACGGGTCCAAAGTGACCAGTCCTCCCCACCCATGACCTTTTCGGTGTGGGAGATTTCATCACTGCTTGCGGGATCAATGGTGACCTCCTTGACCTCTTGTCGGTCCGTATCGAGAGTTTTATTCTTATAGATCATGCCGACGGGCTTGAGACAAGCCCGGTAAACCTGGCCGTCTGCAGGATCAGTACGGCGGGGAGAGGCAAGGCTGTATATGACCAAATCAAATGCCCCGCCCATCTCTCTGGCTTTTTGAATCACTTCGTCCTTACATTCATCCGAAAAAGCATCGCCGTTGATATCCTCAACGATAAGTCCCTTGTCACGGGCAAGCTTTTGAAAGGCAGCCACATTATAAAAACCAGCACTACCGGGCTTTTCTTCCTTGGGCTCTCTTTCAAAGGATACTCCTAAGGTTTCAGCATGGTTGGAAAAAGCAGCAGAAATGCGGGTGGCCAAACCGTAACCGGTGGATGCCCCGATGACTAAGACTCTTTTGGGACCATTCCCCGGGGGAAACGATATTTGGGAGGCAATCTCGGCTTGTTGACGAATATTTTCCATACAACCAGCCGGGTGTGAGGTTATACAAACAAATCCTTTAATTCTTGGCTTGATGATCATAATTAAAAATTAAATTTCTTTCGCCAAAGAATCCGATTGATTAAGATAATTGCAAGTTACTTATTTCTAGGGAATGCTTAATTCATTGAAAAAAAACCCTAAAAGACCGAGGAAGAACTACCTGACCGATGAAGTTAAGTTGGTATCAAGCTTCATGAACTTGCCCAGTGGATTTGCACAAAAAAGAACTTCTCATCCTTTATCTATGGAAAATTTAGTTGAAAAAGTTTGGGAAGATTGGGGCATCGGGGAGGAAGAGACACAAGAAAGTATTATATCGGGAAATTGGCAAAAAATTGTGGGTCGCACCCTTTCTGGAAAATGTGCCCCAGTTCACATTTCGAATGATGGAAAAACAATACAGATTCGTGCCGCCAGTGGCCCGATTAAGCAGGAACTTGGTTTTAGAAAAAAAGAAATTCTTAAGAAAATTAATGCACTGAAAGGATGCCGCTCTTTTAAGGAAGTCCGAATTTATTGAATGAATCAAATTCTAGGCAGAACCCGATAAATATTCTACCGAGCGATATTTCCGCGATACAAATACATAAACGAAGGCACCTCCTGCCATCAGAGAGGTCCAAAACCAGAATTCAGCTGCACCAGTCAATACTGAATTGCCCGCCTGGTCGGACAAAAAGAACTTAACTGCTGATGCAAGATAGTTCCCCAAGGAGACGGTCAGAAGGAATAAGGCCATAACCAATGATTTCATGGCTTTGGGGGCTTGTTTATAAGCAAACTCCAAGCAAGTGATAGAAACCATGACCTCAGATGCGGTAAGGATGGCACAGGCTAAAATTTGCCATCCAATATGAAGAGTTTCCCCCAGTTCAACCCGTTCTTGAATCAATGAAACCATCATAAAAGCAAGGACCATCAACCACAGCCCAATCCCAATTTTCTTGAGATCCGTCAGTGGAGTGATCCTCTCAAGAACCGGATACACATACCGACTAAATATTGGTACTAGTAGCAAAATAAAAAGTGGATTAAAGACAGCACCGATCTGAGCAGGCAACAACTCATAGCCTCCCCAAAAAGGGACCCATTCGGGAAGAATCCGCACAAGATACCTGGATTGTACCTGCCAGAGAGTTCCCACTTGATCAAATAATGCCCAGAAAAGAACAATAAATGAAAAAATCGAGGCCAGCCGAAAAATAAGGCGAAGGGTTTCCAGCCTAAACAAATCCTTGAAATAGGAGGTGCCCTGTGGTGGCACATGAACGAATTGATTCCGACCTAACCAAAAAAGAAAGGTCGCAATAGCCATAAACACACCAGGTAATCCAAAAGCATAGGCATGACCAAAAATAATTTCTCCATTTCCTTTATCCCCTACCAACCAGTGAAAATAGGGATAGATTAGATTTCCCATCGTCCCCTCAACTCTTTTCGCTTCAAGTAAAAAGGGGGTAAGCATACCCGAAGCAAATGCCCCAAGGTTGATCGATAAATAAAACCATCCAAATACTTTCGATAAAAGGCCAAGATTCGAAGGACCAAACTGGTCGCCCACATGAGCAGAAACGCAAGGTTTAATTCCTCCAGAACCTATGGCGATCAATACGAGTCCAATGAGTAACATAAAACGGGTATCACCTACCCATTCCATACAAGCTAAAAAACCATGCCCGAGGCAATAAACCAGGGAGAGAATTAAAATGGTTTTATACTTGCCCCATAATGAGTCCGCAAGCACCCCGCCCAGGATAGGGAATAAATAGGCGGACCCGACAAACAAATGAATCCACGCTTCGGCTTCTTTATCCCCAAATACATCGGACTCACCGCCAGGTTGGCAAAGATAAATGGTCATGTATGCAAGCAGGATGGAGCGCATACCGTAAAAAGAGAACCTCTCGGCCAACTCATTCCCAACAATGTAAGGAATGCCAGGAGGCATCCCCACAAGGTTAAGTGGTGACTTTCGATACACGACTAAATCAATTCCTGCTTAACTCCTCTTCCTTTCGGCGGCGAGCAGCCTCTTTATCGAGATCTTCCATGATCAAATTCTTTTCAGACCAATCGGGCTCTTTGGTTGAGGCCTTCATTGAACCGTTAAATCCAGATTTAGAATGAAAAATCCTGAGATAAAAAAATAGATTCAATAAAACACCCACCAAAACCAGCAAATAGGCCCATTTTGAATTGGAAACCAAAGCGATTAGGATCATCCCAAAGAGGATAATATTGATCAAAGATGAATGGTTCCGAATCGAAATATTCATTCGGGTTTTAAACTTTAGTTTATGGAAAATTGCAACATCAGGAAAAACAAATGGACTAATGCTCACTCTCCTTCTAATGATACTTGAGTGAATAAACATCTATCATCCACCTGTCTTGTCTTATCCCTTTCATTTTTTTCGGCATGTGATCAATCGCCCCTTTCCTACGATCTCATTGAAAAAACCCTAGACCAAAACCAATCTAAGGAGGTGGTTGTGTCTCAACCAACCCCTGCCAAGCCAGAGAGCACTCTTAGCAAGCCCACTCCAAAGCCAATCCCTCAACCAACCAGAGAAGAAGTCGCACCCCCGCCCCAGGCAAAGGTGGAGCCAAAAGTATCCGCACCAGAAGAACCGACTTTTTCCCAAGAACTGCTCACGGCCGTGGGTAACTGGTCAAGAATCCCCAAGAGCGTATTTCCTGCCAAACCTGTTCGGTCGAGTGCTAATGTGGAATTATTAGCTAAAACTTCGAGTGGTCAAGTGATTGCCTCCTCATTAAGCCCTGCAGGTTCTGACCTTCAGGTTTTAGGCATGAAGGGCACTACTTTAATTGTCGCTAATGCCAATAACTCCAAGCTCCGTGGAGAAATTGAAATTGACCAAACAGATTTCAAACAACTCCTCGCCTACCGCTTTGAATTGAACAAAAGAAAAAAAGCGGAAAGGGCCCAAAGAATAGAATCTGAGCGTGCCCAAGCCCCAAAACAAAAAACTTCCATTTCCAAACCCGACACACCCAATAAAGCCAAGGCATCAGATGTAACACCTGACCCGCTTGACTTTGGGCATGGTCGGTTTTGTATTTGTAAAGAATGCCGAGAAAAAAGGCTCGCTCTCACTGGAAGCTTGAAGACGGGCCATGGACTTACTCCCTAATCCCCTCATCGATTATGCAGAAAAAGAAAAAAAAGAAGACCATTGAAATAGGCGATCATGTAAAAGAGATCGTGGCTTCGAAAGGAAGCAAGAAGAGGTGCGGTGAAGTATTGATGATTCTACAAGATGATCCCGGCGACCCAACCTGCGAACTCCTTGAAGTGAACCCAGATGATTTAACCCCTCTGGAGAAAGGTTCCGATGGTGTACAAATGTTCAAAGCAAAAAGATCCAAGCTGAAACATTATGTACCCAGGAAACAATTATTTTCCAAAAAAACCTTTGAAAAAGGAGATGTCATCCAGCACAAACGATCCAGTACGATTAAATATGGCCGAATCGTATGTTTTGTTCACCCCGAGGGTCTATATTCCAGCTCGCATGAAGAGGGTTACAATGGCAAAGATTTGTTGGAGTGTGTAGAAATCGACAAGAAGCCAGGCTTGCTACAAATCATAGGCCCCGATGGAGAACCCAAGCGATTCCAGGCACAGGGCAAAGATTGTAAAATTATGAAAGTGATCACCACCGATTCCAAAGGAGAGGAAACCACAATGCATCGTTTGGATATTCCCGAGGAAGAAAGTTTCTAATTTACTTTTTTAGGAAAGCATTCCCAAATCCAGATCTCTTTGCGAAAAATGCACAACCTGAGAGTTTTTAATTTTGTATGTATTTACAAAGAAATACTTCCGTTGAGAATTCTTAAGGCAGTAACTAATTTTGATTCTTTGATTATGCCAAGTTGTGACACACCATTTTAACTGGTAAGCTTTTATCAGGTATTCAATAACTTCTTCCCTATTTAGAAAAAAACTACCTTTTATCTTACGGACCATTGGATCATAAAAAAAGCCGTGCTACAGCACGGCTTTTTAGTGAAAATTGAAGGGGTGAATTTAGTTATCGTAAGCACCCACCTTGATTTTCTGGCAAGAGGCAATGGACAGACCAACTTCTTCAGAAATCTCGGAGAGTTTTTTTCCTTGGCCGAGAAGATTCTTTACCTGAGAGATGGCTTCCGGAGTGACTTTTACCCGGCGGGACTCGATACCAAACCTTTTGTAAAATTCAGCACGGGAAACGGGAGGCAGTCCTTTGACATAACACTCCAAATAATCAACTACAGAACGAAAAACTTTACGACCATCCCCTCGGACATGACGTTTGTGATCATCTTTGATCTGGGGATAAAGGGTGGAGAGCTTGATCTTAGCTGGTTTATCTTTTTGGCTTTTGATTTTTTTCTCAATTTTTGCCTTCAGTGCTTTGAGCTCTTTAATGTCTTCAATTTGGTCTAGATTCATAATAAATAATATAATTTTTTAATTAATATTAAAAATGATTTAATTTTGTAAAGAAAATTAACATTATATCAATTTCCTATCTAAATTTCTGTACTGAATTGCTTCGAGCAAATGATTTCTTTCGATCGATAAATTACCATCCATATCTGCAATCGTTCGAGCCACTTTTAATATACGTGTGTAGGCCCGTGCCGATAAAGATAATCGTTCCATAGCCAAGGACAATAATTCTTTGTTTTCCGGACATAAAAAACAAACTTCTTCTATTAATGAATCCGACATTGCCGCATTCGTTTTTGTATTAAAACGGGCGAACCTCTTTTGTTGAATTTCCCGACATTCCCCTACCCTTTTTTTGATCACTTCGGAAGGTTCTCCTTTTTGTGCACTTTGAAGCTCGGCAACTTCAACAGCGGGGACATCGACATGAAGGTCAATGCGATCCAACAATGGACCGCTTATTTTCGCTCGGTATTTTTGAATTTGAGGAATTGAGCACCGGCAATCATGCCTCGAATCTCCCAAATACCCGCAAGGGCATGGATTCATCGATGCAACTAGCATGAACCTGCTTGGTAGTTTTATTTTTCCCGCACTCCGGGAAATGGTAATCTCTCCATCCTCTAATGGTTGCCTCAATACTTCGAGTACGGATCTCTTAAACTCAGGCAATTCATCAAGAAAAAGGATACCATGATGGGCCAGGGAAATCTCCCCCGGGCCCGGGTTGGTTCCTCCGCCAATCAATCCTACATCACTTATGGTATGATGAGGTGAACGAAATGGGCGTAACCTTTCTGCGGCACGAATGGAGTGCCCCTGACCGATCGCCGAATAGACCTTTAAGACTTCAATAAATTCGTCAACGGATAAGTTTGGTAATATCGAAGGTATCCTTTTGGAAATCATCGACTTACCCGATCCTGGAGGGCCAATAATGAGCATTTTATGTACAAGTTGTCTTTACATACTAACTCACAACTTATAGAATAATGAATGTAATGACTGAAATTAAACCGCTCTGCTACTCCTATGTTAGATTCTCGACTCCTGACCAGATAAAGGGTGACTCCAAAAGAAGGCAAATAGACAAGGCAAGAGCATGGGCACTAGAAAACGGGTACGAATTTGATCAGTCCCTAACGATCAGGGATGAAGGCAAATCTGCATACAAAGGTGCACACATTAAAAACGGAAACCTGGGGAAGTTTTTAGAAAGATGTAAAGACGGTGATATTCCTAAGGGGTCCGTTCTTTATGTGGAAGCAATAGATAGGTTAACACGATTAAACTACTGGGATGCACAAGATTTGATATCTGATCTACTGAAGCATGTTGATCTAGTTGTTAGCCAAATAAGCAATGAAGTTATAACGAGAAAAGGTGGAAGTACCCTAGCCTTCTCTTTTGCGGGACTTATTATCGGATCAAATGCAGAATCTCAAAGAAAATCAGGTAATCTCAGAGAATCCTGGAAAACCAAGCGAATTAAATCTGCTCAAGATGGTTGCTTATATACAGAGATAGTCCCTGAATGGATTTCTGTTGTGCCTTTTGTTGAACGGAAACTTCGCAAAGACGAAAAGGTCATGACCCGATTTACCAGAGACAAGACCAAGAGTGAAAAGGTTATTATTGGGGTTATACCTGAGCGGGGTAAAATAATTAGATCGATATTCAGTCAGTATAATAAGGGAGTCTCAATGGGAGCTATTGCTACATCACTAAACAAAAAAGGAATCGAGACATGGCGGAACGGTAGTCATTGGCACAGAAGTTACATTAAGAAGATTTTATCAAACCCTTCGGTCTGCGGAACGCTTCAACAATACAAGACAGAAAAGGTTGATGATGTTGAGCTAGGGGAAAGGCAGAAAAGAGTTCTAGAAAACGAAGTTAAGGACTATTATCCAAAGGCGATTACTCCCAACCTATTCAAAAGCGTACAGGCTAAACTACCTCAAAAAGGTAAAAGTGGAGGAGCAAGTTCCCAAAAGAATGCCTTATCAAACCTTTGCGAATGCCCTAAATGCGGTAGCACGATGACAAGGGTCAATAAAGGAGAGAAATCTGGAGCTATTCCGAAACTTGTGTGCACCAATCGACATAAACTAGGAACCTGTGATCATGAAAGGTTTAATCAACATGATGTAGAATTGTCTATGATGAGGTTCTTTGATCGCTGGGATTATGAACAAGGGTTAGATG
>JAYQBP010000049.1:0-861 GCA_038137385.1 Opitutales bacterium | reverse complement strand
GAGAAAAACTAATTTCAAAAATTCAAGAGATTGCAAAAGCAGTAGATGATACCAACAAATTACCCTTCTCAACTGCTAGAAACGAACGCATATTGAAGTTACTCGACGAGCAAAGGAAGTTAGAACTAAAGACGGATTACAATATAGATATTTCAGCTAAAAGATTTAATGAGTCTATCGCTAAATTTAAGTCCGCCTCTACTCCAAGTGAACAGAATGCAAACCTCCGTCAGATCATTAAAAAGATTATCATACACAAGGTGAATGACTTGGAGGTTATCTTCATAGGGTGCGAAAAAAAGTTTAGAATAAAGGACCTCAACCATCCCATAAATGGCAGGAGGAAACTTTTGTTGAAACGCTCACATTAAAGATTTCAAGCCACATAGATGCACATTTTTACCGCCGTTGACGACTAGCGAAATCGATGTTATCATCAAGGGGTCTTCTCCGTTAAATGTATAGCATCAATCAATCTGAAATCGCCCAAGTCATTAACGCCTTACCTCGGATATTGTCCAAGGATTCCTTCTACGAGAAATTTGCCAGGAGACTGAATAAACATCGATCTGATGATCTGACTGTTGAAGCTGCTAGGCTGGCCCTGAAGGCATCGGATAAAGGCGTAAGGCACAGGTATAACAAATTCTCCAGGATGACGGCTTGCGTGGGTCTTACGGGGTGTTTAGCCAGAGGTCTACTACCGGTCAATAACATCGATCAGAGAGTCCTTGTGCGGGCTTGTGAACGGTTGGTAAAAGATGTCCCGATGATGCTGCGGAGTATCAGAAGTTGGAAGGAGCAGGAACAGGTAATGTCTGTTTGTAATGGGTTCTCCGACCCTAGCCTGAATTAGTTATG
>JAYQBP010000048.1:0-12609 GCA_038137385.1 Opitutales bacterium | reverse complement strand
AGGCGGTTAAGCCGTGGAGTGAAAAAGGAATCGAGGGCGTTCACCGCTTTTTGCGAAAGGTCCACCGCGAATGCCTGCGGACCGAGAAGCATTCATCCGGAGAAGAAAGTAATAAGGACACCCTTAAGGTTCTTCACGAGACCATTCTCAAAGTGACCGAGGCGATCGAGGACTTACGTTTTAATGTGGCCATCTCCCAGATGATGATTCTGATCAACCAGTTGCAAAAAGCAGAGAGCTATTCGCAGGAGAGCCTGAAGGCTTTGCTCCAACTGCTCGCTCCCTTTGCCCCTCACCTCGCTGAGGAAATGTGGGAATCTCTTGGCGGGCAGCCCTCCATCGTCCACCAACCCTGGCCGCAGGCCCGCAAGGAACTATTGGTGGCAGAAGAGATCACCATTGTCTTTCAGGTAAATGGAAAGCTTCGTGGGCAGGGCCAGTTCCCTACCGATGCGGATAAAGAGACGATCCTTTCCGCAGCCAAAGCAGACGCCAAGGTGCAGTCCTTTCTCGAGGGTAAGGAAATCGTCAAGGAAATCTATGTACCCGGCAAACTGGTCAACATTGCGGTCAAAGGCTAGCCCCACAAATCATGTCCCGCTTTCTGCCCGAAAATTTTGATGCGAGCCGCCCCCTCGCTCTGATTGCCGGTCAGGGACATTACCCCGTTTTACTCGCAGAAAGAGCCAGGAATGCGGGTATCTCCGTTCGCCTGATCGAACTGGGCGGGGAAACCTCCCGTGAATTGGTTTCCTCCTTTCCAGAAAAGGAGCGTTCCGCAATTAAGGTCGGCCAGGTAGGCAAAATGCTCAAGGAGTTGAAACGGTTCGAGGCAGCATATGCTGTGATGGCGGGACAAGTCACGCCTGGTAAGCTCTTTAAAGGACTTCACCCCGACCTCAAAGCGATTCGCATGCTTGCCGGCTTAGAGCGAAAAAACGCCGAAACCATCTTTGGAGCGATTGGGAACGAAATTGAAAAAGCGGGTATCCACCTGCTTGATGCCCGCGTCTTCATGGACCAGGACCTAGCGACTGAGGGCGTAATGGTTAAAGGAAAAGAAAAGATTGAGTCTGAGCACTTGGCTCATGGGATTGAAATAGCCCGGGAAAATGCCCGCCTCGATGTCGGCCAAGGCGTAGTGGTCAGCCGCGGAACAGTACTTGCGGTGGAAGCCTTTGAAGGAACCAATGCCATGCTCGAACGGGCTGGTAAATTCGGGGCAAAAAACTGCCTCTTCGTAAAGCTCGGTAAACCTAAACAGGATACTCGGTTTGATGTCCCTGTATTTGGTATGCAGACCCTAGAAGCGATGAGAGCAGCAGGGATAGGCACGGCAGCTTTGGAAAGCGGTGCCGTTCTATTGCTAGACCGGGATAATGTAATCCGGCAGGCGTGTGACCAAAAGATTACCCTGATTGGTATTCCCAAATAAAGTGGTGACTTCCGCGTTCGCCGTTCATCGCATACATAAGTTATATAACCTTCAAGATCCAGGTGGGTATCCTCGTGTTGCACTTAGTCTTCCGATTTACGGCCTGACTGCAAACAACAATCGATAGATTCCCTAATAATTGGGAGTAAGGAAAAGAACGAATGAAACTTCTCGAACGATGCAGAAGTCGGAAAGAGTAAGATAGTGTTCGATCGAGCCGGGTCAAGCTATCATCTTTAGTGACCAATCTAGGTACTTTTACAGATCGAGTATCTGAGTAAGGCGTGGTTACGCGAATAAAGCATATCGAAAGCACGAGGATTATGCCCCCTCAATTCCTTAAGGTGGGCATGCAGTACAGGTTCAGAGATACATACATCCCGAAGTAGGAGGAATTTATTAGAGTAGTCTTCGAGAATTCCTGACTCACTGATGATCGCGGAATCGACCTCTCTTTCAATAGCCACGGGTTTTCCACGATATTTTTCCAGAATCGGCTCCCAAGAATTAGGCACCAAGGCTGTAAGGCTATTTTGCATTTCTTGGAGTCTTTTATCTGCATTCTGAGTCTTTCCCAATTGGGTGTCCTTACTGATCGATCCAAGAATGGCTTTGAGTGCCTGCCCGAAAGAATCTCTAAGCATGTTGTAGGAATTAAGAGCACTCCTTTTTATACGTTGATACCAAGGCGGGTGAAGCAACCGTTCCCTTTCTTTTTTCCATTTTAATCCAAGCTGCGTATCAGGATCGGGGGCTTGTCTTATCAAGTAGCTAATTTTATCCACCTCCGAGGAGTGAAGAATTTTTGTTTGAATTTTTTCTCCATGAATCTCTTGATTTCCACCCATTTCTAGTTCTATCCCTTGGGCAAAAACTTGTAGCTTTCCGCAAATCCATTCCTGACCATCGAATGGAATCAGGATTTCACTACCCTCAAATCTTTTTAGACAAGGGTCACAGGATCTACGTTTGATCACCGCTCCCATTAATGCGGAAAGAAAAAGTAAAAATAACGGCAACCAAAAAGCCAATGTATCCATAGTAAGAAAAGGTTACGAAATTAGATTCTTTCTTATTCTAACTTGCAAGACGAACCTTACCTTGTTTGCATACAAGCTTACCCTTTAGCCCAATGAGTAAATTTTCATTCCCTAGACTATTTGCCTTTTTCTTGTTTCCCTCGATTTTTTTTAGCTGCTCGGATGATTCCCCTGCACCAGAGCAGACCCCCGATACCCCCCCAAAGGTAGAGGAAAAGGTTGAGGTTAGTGAAAAGAAGGACCCCCTCCCTCCAGTCTACATAGAAGAACTTGATCAGTTCCAAGAATATTTCAAAGAACAGCACGAAACGAGCTTCAGTCATGTAAAGAAAAAGAACTGGATGAGCTACACAGCCGGTAAAAATGGGATCCTCACCAAAATTTTATTATTTGGGAAACCGAATTACACGATATCCGAGCATTATGGATCCTTTATGAGTGGGTTCGTGCGGGCAGACAATCCTGACACCGGGCCCAAACTTGGTCAGTGGAGCATCTCAAGAGAAGATATTGTCAATCAGCTCGCATTGCAGGGACTAACCGAAACAGACCGGGGTTGGATTACTCTTCAGATGAGAGGAGAAATTCCGCAAGAGGATGGACGAATGTATTTTATCGTCTGTGACTCTATCGGAGATAACAAGGCTTGGTTTGGTGCTTTTGCCTTTGCTGAGGCCAATTCATACAAAAAAGGCAGGTTTTGGCTGCATCCAGAACACGACTTAGTCTTTCGAACCTATGTGGGTAAAACCGCGGAACAAATCGATAGCGAGGTAGGCGGCAAGAGCTTCTCCAACGCTCTCAATGCTTCCGTCGTACCCGAAAATGATCTACCCGAGTCCCCCAAGCCTATGCTTGAACTTACGAGAAATTTTGAGCCTTCGCTCAATCCCCCACCTGCCCCAGAAGATCCTCAACCCATCCTTGATAAGCCGTCTGAGTCGCTATATCAACCGGCCACTCAAGCCGTCCAAGAGACTCCATCAATCAGTGAACCAATTCAACCTATCGCGCCCTCCCCGGTACTTGAGCCTGCCCCTGTTGAAAACATTCAAGATACCCAAGAATCTAAAGTAGTTCCCGTTGAGCCCGACTCAAAAGATGTACCAAGAAGAAGTTTGTTCGACCGCTTTTTTGAAGATAAGTCTAAAGAATAAACTAATAAAAATGGTACCAGGGGGCGGACTTGAACCGCCGACCTTCGGGTTATGAGTCCGACGCTCTAACCACCTGAGCTACCCTGGCGAAAGTGGATCATTATGAACTCCAGCCTAGTCCCAGTCAACGCAAACTAATAATTGTAGTATTTTATTGCTTTGAGCTTTACCCGTCGTTGGTTTGCAGAAAGATTCCATCATTGATCTGACTAACTGTGAATATGCCACGACCATCCATCCTCATAATCGACGACGACGCTGAGATCCGCTACTCTCTAGATCGTGTTCTAGCTCCTGATGGGCACCTTATTCTTACTGCTGATTCGGGGGAGCAAGGAATCGAAGTTGCTCAGGAAAAGAAACCTAACTTGATCTTTCTTGATCATCGTATGGGGGGTATTTCTGGAATCGAAACTCTCCAGCATTTAAGAACTGCCGCTCCGACATCCCTCGTGATCTTGATGACTGCATATGGCACCACTCAAACTGCGATCCAAGCGATGAAGCATGGTGCGTTTGATTATGTCCTCAAACCGTTCGATCTTGCTAAACTTAAAGAGATGGTGGCCAAAGCCTTAAAAGCCAGTGCTGATGCTGGCAGTCCTGAAAGCGTGACCAAACGACTCCTTAAGAGAGAAGATATCGAGGAAGGAATCGTAGGAAGTGGAGAAAAGATGCAACAGGTCCTTAAAAAGATTGGACAAGTCGCCGCATCAGAAGCCTCGGTGATGGTAACCGGAGAAAGTGGTACAGGCAAGGAATTGGTCGCCCGCTGCATCCATCGATACAGTCACCGAGCTGAAGGCCCCTTTTATGCAGTAAATTGCGGAGCCATTCCTGAAAACCTCATTGAAAGTGAATTATTTGGTCACGAAAAAGGGGCATTTACCGGTGCCACCGAATCCAAGTCGGGGCAATTTGAAATTTGCCATGGAGGTACTCTATTTCTTGACGAGATCGGAGATATGGAACTGCCCACTCAAACCAAAATTCTTCGGGCAATTCAAGAAGGTGAAATCCAAAGGGTGGGAAGCACCCAAGTCAAAAAAGTCGATGTCCGCTTAATTACTGCCACCCATAAGAATCTTGAAAAAATGGTACAGAATCAAACATTTCGAGAAGATCTTTATTATCGGCTAAATGTGGTTCGCATTGAAACCCCTCCTTTGCGTGCCCGCATGGAAGACCTGCCTGAACTTGTAGATTTCATGCTCGTCCGCTTGGACAAAAAGTTTAGCACTGGAGTGAAGGAAATTTCACAGGAAGCCATGGACGCCTTGCTGACTTACTCGTGGCCAGGGAATGTCAGAGAGTTAGAAAATGCACTCCACTCCGCTACCGTGGTATCCAAAGGAAAACGGATTCTGGTTAAAGATTTGCCTCAAAGCATAAATGGGCCAACTACCTCCAATCAAATCTATGCGGAGGAGGAGTCTTCTGCTCATGAAGTCCAAAAGGATTCTCCGCCCAAAACAGATCAAGCAACCTTATCCAAAACGGTTACGGTCTTTGGAGAATCCAATACGGATAAAGAACAAAAAACTACCCAAGTTACCCACCAAGCCCCTCCACCCGCATCGATTAGTCTGGATGAAAGCTTTGACATTGCATACTCCCATCTTCGAGCACTCAGTGATAAGAATTTAATTGAGAAGATGGAAAAGGAAATCATTCGCAGGGCTCTGCAAGAACATGGCGGCAATCAAGTGAAAGCATCGGCTTTGCTCGGTATCACTCGGGCAACCCTGAGAAAACGCATAGATAGTTATCAAATCAGGTATTGAAATCTTTTACCTTTTGGTAGCTTGCCAAAACTATTCGGTTCCTTCATTTTCAAATTGAACTTCGAACGATGAAACAACTTCCAAGAATTGTACTCACCGGGATTGGCTTAACATGCCCATTAGGGAATGATTTGCCTACGTACAGGGATGCTCTGCTCGCTGGAAAAAGCGGAGTTTCTTTATTTCCGGTTCGCAATATGGGTGATCAACCTGCTGGGGTTTGTGATTTTGATCAGACCAAATACCAAAAGCGGAAAGAAATTCGTGTGGGTACCCGAGCTGGCAGTATAGCCATCTACTGTGCGAATGAAGCCATTCAAAATGCTGGGCTCAACCTCGAGTTAATTGATTCATCAAGAATAGGAATTTATCTAGGCATCACCGAACACGGAAATGTGGAAACGGAGACCGAAGTCTGCCAATTATTTGATCATTACGATGAGGATGTAAAGTATTGGACTCATCATCATAACCCGAGAACAGTCGCCAATAATCCCGCTGGAGAAATCACTGTTAACCTTGGGCTGACCGGTCCTCATTACACCATCGGTGCTGCCTGTGCAGCGGGTAATGCGGGAATCATTCAAGGAGTTCAACAACTTCGCCTGGGTGAGTGTGATTTTGCGCTGGCTGGAGGAGTGAGTGAAAGTATTCGGGCTTACGGAATTTTTGCCGGCTTTAAAAGCCAAGGTGCCCTTGCGTCCCATGAGGACCCAACCCTCGCCAGTCGACCATTCGATCGAGATCGCAACGGAATTGTGGTTAGTGAGGGGGGTTGTATTTATGTCTTAGAAAGACTGGATGATGCCCTGGCTAGAGGAGCCAGTATCATAGCTGAAGTAGCAGGATACCGCATCAATTCCGACGGAACAGATTATGTCCTACCCAATCCTGAAAGACAGGAAGAATGTATGAGACAGGCGCTTGCTAACGCAAACATGTCACCAGAGGATATCGATTTGGTCAGCACCCATGCGACTTCCACGCCTCAAGGGGATGAGCAAGAATGTAAAGCAATCCGCAATTTATTTGGTGATCAATCTTCAACTTTAGTCAACAACACCAAGAGTTTTATCGGTCATTCGATGGGAGCAGCAGGTGCCATCGAATTAGCGGGTAATTTACCTTCCCTTGAGGATGGAATTGCTCATGCTACGATCAATGTGGATCATCTTGACCCGGCATGTGCTCTCCCCGGGTTAGTTATGGGTAAATCCAAGAAAAAGCCAGGAGGCATTCAGGTAATTCTTAATAATTCTTTCGGAATGCTGGGAATCAATTCAGTTCTTATCTTGAAAAAGTTTCAAGCCTAGGATAGAAAGGATTCTTTCAGCTGAAATGGATAAAGATAAAGTCAAACAAATAGTACTGGATATAATTGCAGAAATTGCTCCTGATGAAGACCTTAACGATGTCAAGTCTGACATTCGCTTGAGAGATCAGCTCGATTTAGACTCGATGGATTTTCTCGATATTGTCATGGAACTTCGCAAGCAACACGGCATCGATGTACCCGAAGCAGAGTACAGGGAACTAGAGTCACTGGATAGTTGTGCTAATTATCTTTTACCCAAGTTTGAAGCCGGTGCAGCTGCCTGACCGCCTTTTCACCCTCCCCTGACTTAACATAACGAAGCCAGACTACCAGCTCCCCACCTCCGCTGATGTTTTAATCATTGGAGCCGGTCTGGCTGGTCTAGCAGCAGCAGTCAGGCTTGCCATGTTCGGCAAGCAAGTTGTTCTCCTTGAAAAACATTATGTTGTTGGAGGTTTAAATAGTTTCTACGCCCGAAAAGGGAGAAAGTTTGATGTCGGTTTGCATGCCCTGACCAATTATCCTTCTCTTTCCTCTGGAAAAAGTTCTCCCCTTCTCAAACTCCTCAGACAATTACGCCTTTCCATTGACGATCTAAACCTTCTTCCGCAAAGCACATCTCGGATAACCTTTGGCGATCAATCTTTGCTTTTTAATAACGATTTTAATTTTTTTAAAGATCAGGTAAAAAACCACTTTCCAGAATCGATCGATTCTTTTTCCAAGTTATTGAAAAAGATGGAAGAATTCCCTGCCTACGCAGTAGACGCTCCGGATTTGTCCACCCGTTCCATTCTTGCAGAATCAGGCATGGATCCCCTTTTATCAGAAATGCTCCTATGCCCTACCTGCTATTATGGATCTGCCATGCCTAATGATATTGATTGGGCTACCTTTATCATGCTTTTCGATGCCATCTTCAGGCAGGGCCTTTGTCGCCCACAACTTGGCATCCGAGCCATCCTTGACCCTTTAGTCCAAAAGTTAGATAAATTGGGAGTCGATCGAAGAATGAACTGTGGGGTAAAGTCCCTTAGTACAAATGACGATCAGGTCACAGAAGTTGTTCTGGAAAATGGTGATATCATACTTGCTGAGAAAATCATTTCCACCTGCGGGGTAAAGGAAACTGAAAATCTACTCAACCAACAGGTCGAGAATTCCGGATTTGCCGAAACTGGAAAATTTAGTGTCATCGAATCCATTCGCATCTTTGATGGTCATCCTCAAGATTTTGGCTGGGAGGAAACCATTGTTTTCTTCAATGATTCAAATCACTTTGAATATGATTGCCCAGACCAGATGGTTGACTTGAGATCAGGTGTCATTTGTATGCCAGATAACTATGGTGATAGGGAGAAGAGTAAGGAGGCCAAACTTCGAGTTACGCATCCGGCTAACTTTTCAAAATGGACATCATTATCGAAGAGCGATTACTCACAGCACAAAGAACAGTGGGAGACAGCCATGCTGGAAAATGCCTTAAGCTACTTACCTAAGGGGAAAGAGCTCGCAGACCAATTAAACAGGCAAACCACCCTTACCGACACCTTTACTCCGACTACAATTAAGAGATTCACCAGTCACCTAAACGGAACTCTCTATGGATCTCCAACCAAACGCAGGGACGGGAGTACGAAGTTCAAAAATCTTTTTCTAGCCGGTACGGATCAAGGCTACATTGGTATCGTTGGTGCGATGCTCGGAGGGATCGCAGTGGCCAACAACCAAGTTTTAAGAAGCGGCTAGGGTCCAAAACATCAACCAGTTTATAAAAGTTTATAAATCAACCCTTCCTGAACCTCTGCAAGCACGAGGTAGGCCAGATAGAATGACTGTTCCTCGCGAGATATTTTTGAGAAGGATATCTCCCCAGATTCTAGGTCTGCATCAAGAATAGAAGGTAAATGTCTTTCTCGGATATAAAGCCTAACCTCAGTGATCGCCCGCATAACCAGTTCGGCATCTGCTTCACTTAACTCAACATAGCCATGAGCAAAACGAGGGTTGTTTAAAAGGCGAGCCAGGGCCTGCCGATCATTTGCGAAATCATCAACCAAGCTGTTATGCCAAGCATCTGCCAAGTCATCATCCATTTCTTCTAGGTAAGGAAAGGCAGGGATCCTGCGCTTACGACAGGCCGAGTAGCACTGAGTGATGAGAGGAGCCAACACCCGAGTAATACCGGAATCAATTTTTAGCCGAAACTCAATCATCTCTTTCCAAAATAGTCTGTAGGTGCCAATGCTGTAATTGATAGGCAAATACCTCGGCTCTCTCTCTGGTTCCAGACCATACTACGGAGCGCCCCTTCTCATGGACCTCTCTCATATGTTTAATCGCTCGATTCTCATCAAAACCAAATACCTTTCGAAATACCATAACGACATAATTCATAAGATTTACCGGATCGTTAAGTACCACGACCCGCCAATCAGGATCTAGTGCGGTTTCATCTTGGGTTGTTTCTGAAGTTATCGTTTCTAAGATCATGTGAAGAAATGTTATGCTGATTATAAGAAAAATATGCTGGTAAACGAGGGGATTTTTAAACGATACGAGCTTGCTTGTTTTTAGAAATAAGATTTGCTAGTGGAATGCTTAAAATACCATCCTTTATCCTCGGAGGAATCCTTATTTTAACGGGTTTTGTAAGTTTCTTAGTTCAAGATTCCAGCCTTTCTATCCGATTGACTGGTCCATGGGCAAGCGATGCGGAATTTGTCCTTTCAGATGGAGACCAAAATGTCATGTTAGACTTTATGCCGTGCGAAGACTCCGCTGGAGAAAATGTGTGGTGGATTGTCCATAAACTGAATGATGGGCACTCCAAGAAAACGAATGAGGAAAACTACGCTCGCAAGTCTGGAAGAATGAAGGGAGACCCAAAATCATTTTGGTATGCAAGCTCATCTGGAGAAACTCTCGAAGGCTTGTTCCAAGAATCAGAAAATTACAGCAATGCCGGGACTGAGACTTATGAAGCTATCCCTTGGACTGAAATTGATGTAAAGGAAGCGAAGATTCGTTTTATCTACAACAACATCGGAGGAACAGATGGCCCGGTAACCTTGAGCTCTTCAAATTGGGAAAATGTACTCAATGCTCCTGAAGATGGTGAACCGCTCGAGTTTGGTAAAAGTTGGACTGCCTTCATCCCTGGAATCATTGGATTGATCTTAATTTTACTCGCGGTGGCTGCAGACAAAGCACCTAATGCCAAAAAGCACATCATGCATGGGGCCGTGTTCATCGGTCTGCTTGGTTTCCTTTCGATTGCCAGTAAGACAGGCAGTGCATTTTCCGAAATGAGTTGGTTACGTAGCGAACCTTATCTCATTTACGATGCGTCCAGTCTGAAACCCACCAGTATGCTACTGTCGGCAGGTATATTACTTATCTATATCATTCTTAGTGTAGTTTCATTCATTACCGCTCGCAAAGAAATGGCGGCACAAGCTGCCAGAGACGCAGCCAAGCAAGCCGCGGTTCTCAAAAAGGTATCTAAGCGTGATTCTTTGGAAGATGATTCCAAGTCAAAAGAGGGAAAAACATCGCAAGGAGCTAAAAGGGATGAGAACGATCCCAAAAAGAGTAGCGAAAAGCCTAAAGACTCTTCTTCTCAAACACCCAAGCCCAAGGATAAAACAGAATCTTCAGTACCAAAGAAGGTACAAGATACCACTCAAGGAAACCCTGACAAAGATAAGCCCGCCGGCAATCAATCAAAGGGTGATATTAAGAAACCTTCCATCACCCAGGAAAAGCCTAAAGACTCTTCTTCTCAAACACCCAAGCCCAAGGATGAAAATGGATCTTCAGTACCAAAAAAGGTACAAGATACCACTCAAGTAAACCCTGACAAAGATAAGCCCGCCGGCAATCAATCAAAAGGTGATATTAAGAAACCTTCCATCACCCAGGAAAAGCCTAAAGACTCTTCTTCTCAAACACCCAAGCCCGAGGATGAAAATGGATCTTCAGTACCCAAGAAGGTACAAGATTCCACTCAAGGAAATCCTGACAAAGATAAACCGGCCCCCCAATCCAAGGAAGAGAGCCCCTAAACGAAAGCTCTTCTTTCCTAGTTGGCCCAGATGCGGTTTTAAGTTTTTTTAAAATTTCATCTCAAATCCCAGTGCCACGCCAGAGCCGTCTACCGTGGGATTTGAATTCTCATATCCATTATACCTATACTCTATGGCCAGAGAGAAGTTTTCACTCATTTTGTAGGTAAGTTGTGGCTCGATCACCCATTGATCTTTTCCATTTTCCACGAAGTTGATGTCGGCAAACCCACCTAGGAAAAACTGGGAGTTAAAGGGAACAAAATAACCCGTACTGATTTGCCAGCCCTCTCCATCCGTTTCGTAAGGATAAAGACGGGTTTGCCACCATCCATCTTTGTCCCAGGGTAAGGAATAACTCAACTTGTGATAGATACCAAATCGGGCGAGATTATTGTTGCGACCATTCATATCATTATACTCCGCGATAACCCCTAGACCTTCGACTCCAAAAGTCCACTCAGGATCGAGTGCTTTGAGTAAGCGATATTCCATAAAATATCGGGTAAAATCAGCCGGTCCACTATCACTTTGATGATCCCCATGAAAATCGGTGAACCCCCAAAAGAACAAGTCCATGGGCAAACCCTTTGCACTCGTTAGTATATTTAAAGTACCGAACTCTCGACTGTCGTAGTAATTAAGTGAAAGCTGTATTTGTATACCACTTAGCCGCATCCATCAAAGTGGATTTTTCATTGGAAAACACAGTTGAAGAAGAGACGGAAAGGATAGCGAATAAAAAAGAAGCTGATCGTTTCATCTCCTCACAATTCATGAATCCTTCCTATTTCGGCAAACAAAAAGACCCTCACTGCTGAGAGCCCTTACTTTAGAGGGATTCCCTCTATTTATGAGTGGCACACCCGGAGAGAGTCGAACTCCCAACCTCCTGATCCGTAGTCAGGCGCTCTATCCAATTGAGCTACGGGTGCAAAAGCCAAAGATTAAGAAAATACTTATCTGAATAGGATGAGCAAGCGAATTAAAGGTGCCTGCTCAAAAGGCTATTCAAATTTACGAAAGATAAGGGAGGCGTTGTGTCCGCCAAAACCGGAATTGTTGCTCATGGCCACCTGGACGGTGGCTTCTCTTGCTTCGTTGGGCACATAATCCAGGTCACAGTCCGGATCAGGTTCCTCATAATTGATCGTAGGAGGAACAACTCCTCCTTGGATCGCCTTACAACATGCCGCGGCTTCAATCGCACCGGCTGCACCAAGTAAGTGACCCGTCATCGACTTGGTGGAACTCACCATCAATCCATTCTTGGCATGATCTCCAAATACATTTTTCAACGCCGTGGTCTCGGACCGGTCGTTATAAGGAGTGGAGGTACCGTGTGCATTTACATAATTAACCGATGGTCTCTCCAACTTCGCCTGATCCAAGGCTAAATTCATACACTCGGTAAGGGCTGCACTGGAAGTATCAGGGGTGGTTACATGAAAAGCGTCACAGGTAGCCGCGTAACCAATGATTTCAGCATAAATTCTGGCACCACGAGCCTGAGCATTTTCCAGACTTTCCAGAACCAAAACTCCGGCACCCTCCCCCATAACAAAACCATCCCGGTTCTTATCGAACGGACGGGATGCCCGGCTGGGATCATCATTAAAATTGGTACTCATTGCCTTCATTGAGGAAAATCCAGCAAATCCAATTCGGGTAACTGCCGCTTCGCTACCACCGGCAAAAATAACATCCGCAGCACCGCGTTTGATCAGGTCAATCGCTTCTCCAATGGCATGGGACCCCGAAGCACAGGCACTGTCCACGGACAAGTTGGGTCCGTTTGCCCCCAGATCGAT
>JAYQBP010000047.1:9914-12644 GCA_038137385.1 Opitutales bacterium | reverse complement strand
AAGGAATTGGAAGCAACTTCGAAGCAAACCGATGAAGCCTTTCAGGAGGCATTTATGACCGTCCCGAACATTCCCCACCAATCCGTACCGGATGGCAAGGGGGAGCAGGACAACCAAGCGATCTCGACATGGGGTAATGTGGAGGGCGATTTCCCCAACGCTGTTCCTCACTATGATATTCCCTGGTTTGACCAAATGATTGATTTTCCCAGAGGTGTAAAAGTTACGGGTGCTGGCTTCCCGTTTTATTTGGGTGAAATGTCGCAACTCGTCCGTGCCTTGATCAACTTCTTTTTAGATGAAGCAGGCAAGAATGGATATGAAGAGGTGCATTCCCCAATCGTAGTGAATGCAGCCAGTGCGACGGCTACTGGCCAACTGCCAGACAAGGAAGGGCAGATGTATCTCGATCAAAACGAAGAGGTTTACTTGATACCTACTGCTGAAGTTCCGGTGACTAATTTTTACCGGGATGAAATTCTTTCCGCAGAGCAGTTGCCGGTCATGCGATGTGCTTACACTCCATGCTTTCGCAGGGAAGCAGGAAGTTGGGGCAAGGATGTGCGCGGGCTCAATCGCCTGCACCAGTTTGACAAGGTGGAATTAGTCAAATGGACTCATCCGGACGAAAGCTTCAACGAACTCGAAAAGTTGCGTACTGATGCCGAAGGGCTTCTTCAAAAACTCGGTCTTCCATACCGAGTTCTTTTAATCTGCTCAGGTGATATAGGTTTTCCTCACTCCAAGCAATACGATCTAGAAGTATGGGCAGCGGGGCAGAAAAGATGGCTGGAGGTCTCCAGTTGTAGCAATTTCACCGATTTCCAGGCAAGGCGGGCCAACATACGCTTTCGGCCGGAGGGCGATAAACCAAGGCCTGTTCATACTCTTAATGGCTCTGCCCTTGCCATTCCACGAGTCCTGGCTGCCATTCTGGAAAATAACTTACAGGATGATGGTAAGGTCAAAGTGCCCGAGTGCTTAAAGAAATGGTATCCCAAGGATACCATTGGTGGATGACCTAATCTTGATCATGCCCGAAGCCTCGGACTTGCCGAATGACTTGATCGAGCGGTCAGGTAAATTACTTTCTCACTGCCCATTAGCTGAATGGAATCCAGATGTCATTGAGGTATTAAATCGTAATCTCTCTAAGTCAAAGCACCTAGGTATCGCATGCTCGGGTGGTGCCGATAGTTTATTTACTTTATTTCTCTTTTATGCCGCATTCCCTCTATTAAGGCACAAAATAATTGTTCTACATTTTAATCATAAACTCCGAGGGAAAGACTCTGAGACGGATGAGTCTTATGTCGCATCAATTTGTTTGAAATTAGACCTTCGGTTGATTTCCAAGTCTGCAAAAAATTCTGAAAGAAAAGACGAGGCCAGCTTGCGTGATCTAAGAATAGGGTTTTTCAACGAAGTTTCACACAAGAATGGAATGGATATCATTCTTCAGGGGCACCATTTAAATGATGTTGCAGAATCCTTACTCTGGAGAGTGGCTCGAGGCTCATATACAGAAGGTCTATCTAGTCCTAAACCAGTAAGTAAAGTCGGCTCAATCTGTTTTATAAGGCCTTTTATCGATCTTCCCAAAAAAAGGATTCTTGAAGCCATGAAGGTTGCTGAAATTCCTTGGCGTGAAGATTTAAGCAATGAAAGTGCCCTCTATCTGAGAAACCGCTTACGCCAGTCTGTTATGCCAGTATGGCAAAATGCAGTCGATCATGACTTACTAAAAGGATTGGCTAAGACCGCTCAAGCCATCCGTGATGATGCAGTCGCCCTGGATTTTCACGCTAAAAAAGCTTTCGATGGATGCATGTTAAATGATGGATCAATCGACCTTCATCGAATGAACCATTATCCAAATGCGACTCAACTTAGAATAATTAGATTATGGCTATCCGCACACAGCAGGGTGAATCCGAGATTAAAAGCAGAAAAAGCTCAAATGATCCTCAAGGAGTTAGAGAGTTCTCAGTGGTATAGGCTACAAGTAGATCAAAACGCTTGGGTAATGAGGACCGGCAACTGCCTGAACCTTGAAAAAGATGAAAACATCAATCCTATTCCCTTGTCATCCCTACCCATAAACAGTGAAATCCATTTTCCTGACCGCTCTTTTTCAATTGCCGCAGAAATCAGCAATACCAGTTTAGCATCAAAAGAAATTGAGGAAAAATCCATCGACCCGAGTCAAATGGCATTAATTTGTCACAACGCGGCAAATAATGGAGTTTTCCTGAGAACCCGAAAACAAGGAGATTCCTTCCGCCCAATGGGCTCAAAAGGCACCAAGAAATTGGCCCGTCGAATGATTGACCAGAAGTGGACAAATCCTCAGAAAATTAAAACTCCCGTTTTTCTAAATTCAGAAGGACAGATTTTGTGGGTACCTGGTTTTCCGCCATCTGATTTTGCGAAGGTGAGAAACCCAAAACATGGGGTAATCCGTTTGACTTACAAGGCTGCACGCACAGAATAGTTGGGTGGATAAAAACAAAAACGAAGACAAAGAATCTCAACCCAAAGGCTTTCATCCAAAAGTTCTTCTAATCTGGCTTGCTGTGCTTGCAGCGATCATTGGCTTGGTGATGGCTCAGTCTGGGGAAATTACTCATGGACAACTTTCAATTGCCTCGATTGATGAGTTAATTACTGCTGCCAAGCAAGACCGCGTTGACAAAGCGATCATTCAGAGTGATCCCAAAGGGGGTGAGG
>JAYQBP010000047.1:8857-9904 GCA_038137385.1 Opitutales bacterium | reverse complement strand
GGTGAGGAGTGGTATGTTATTCAAGGAAAGATTCAAAACCCAGCTTTTGAAATCGATGAAAACCAGTACAAAACTCTCCCTTTTGTTGTTAAGGGAAGGGTCACAGAATCTGAATACCGCGAACTCAGGGAACTTCTTGGTACCCGCCTTCGCGAGGAACCATCCAGTACCATCTGGACGGATTTACTTTTTAGTTTATTGCCTTTCCTGCTTATTATCGGATTGCTTTATTTCCTCTTTGTCAGGCAGCTAAGAATGGCCGGTAAGGGCGCTCTTAGTTTTGGTAAGAGTAAAGCTAAGCTCCTCACCCGGGAGAATGAAAAAATTGTATTTAATGATGTCGCCGGTTGTGAAGAAGCCAAAGAAGAAGTGGCAGAGATTGTCGACTTTTTAAAAGACCCCAAGCGCTTCCGCAAGATTGGAGGAAAAATACCCAAAGGCGTGCTAATGGTGGGCCCCCCTGGGACCGGGAAAACACTCCTTGCCAAGGCGGTTGCAGGGGAGGCGGATGTTCCCTTCTTTAGCATTAGCGGCTCCGACTTTGTTGAGATGTTTGTTGGAGTCGGTGCTGCTCGTGTTCGGGATATGTTTGAGCAAGGCAGAAAGAATGCACCCTGTTTAATATTTATTGATGAAATTGACGCAGTTGGTCGCCAGCGTGGTGCTGGACTGGGTGGAGGAAATGATGAGCGTGAGCAAACCCTCAACTCCCTTCTCGTAGAAATGGATGGCTTTGATGGTCATGAAGGCATCATAATCATTGCTGCCACGAACCGACCGGATGTTCTCGATAACGCACTACTCCGCCCCGGTCGCTTCGATCGACAAGTGGTTATTGACCTGCCCGACCTCGAGGGCAGGGAAGCTATTCTAAAAGTCCACGCTAAGAAGATTAAGTTATCCGAAGAGGTAGAGCTTAAATCTTTAGCCCGGGCATCTGCTGGTTTTTCAGGTGCGGATCTGGCAAATCTTCTAAACGAAGGTGCTTTAATTGCCGCTCGGAGAAGAAAGAAATTTGTTGAGCCCATTGATTTGGATGATGCTCGG
>JAYQBP010000047.1:6924-8847 GCA_038137385.1 Opitutales bacterium | reverse complement strand
TGGCAGGGAACGTCGCAGAGTAATGGATGAGGAAGACCGCAAGATCATTGCTTACCACGAAGCCGGACATGCCATCGTTCAAGCGAAGATTGATGACGGTATTCTTCCTATTCACAAAGTGACGATTATCCCTAGAGGTCAGAGTCTTGGTAGTACTATGTTCACGCCAAAGAAGGATATCCTAAATCACAGTAAACGCAGGGTGCTTAATCAAGTTTGCTGTGCAATGGGAGGCAGGGCAGCTGAGGAGATTGAAATCGGAGATGTGACAAGTGGGGCAGCTGGAGACATTCGTATGGCTACGAATATTGCCCGAAGCATGGTATGTGACTGGGGAATGAGTGAATTGGGCATGATTTCGTTTGGAGACAAGCAAGATCAAGTATTTCTTGGGAAAGAGCTCAGTCGTGCACAAAATTACAGTGAAGAAACCGCTCAAAAAATTGATTCTGCGATTAAAGAAATTATCGATCAGCAATACCATCGGGCGAAGCAAATTTTACAGGATAACATCGAAGCCTTGCATGAATCAGCCAAAGCACTTCTTGAGTTTGAGACGATTGAAGGAAAACACATTCATGAAATACTTGAGCATGGGAAGATTATTTCGGAAGTCATCCAGCCATCTCCTGAATCCAATATCCCTGAAGACCCTGAAAAACCTATTGAACAAGCAAACGACACTTCTGACCAGAAGACAAAGCCGTTAGACCCTGGGACTGAACCCGTAGGTGCCCCGGCCTAGCTTTATCGCTTGAATTAAGTCGTTAAATCGATTAACAATTTACCCATGAGCAGACATCCAAGTTTTAGCCCTCCAGGCGGATTAACCAAAAAGAGAAATGTACTCAAGCGTTTCGAGCGCGTCGAGTTGCTCCGCAAAAGGGGGCAATGGAAAAACGGAGACCGTGTTGTTTCTTTGGTCAAAACCAAACCCGAGGAATAATTCTCAAGTTTTACGGATTTGATTGACCCATTGGGCAAATTCGTTGGTTGAACTCATCTCTTTATATACCCACTGAGGCGTATCGTATGGGTGGATGGTGCTAATTTTACAACTGATTTCTTTCGTCTTACATTGCGGGAATTTTAGAATAACAAGGTATTCTTCTGTGGTTACCTTTTGACCTTCCCAAAAGTATATTGATTCTATGGACTTACCGATCTGGCCACACGCGATAAGTCCGAGGTCTAGCAGTTCATTAACTAGTTTTCTTCCATCATTTTTGTCTGACACGGTTGTCCAACCGACCATGATAACATTAGAATCTTTTTGCATTACCGAAATAAATTGCAATTTCCACACATAATCATAATTTACAATACTTTTAATTCTATCCCCTTATCATCGTGAGAGACGAATATTTACAAGAAGCCCATACCATAGTTGAAGACCCCAATACCTTGATTAATTTGGTATCTCGCCGCTCCAAGCAACTTAAACATGGCAGTAAACCCCTCATTGAATCTTTAGAGAAATTAGAACCAGAAGATGTCGCACTTCGGGAAATCATCGAGGGAAAGATCACTTACCAACCTTGGGATCAAGAGTCCGAAGCCTGATTTTCTAAATGAGTATCAGGTAAGCAACCTGTTGCTCGGTAGTCACTGGCAATATGGGAGGTAATCGAAAACCCTCCGTTTCTCAGCCGAGTTTTTTAAACTCAAAAGCGAGACACAAGTTTCTTCTGGGTGATAAGTTCGTAGCTGGAATTGTGCTACAGGGTTCAGAGGTGAAATCGATACGATTGGGGAAAGCTCAAATTTCTGAATCTTTTGCCCGCTTCGTAAAAGATGAGTTATTTCTCTTTAATAGTTACATCGATGAGTATTTCTTCAGTCATGATAATAACCATGAACCTTCTAGGTCCAGGAAGCTCTTGCTCAACCGAAGAGAACTAAATAAATTGAAGACTGCAGTGG
>JAYQBP010000047.1:0-6914 GCA_038137385.1 Opitutales bacterium | reverse complement strand
AACCATCGTTCCGCTTCGTCTTTTTTTTAGTGGTTCATTGATAAAATGTGAACTCGCCCTAGGCACAGGGAAAAACCAACGAGACAAGCGGCAGGACCTTAAAAAAAGAGTGGCACAGCGAGAAGCAGAGCAGGCAGTAAAAAGTGCAATAAAAAAATGATTGATGTTATCCTTTACCAACCAGAGATACCACAGAACACAGGTAATATTGGGCGGCTATGTGCATTTACCCAAAGCCGTCTACATTTGGTACACCCACTAGGCTTCGAAATTACTGACAAGAATCTGCGCCGTGCAGGTATGGATTACTGGAAGAGCTTGGAAGTTTTTGAATACCAAAATTGGAACGAATTTACCCAATCACCCAATCGTCCTGATGAGATCTATCTCCTCAGTACGCATGCCCAAAAGTCGATATGGGAAGCTGAGTTCAAAAAGGGTGATGGTTTATTGTTCGGCAATGAAGGGGGAGGTGCTCCCCAAGAAGTGCATCAATGGGTTGGGGAAAGAAGGATAACCATACCCAAATATTCTCCTAATTTACGCTCACTCAACTTGGCTGTTTCCGTGGGTATTGCGGTTTATGAAGCAATCCGACAAATTACACCGACCTAATAAGCAAAAAACCAAATGCTACAGCCTATTGTTTCAATTATTTTACCCATTCGAAACTCGGCAGATTATTTAAAGGAGTGCATAGATTCTATTTTGGGGCAAAGTTTGAAAAAGTGGGAACTCTTAGCGGTGGATGATCACTCTACAGACAGTAGCTTTCAAATTCTTTATGAACTCACCCAGAAAGATCCTCGGGTCAAGCTCTTGCACAACCAAGGGAAAGGGATCGTTGATGCTTTAAATACAGGGACTGAAAATGCAAAAAGTCCATTAATCGCGAGGATGGACGCGGACGATATCATGCATGAAAAGCGCCTTGAGGTACAAGTTGAATACTTAAATCAAAATCAAGAAATTGATTTGGTTTCTTGTCGGACTGAGCATTTCCCAACTCGTCAGGAAACCATGGGGTATCAGCATTATGTGAATTGGTCGAATTCAATAATAGAACCTAGGGAGCATGAACTGAAGCGTTTCATTGAGTGCCCAATGGCTCATCCCTCGGTAATTTTTCGGAAAAGGCTTATCCATAATTATGGCGGTTACCTGAATGGTGAGTTCCCGGAAGATTATGAATTATGGCTAAGGTGGTTCAGTCGAGGAGTTAGAATGGTAAAAATACCCAAAGTCCTTCTACGCTGGAGAGATCATAAAAATCGCACATCAAGAATCGATCCAAAGTACAGTACAATGGCATTCCAGAAGATTAAATCCAAGTATGTAAAACTTTTGCAAGAGAAGACGGAGAGATGGGGGAACAGGAAAATCTTTGGTTGGGGTGCGGGGCATGTAGCCAGAAAATTTATATCCCTATTAATTAACGAAGGAGTTGCCCTTTCTGCTCTACTCGATACCGACCCTAAAAAGATTGGTAAAAAATTTAACAACCTACCCATCATTTCACATGCAAAACTCCCTAAACCCAAAGATGCATTTGTATTAATTTTAATCGGAGCAAGGGATGTACGAGTACAAGTAGCCGACCACTTGAAAGCATTTGGTTACCAAGAAGGTTCAGATTTTATTGCCTTATCCTAATGTATAAACAAGCGTTTCAAAATTGCCACAAAGGTTCAAAAATTCCATGTTTAAGTAAATGAAAATAACTTCATATTCCATTCTTACTTTTCTTTTATTATCTCAGTTTATTTATGGCCAGTCTTCAGGGTTTAAATCGTTGTTTAACGGAAAAGATTTATCTGGTTGGTGGGGACTTGGTACCGAAAACCCCGCCTCCTGGATGAGCCTACCTAAGGAGGAGTTAGAAAAGAAAAAAAAAGATAGCCTAATCGATATCAATAAGCATTGGAGCGTAGAAGAGGGCATTTTAGTTAATGACGGGCAAGGCCTCTATTTAACCACATCTGAAAACTATTCAGACTTTCTATTAAAACTTGAATATAAGACGGTCGCCAAAGCCGACAGCGGAATCTATCTGAGGGGATATCCTCAAGTGCAAATTTGGGACACCACCGAAGCAGGCGGTAAATGGAAATATGGGGCAAAAGATGGCTCAGGAGGGCTATGGAATAACCGCCCCAAGGATGGATGGAAGCCATTGGTTCATGCGGACAAACCATTCGGCAACTGGAATCAGTTGAAGGTTCAAATGATTGGTCAACAGGTATCGGTTTGGCTTAACGATAAAAAAGTGGTGAAGAAGGCCACTCTTTTAAATTATTGGAAGAAAACTGAACCCGTACTACCAGAGGGGCCCATACAACTTCAGACACATGGCGGAGAAATTTGTTGGAGAAATTTATTGATCAAAGAGTTCTCCGATCAATAAGTTTGAGTTAATTCCTTAAGCAACCCCTCCGTTGATTTCCTCCAAACTCCATAGCAGGAAAAGTTCGAACACTCGTTTATTCGATGATGTTACTCTTTCCTGCAGTCGAGAACTGGAGAAACTTGGTTTCTCTGCTGATGTTTTTCTAACCACCGGTGGAGTGGGGGTTCGGTTTTTAAATGACTCCAACCTGCAAAACCTGGATAGCCTTGCTCATCTACCAATCAAGGACCTAGATTTTTCAAAAGTCACTGAGCTTGATCCTGAAAGTATCCGTGGCTTTCAACTTAAGGGACTTTCGTTGCCTTGGGGATGCTCGATTCCTCTGAGGTCTTTCAAGTTTTTTAATCTGGATAGATTTTCAGCTAAAAACTGTAAGGCAACTGACTACGAATCTTTAGCTATACTTCCGATCGAAGAACTAAACCTGTCCGGCAGTTCGGTAGAGCAATTATCTTTCATCCATTCCATGCCTCTTACGAAACTTGATTTGTCACAAACTTCGGTCTTAGACATTCGGCCAATGGGTGACAGACCGATAGAAAAACTTAACCTGCAGGGCACGCAGGTCGACAACCTTACCGCAATTAACTCGTGCCCATTATCTGAAATCAATTTAAACCAGACCCATGTAGAGAACTTGGAGCCTCTCAGGAAGTGTCCCCTTATTGAGATTCAATTACGAAAAACTCTTGTGGAAGACCTAAACCCTTTGATTGAAACTCCACTGGAGAGATTGTTTTTACCCGGTTCACCCGTTCGTAACCTAAATCCACTCACCTTTTGCCCGCTCAAGTATCTCAATATTATTGGACTAAAAATTGATGATTTTTCCCCTCTCTTCGAGATGGATTTAGAAACTTTGTGCATTTCCCCTCTCGAACTAAGCGAAGAACAACTATCTGAGTTGAGCCATTTAAATATTAAACATATCGTTGGCCCTGGCGATTCACCCGAACAATCAGCAACTGAATTCTTCGAGAAATATTCGGGCCCTATGAATATTTGAAAAGTATAAATTTGTACTTCCTCAACAGATTATTAGAAAATAATCATGGCAACTAAGAGAGACCACCTAAAGGATGTTAAGGATTATTACGATGTTGTAGTTATCGGTAGCGGACTGGGAGGCATGACTGGGGCAAACTGCTTAGCGAAACAAGGCCACTCTGTATTATTACTTGAGCACCATTACCAGTTCGGCGGACTGGCTACTTGGTTCAAGCGGGCGGGTGGTCATATCTTCGATATTTCATTGCATGGGTTTCCTGTGGGTATGATCAAGTCCTGCAGGAGATATTGGACAAAAGAAATAGCTGACTCCATTGTTCAGCTTAAAAATATCCGATTTGTAAACCCACAATACGATCTTCAAACCACTTTTGACCGCAACGACTTCACTCACATCCTTCAAAAAACTTTTAAAATTGCCAAGGGCAGGATTGAGGGCTTCTACGATCACCTTCGTAATATGGATTATTTTGCTAACGATGGTAAAACTATTGGAGAACTCCTCGAGGAATTCTTCCCGGGACGGGATGATGTAAAACGACTTTTATTAGAACCTATATCCTATGCAAATGGTTCATCATTTATGGATCCTGCCATCGCATATGGGATCGTTTTCACCAACTTCATGCGTAAGGGTATTTATACTTTCAAAGACGGGACTGATTCGTTGGTCAAAAAAATGATTCGAGAATTACGAAACAACGGAGTCGAACTCCGCAGGCAGTGTGATGTCGAAAGGATCACCACCCAAGAACACAACGGAAAACCACATGTAAATGGAGTTGAGGTAAATGGGAGACATATCCAATGCGGTGCGGTTCTTTCTAATGCTAACTTGAAAAATACCATCGAGAAATTACTTGGTTTGAGCAAGCTTCCTAAAAAGTATGCCCAACAAACCAAGGATGTTCGGTTAAACAGTACCTCTTGTCAGGTTTATATTGGACTCAAAAAAGGGGAGACTCTACCCGAAACGCTCGGTGATTTAATTTTCACTTCTGAATCTCCCCATTTCTCTACCGATGAATTGACTGATTTCCATACAACCAGTCGAACCTTTTCCATCTATTATCCTGATACCCGACCTCACCGAAAAGAACCACGATACAGTATTGTGACATCGATTAATGCCAAATGGCAGGACTGGCATTCACTCACAGACTCTGAGTACATTAAAGCAAAGGAAAGATTGTGTAATGAGAGCTTAACTGCCTTAGAAAAAATTGTACCAAATATCCGAGAAAAAGTGGACCATATCGAAGCCGCAACCCCTAGAACTATTAAGCATTATACAAAACATGCCAACGGGGCTACATTTGGTACCAAATTTGAGGGACTGGAGGTATCTAATGAATTGCCCACCCATGCACCTGGGCTATTTCATGCCGGATCAGTTGGCATCATCATGTCCGGTTGGTTGGGTACGATTAACTATGGTGTCATTACGGCAAACAAAGTAGATAGCTTCCTTAGGGGTGTGTCTTCACCTAAACCTAACGATCAAGAGCCTTCGTCAAGCTTTGCCATTGCCTGAAGGGAACGGGTAGGGTACCAATCCACTTTATTATGGAAGAAATATATCGTCGAATTCCTCATCGCCCCCCGTTTTTATTTGTGGACGAAATTGTCGAAATCACAGAGACAGGGGCCACTGCCCGGTTAAACATTAGAGACGACTTTCCCTTTTTCGCAGGTCACTATCCTGGGAACCCAATTATGCCTGGGGTTCTTCTATGTGAGTCCGTGTTTCAGACAGGAGCCATTTTTTTATCTGATTATTTATCTGACCAATCCCTAACCGACGAAAAGATTACTCCGGTTCTTTCTAGGATTAGAGACGCCCGATTTAAACGAATGGTCAAACCGGGGGATGTCGTTGAGGTTTCCGTCACCCTAGGTGAAAAGATGGGGCAATTCTTTAATATGTCCGGTGAAATCAGAAAGGAAGGTAAAGTAGTTCTTACCATTTCTTACGCCTTGGCTATGGTTAGAGAAGATTGACCCAAGTGAGCTTTCTAAACCTATCTAATAAAACATTTCTTATTGTAGGCTTTGCAAACCGCAAAAGTGTGGCATGGTCTGTTGCCCAGTTGTTAGAAAATGAAGGTGCCCGTTTGGTTTACTGCGTTCGCAGTACTAAAAGAAAAAATGAGTTGGAAATCCTTACTCAAAAAAAACAACCTATTTTGGTATGCGACTTCGAAAAGGAGGAACAAATTAAGGCTTTGGGGGAATCCCTACATGAAATTGAAGGCCTTAAGTTAGATGGAATTTTGCATTCCATTGCCTTCGCCAATTACGCAGATGGACTCAAGCCCTTTCATGAGACCAAGAGAAGAGACTTTCTCCAAGCCACCCAAATCTCTTCCTTCTCTTTAGTTGAGCTCGCCAACCTCGCCAAGCCATTCCTAAAGCGAGACGCATCCGTCGTAACAATCGGAATATCATCTACAGATGTAACGGCTGAAAATTACGGCTATATGGCTCCAATCAAAGCATCCCTGGAAGCTTCTGTGCGGTATCTGGCAAAGTCTTTCTCGAAGGATAGCGAAATTCGGTTTAACTCGGTAAACGCCGGCCCACTTAAAACGAGTGCATCGGCGGGCATTCCAGGTTACCTTGTTAATTATTTATATGCAGAAAAACTGACTTTTCGTAAAAAGGCTCTACAAACTGAAGAAGTAGCCAACTTGGCTGCCTTTTTACTAAGCTCGAGGTCATCGGGCATTAACGGTCAGGGAATTGTGATCGATGCAGGAATGGGTTTTAACTACTTTGACCAGGAAGTCGTTTCATCGGCCATGAGTTTGAAATGACGAAGTTTTCCAATGTTGCCATAGAAGGAATGGCCTATTCCTTGCCCAATGACATTGTCCCTTCTGCCGAAATCGAAAATCGGTTAAGCCCCCTCTACCAAAGGCTAAAACTTCCTGAAGGTCGTTTGGAACTGATGACTGGAATTCGCGAAAGAAGATTATGGCCTTGCGAATTCTTGCCATCACAAGCCTCTGCGGAGGCAGGCAACAAGCTTTTAGCCACTGGAATCGATCCGGACAAGATCGACTTGTTGATCCATTGTTCGGTTTGCCGGGACCGTCTAGAGCCCGCCACCGCATCCTATGTGCACCGATTGATGGGGCTGGGTGCAAAAACCCAAATTTTGGATATCTCAAATGCGTGCCTTGGCTTTGTAAATGCATTGATTTTGGCAAGTTCTTTAATTGAATCTGGCCAGATTCACCGTGCCATCCTAGTTGCAGGTGAAAATGGGGCCCCTTTAGTTGAAAAAACGATCCGGTTATTAAACGATGGTGAGCATGACCGAAGATCGATCAAACCCTTTTTTGCCAACCTTACAATTGGAGCTGGTGCCGTCGCATGGTCAATTGTAAATCGCAGTATGCTAAGGGAGGGAAACCGGCCTACACTCGCATCTTGGGTATGTGAAACCGACACCTCGCACAATGAATTGTGCGAGGGGGATACATCGGGAGATGAC